>JBLHHN010000119.1:0-15783 GCA_047616785.1 Verrucomicrobiales bacterium
CTCTGTCGATGCTTCGACGTCGGGTCCGTTGAGAACGAGCAAATGCACGGGCGCAGATCCAAATGGGCCACTGCCATCGGAAGGCACCGCTTGTCTGGCTTCGACCTCCAACTTGCCAGATACTTGTTCTGCACCTTGACCCACGGAGAAGGCATCGCCAAACGGCTCCATCGCGGCGATCACGCCTTGAATGCCAGAGGACGCTAACAAGATTTCAATATCGGCAGCAAAGAGAAACGTGCCAAGACGAGCAAAGCAACCGGCAGGCATCGGTTGCCCATCGCCTTCACAGAGAAGCGCGGAATTCCCGTCTTCGGTGAGATTCGAGCAATTGACAGTGGCGGCTTGAAGGGACGTTAAGCATCCTATCAGGACCGGTATTCCCAACAGAATCGCCCAGATCTTTGAGACTCTATCATCCTTGTTCATTGAGGATACCCTAATAGCCGATTTTGCGGCTTGTCACTTGAAAATATCTCCGGTCACGCCGTGGTCAGTTCTTGGAAGGGACGCACGGGAATATTTCGGCTTTGCAAATAGGTCTTGGCTTCAGCGATCGTGTATTCGCCAAAGTGAAAGATGCTCGCCGCGAGCACCGCATCCGCTTTGCCTGTGGTCAGCCCATCGGCGAGGTGATCTAACGTTCCTACGCCACCGCTGGCAATCACGGGTATGGATAAGGCCTCACTGACGGTGCGGGTGAGTTCGAGATCATAGCCGTCCTTGGTGCCGTCCGCGTCCATGCTCGTGAGAAGAATTTCCCCGGCTCCTAACGCTTCGCCTGTCTTCGCCCACTCGATGGCATCGAGTTCCGTGGGGTTGCGGCCGCCGTGGGTGTAGACGGTCCAGCTTCCGGATTCATTGCGTTTCGCATCAATGGCAAGGACGATGCATTGCACGCCGAATGCCCGTGCCCCCTCGGCGAGGACTTCAGGCCGGTGAATGGCGGCCGTGTTGACACTGACTTTGTCCGCACCAGCAAGGAGCATCTTGCGCATGTCTTCGACCGTGCGGATGCCGCCACCGACGGTGAGAGGCATGTGGCATTGGCGGGCCGTTTCTTCCACCACCTCGACCATGGTCTTGCGAGCATCGGAGGACGCGGTGATGTCGAGAAAGACGAGTTCATCCGCGCCCTGACGCTCATACTCGATCGCGCACTCCACGGGATCGCCGGCGTCTCGCAGATTGACAAACTGCGTCCCCTTGACCACACGGCCTCCGGTCACATCGAGACAAGGAATGATTCGTTTCGTCAGCATCGTATGCTAACCTGACCGATGCGACAGGGGCCGTCAAAAGGCATTTAACCATGGCAGATCCTCAGAATTCTTCATCCGAAGCCGTCTCCGATGCGAAGGTGGACGCCTTCTTGGAGTTCATGCGCGTGGAGAAGAACGCGTCAGAAAAGACCTTGAGAAACTACGTCCACGCCCTGGAACGTTTCCGAAACGAGCATCCCCTCGGCTTCAAGTCTTGGGAACAATGCGAAGCGGATGATTTCCGTGCTTACCTCTTCGAGATGATGAAACAAGAGCGGGCTCGCACGACGATTCGCATGCACTTCGCCGCGCTCCGTTCGTTTTACAAGTTCCTCAAGGATCGTCATGGGGTGGAGCCGAACCCATTGAAGGAAGTGCTCCTTCCCAAGCTGGAGAAGAAGCTTCCGGTCGTCCTCACTCTGAAACAGATCGAGGACCTGCTGGCGCTTCCCATGAAGATCGAGCAGCCGAAACAAGCGCCCGTCTGGGTGGGGGAACGTGACAGTGCCATCCTGGAATTCTTCTACAGCACAGGCGTGCGCCTGGAGGAATTGTCGAATGTGAATGTGGAAGATGTGGACACCTACCAGGAGACAATCCGTGTGTTAGGGAAGGGCAGGAAGGAACGTCTCTGTCCTGTCGGGCAGCACGCGCTCGATGCGGTGCAGCGTTATCGACTGAAAGCGAGCGTCCATGAAGGGCCGCTCTTTGTTTCGAAGTTACGCAAACGCATGTCACGCACCTCCATTCATAGCGTGGTGAAGAAGTACCTGGATCACTCCGAGATTCCGATCGATGTCAGCGCGCACAAACTCAGACACTCCTTTGCCACCCATTTGTTAGACAATGGCGCAGACTTGCGCAGTGTCCAAGCGTTGTTAGGCCATGTGAGTCTCTCGACCACGCAGATCTACACCCATGTCAGTGTCCAGCGGATGAAGGAAGCCTATGATGAGGCCCATCCGCGTGCCTGATGAGGCGTTGTTAGGGCTGGATTTTAATGGTAGCATAGGCTTCCAGCCTGTAATCAATCGCGAAGCGCCAGAGGCTATCATTGAATTGTGGCATTCGCCCAGGCTACTCTAAGGACACACGAAGTGCTTGAATGGTAGCATAGGCTTCTAGCCTGTGACCAATCGCGAAGCGCCAAAGCTTATCATTGCATTTCGGGCATGGCTCTTTAACGAACAAGTAAAGTAGTAGAGCTAAGCCAAGAGCCGGTAGTGTGCACCTCGGTCTTTGCCGCTTCTGCGACCGTCAGTGTTCCGTGAGTTTGTTGTAGAGCCAACGCCTTTCCTGCCAGCGGTGAGAGATGGTCGGGAATGGCTACTATGAGAGGAGGCTTTTGTGCAACGCCAGTCTCAAGGAGTCGCGATCTAAGGTTCTCGACTACAGCCAATTAGAGCTATACTTCCCAGCATCATGATTTTCCAGTTAATGCCTGCTGATAATCTAGCTTGCCATTCCAATGGCGAGAAATAATAGCATCCAAGAATATCTAATTATACTCAATTATATCCGATGACACCCAATTACTTCGGAAGATCTATCCAGAGTCCCTTTGATCCGTGGGACCACCCCGTCTCGTTTCGGATCACGCCTTGGAAGTGCTGGGCGTCTTCATCGGGAAACGGATGCTTGGGCATGGTGAAGATGAACTGGCCGTCCCTCCACTGACACACGTGCGGTTCGTTCGACGCGGTCCGGCCATTCCAACTGAAGAAGTAGAGTGCCTCGGCATTGGGGAGACCTGCTTTGTCGACACTGATAGGAGGTTGCAGTGTCAGTTGAAAATGCGTTTCTGTTTCATGGACAGTGGATTGCCAGCCTTCCAGGGGACGCGGTAGTGCGGCACGAGTCTTTTCGAAACGGCCGTGCCAGGACTCTTCCCAGGCCTGTTCTTTCGCTACGGGCAACGTCAGTTTCAAATCTTCGAAACCAGGGGTGCAACGTTCCTGCGAGCAGCACATGTAACCGACCTTTCCTACCAGCCTAACGGTTTCTTGAAGAGGCAATGAAGTGGGCGGTGTGATCTCGACTAACAAGAGCGTGTCTTCGTGATACCCATAGGCACCGTGGCCGCGCATGTCGACTTGCTCAGGGGTTGGCCATTGTAAGGGGCCTGCCTCGAACCCTTTCGGGAGTTCCCAAGTCACGTTTGTGGGTATGCCGACGATGCCGGGAAATTTGTAGTAGCTGTGATGATGCGGGGCATGCTGGAGAAAGATGCCCACCGTGAATGGGACACCGGGCTGGATCTGGGTGACTTCAGAGATGAGGCTCAGCCGGATCGGAGGAGCCGTTTCCTCTCCCGCGAATGCCCATGCCTGGGAAGCGAGGATCAGCGCGATCCACCACTTGCACTTCAGGGTCGTGGTCTTCATAGTAGATAAAGAACCCCGCAACTGACTCGACGCAACGCATGAAATCAGCCTACGAAATCGCCATGGAACGTCTGTCCAACGACGGCACTCCCAAAGTCGTTCTCACAGAGGAACAGAGAGATAAGCTGGGGGAGTTGGACAACCTCTACATGTCCAAGGTGGCCGAGAAAGAGGTCTTTCTCTCGGATTTGATCGCCAAAGCAATGGCTTCGGGGGATTACGCCGAAGTTGCCCTGCTTGAGGAGCAGAAACGGCGTGAGATCGCCCGGATCGAGGAGAAGTGTGAGTTTGAGAAAGACAAGGTACGGGCCTCCTAGGACCTTCTCCGCACTTTCTGCTTGGTAAGCTTCGCGAGAGGTGCTTGGTGTGAGGCCTATGGACGAAGGCGTTACTGAGCAGCAGCTTCTACAGATCCGACGAGAGAAACTCCAGGCCCTGCGAGATCTCGGGGTGAATCCCTTTGGCGGGAAATTTCTCACCACGCACGAACCAGGTCCCCTCCGTGCCGAGTTTGCGGAAGACCTCGAAGTGGTTCTGGCAGGACGCATCGTGGCCCATCGTGATATGGGCAAGAGCCACTTCTTCGACATCGCGGATGCGCATGGACGGATCCAGTGCTTCCTCAATGAGAAAGCGGTGGGCGAAGAAGCGTTCGCGATTTTTAAATTGTTAGATCTGGGTGATTGGATCGGCGTCGAAGGCAAGACTTTCAACACGCAGAAAGGTGAGCCTTCCGTCAAGGTGAGTGGCGTCACCGTCCTATCAAAGTCCCTGCGGCCGATGCCGGACAAGTATCATGGTCTGTCTGACAAAGAGACGAGGTACCGGCAGCGCTATCTCGATCTGATGTCGAACGAAGCCAGTCGCGAGATCTTTATCAAGAGGATAGGAATGGTCGCGGAGATCCGGCGATTCTTGGGAGACCGTGGTTTCCTCGAAGTGGAAACGCCGATGCTGCAGCCGGTTGCGGGTGGCGCGGCGGCGCAGCCCTTCAAGACGCATCACAACGCGCTCGACATGCCTCTCTTCATGCGGATTGCGCCAGAGTTGTATTTGAAGCGATTGTTAGTCGGCGGCTTCACCAAGGTCTTTGAGTTGAATCGTAGCTTCCGGAATGAAGGCATCTCACGGCGTCACAATCCGGAGTTCACCATGCTGGAAGCTTACTGGGCCTATGCGGATTTCGAGACCATGGCGGACATGGTCGAAGAAATGGTCTGTCACTTGGCCGAGAAGTTCTGCGGTGGTCTTGAGATCGAACATAAGAACGAGGCGGGCGAGCCTATCCGGACGATCAACTTGCAGCGCCCATGGAAGCGCGCGGCATACCGTGACTTGATCTGTGAGATCGATCCCCAGTGGTTTGAATACACCGATGAGAAACGTCGCGAACGCTGCCGCGAACTCGGCGTGGAAATTTCCTCTGGCATGGAAGACTACGAAGTCACGCAGCAAGTCTTTGAGAAACTTATTGAGGAGAAGATGTTTGATCCCTGCTATGTCACGCATGTGCCGAAGGAACTCGTGCCTTTGGCCAAGCAGAATGTGGCTGATGATAGTCTCGTCGATGTCTACGAGCTGATCATCAATGGGCAGGAGATTTCTCCGGGTTACTCGGAGTTGAACGATCCCATCGTGCAACGCCAACGTCTCGAAGCTCAAGCCGGCGAAGAAACGCAAGACATCGATCAAGAATTCATCACAGCGTTAGAGCACGGCATGCCTCCGGCAGGAGGTATCGGCATTGGTATCGATCGCTTGGTCATGATGCTGACCGGTGCGGAGAATATCCGCGATGTGATCTTTTTCCCGCACATGCGGAATCGAGACTAGCAAGGATCAGACTTCGAATGATGGATGATCGGTGTCGATAGTGCCGGAGGCACGATCAGAAGGTAGCCGGTAGTGCATCCCTCGCCCAGGCTACTCTAAGGACACACGAAGTGCTTGAATGGTAGGATAGGCTTCCAGCCTGTGACCAATCGCGAAGCGCCGGAGCCTGTCATTGCATTTCGGACACAGCTCTGAACCTAACGCCAATGGGCCTAACCTTCCGCCTTCAACGAAAAGCAGCGGATCTCCGTGTCATTGCGCACAAAGATATTCTGATTCGCATACGCCGGGTGAGACCACACGACAGTTCGCATTCTCATCATGTCGATTCCGTTAGGCTCGATGAGTTTGGCGCGGCTGATTTCTTCGTACCCTTGCGGCGAGAGCTTGGCGATGAGGAGTTCGCCAAGTTCATTGAAGAGGAAATAGCGATCTTCATGAGGCGTGACGAAGACGTTTCCCCACCGCTCTTCTTTCTTCACGATTGGCTCCATCGTCTCCCAGAGTCGCTTGCCATCGGAGACTTGGAGACAGCGAAACTGACCATAGCTGCAGCCGCCGTAGATGTGACCGTCTTTGATCACGGGCGTGCCGATGATACTATTGAGATGCTCCGTGCGCTTCTCACTGGCTCGCTTCGTTTGCCAGTTCACCTTGGGTTCTTTGTCAAAAGAGGTGAACTCTAGCATCGTGGCGCCGTTGTAGAAGCTAGTGAGAAAGAGCCGCTTCCCATCTAGGCGCGGTGTCGGCACGCAGAGACCAGATCGGATGGTCCAAGGGACACTCCACAAGACCTGGCCGGTCTTCGGATCGAGCCCGTTGATGGCTTCGGGATGCCAGATGATGAGCACGCGTTTCCCCTCGGCCTCAATGATCGTGGGCGGACAGTAACCGGGCTCCTTTGCCGTGAGCGCGCGCCAACGTTCGGCGCCCGTCTTCTTGTCGAAAGAAACGACCGTGGACCCATCGCCACGCGCGAGACAGATCAGCTGATCGCCTTCGACTAACGGAGTGGCGGCAAAGCCCCAGCCTGGCGACTTCACTTTGAAGACCTTGAGGAAGTCTTTCTCCCAGACGACCTTGCCATCGGTTGCCTGGAGGCAATGCAGGTGCCCTTCGGCGCCTAACGTGTAAACCAAGCCGTCATCGATCACCGGCGTGCAACGCGGGCCAGCTCCGTAACTCACGGTGTAGGTGCTGGCATAAGCGTGAGACCAGATTTCCTTGCCGGACGTCGCGTCTAGGCAGGAAACGCGCTCCTTGCCAGGAACCGTGCCCGGCTTGAAGGGATCGCCAGAAAGCGTGGAGGTATCCTCGACGGTCCGGTCAATGAGATAGACCTTGCCATCCTTCACCGATGGACCGGCGTAGCCCGCGCCGATGTCGCGTTTCCAAAGCATCTTCGGGCCTCCCTCAGGAAACGTCTTCAGAATGCCGGACTCACGCCAGATGCCATCGCGTTGCGGGCCAAACCACTGTGGCCAATCATCAGCGAGACACGCGGCGAGACTAAGGAAGAGAACGAACAGGATGCGTTTCATGGAACCGACAGTGCCCGAGCAAGGCCTCCGCATCAAGTGTTGTCGCATCGGGCGATATTTAGGCGACCGCCCCCGCACTCACTGGTAGAAGCCCGCAAGGCGCTCGTTCGGGGAAGAGATTTCGGCGGCCTTGACGGCGAGTTCCGTTTCCTGAGCGTCCAGACGGCGGTGGACTTCCTGGGTAGGCGAACCCCTCATTATTGCTAGGAACAGGACCTACCACATCAGAATGGAACGCCATAGGGGCGTGGAGCGGAGCTTGGTTTCGGCCCGCAACTGCACTCAGATTAGTGGTTCTGTCAAGTAGCTTGACTTTCCAAAGTCGAGGGAAGGCGCGTGGACTCGACATCGGAGTGTCGGAATAAGATTACGCTTGACGTAATTACGCTTGACGTAATTCTCCTGCAGTGTAAACTGTTGAGGTGATCGAGTCGTTTGGTGACGCAGAGACCCAGAAGATTGCGTTGGGAACGCGATCAAAGCGCTTACCTGCCGACATTCAACATCGGGCACGTAGGAAACTTCGAATGATCAATCAGGCCCACGATCTTGCGGACTTACGCATTCCACCAGCGAATCGTCTTGAAGCGCTGAAAGGTAGTCTGAAAGGCTTTTGGAGTATCCCGATCAATCAACAATGGCGGATTGTCTTCCGCTGGGAAGACGGCATCAAGCGAGACGTATCGATTACTGATTACCACTAAACATAGCCTATCAATGTCTACCGACCGTTTACCCTATATTCACCCTGGTGAGATCTTGTTGGAAGAGTTCATCATCCCCATGAGCTTGACCCAGGCAGCTGTGTCGCGAGCCACGAGAATTCCGGCATCTAGGCTTACTGAGATCATCAAGGGCCGTCGCGCAATTACAGCTGAGACGGCTTTGCGGTTGTCGCGATACTTTGGAACGACGGCGGCTTTCTGGATAGGCCTGCAGGCAGAGCATGAGCTTGAAGTCGCAACTCATGAAGTCGGGAAGAAGATCGAGCGAGAAGTGAAAGCTTTCACGCCAATCTCGGCATAACAAAGAAACAAATAATAAAGGTCACCCCGTGGAATAGGACTTGGGAGGAAGACCTAACCATTCCAGATCAAAGAGCAGGACGGCGCTGCGGGGCACTCGCCTACTACCGTTGCGTCCCATCGAGTCGGCAGCGTTGTGGATCCCGCTGAAATCCACGGCGGTCTCAATCAATCGATCGAGACCGGGATGACCTCGGAACGGCCGTCTAACAAACGCTCGAGCTTAGCGAATTTCTGGTCGAAGCCTTCGAGGCGTTCTTTCAGGGCGGAGATCTCGGCGGTCTTGGAGGCGAGTGCGGCTTCTTGCGTTTCCAGGCGGCGGTGGAGTTCCTGGGTGGCGGAGACGTTGAGCATGGCGATGGCTTCGTAGTCGACCGAGCGAAAGTCATCCACTTCGCGGCCGAAGACGAAGACCTTGTCACTGTCCGCCTCGAAGTCGGTGCGGAACTGGCCTTCCTTCACTTCTAGCACTTCGTGGATACTTTCTGTCTTCTCGCCGATGAGACGGACGCGCTCGCCCTTCTTGAGTTCGGTTGTCAGGTTCACCCAGCCGTCCTTAATCGTGGCGTTCTGGTAAATGTCTGGCACGACGTCAGTCGTGAGGGTGACGGCTTGGGGAAAGACCGTTTCCACCTGTTGGGCGATGACTTTCTTATGGGGACTGTTACCTTTGTTCACGACATCTTTGTAGCGGTAGTCGGCGATCTCAAGCTGAGTTAGGATCGCGAGGTCTGCCACAGAATCTGACCGGCCTTCGATGGTTTTGATACGAGCATCGGAATAAGCTCGAAAGACCGTGGTGTGAATATCGTTGGTCGCGAGGATTGAAATGTTGGCATACGTTGCATTAGAAGCGTTTTCAAAGAGTGTTGCGCTGTAGTCGAAATACCTGGTGTTCCCCGTCCAAGCAGAAAAGCCGGATCCTACGACTAGCTTCGCCTGTGTTGGCGTGGAGATACCGATGCCAACATTGCCAGCAACGGGATTGAGAAGAAGGGGCAGGTACCCGATCCCCGTCTCTTTCCCCTGAATCATGCAACTTCCGTTATCCAGCACACCGATTCCCAATGCTTTCGCTCCAACACCTTGAATCTCAAAATGGAGACCATGTTGAATGTTCGCCGGGCTGTTGCTTCCCAGTGTCTTATTGAGGCGCAGTACATTGTTGCTGTTCACATCGCCTATGACATCGAGTTTGGCTCCAGGTGTGGCTGTTCCCACGCCAACCCGCTGGTTCCCTTCATCCGTCTTGAGCACCACGCTCGTGACGGTCGCAGCGCTACCCGCCGTAGTCGCATGACCGGCGTTTGTCGCGTTTGTCGCGGTCGTTGCCAAATCCGCTTTCAATGCGTGTAGAGCAGTGGGTGCGGCAAGCATCTGTTGGCGTGGCAAGATCTCCGGATTGCTGCCTACCGTAATGCCGAGAAAGCGCGGGGCACCACCAACGAAGGCGTTTGTGAGCCCTGGATCTCCCAATGTGCCAAGGACGACATTGAAACGTCCGCCGGCGAGATTGACCTTGGAGCGTGGGTTACCATCAAACGCGAAGGGGCCCCAGATGAGAGCAGCACCTGCGTTGGGCCCATTGTAGATGTTGAAGGTGACCGTGTACTGGCCATCGTCGAGCGGATTACCGCCTGTGTCGGTCAAGAGGCCTTGGTAGTTCATGAACTGCGCCGAGGCAGTGGCGGCGCAGAACAGACTGACGAGAAGCGTTAGGATGCGAGTTGGATTCATGATCTTTGGGAAAGGGTAGGAAGGGTGCTAGGGGGCGATGGGTTTGGTCCGATTGGCGGCGTTGTGTTCGATGTAGAGTTCGATGTCTTGGATGCGGTCAATCTGATACTGGCCGGCGTCGATCTTCAGCAGCCACTTGGTGGCGGCGACGCTGTATTCTTTGAAGCCGTCTGCCCGAACCAGGTTCGCTTTCGGCTGGTTGTAACCAAAGTTGAACGAGTCGAAATCCTGGTCGTCTGCGACGAAGATGGGTTTGTTGAAATTGGGCTGGAAGAACTTGCGGAAGGTGGAAACGATAAACTCGGTTTTGAAGTCGATGGATTCGACATTGCCGGGATCCAGGCGTGTGGGGCCGATATTGAGATCGAAGACGCCGCTTCCAGGGACGGATTCCGTGCTCACGACTTCCCATCTAGGAATCCGCGTGCGGAAATAGGTTTCACCGCCGTAGAAGAGCGAGCCAGTGACGGTTGTCGGGTCTCCGCCCTGCGGTGTGGCGACGATGTTGACCGCAACTGACACAATCTTATCCCGATAGGTGCCACCGGTGGGTGCGGATGGATCCGCGAAGTTGTGACTGGTGAAGAAGCGAGCTCCGATTTTTTCTAGCAGAGTCGTATTGAAGGGAATCAAGAGTGCCTGAGAGGGCTGCTCGACGTGACGTTCCAATATTCTGTGGAAGTGTTCTAACTGACTCACCGTCTCACCAGTCTCCAGATCGAAACGGAGCCCGTCGTCTTCAAACCCTGCTGGAGGAAAGGCTGGAAAGTTTCGGATGTAATCCTTGGGATTCGGCGAGAGAATGTGATTGCGAAACGAAATCAACTCTTCGCTCGGTGTCCCAGGATAGGGATTGTCAGAGGCCGTTCGGATACCATCCCAATCGGCCATGGCCTTGACCAAGCCCTGAAGTTCCAAGGCGTTGCGCATCATGAAGATGGCTCCCCTATCATAGGCATCGCCATTGAAATCCGGATGAATGAATTGCGCGCTCCACTTGTATTCCAAGGCGCGTTGCGTGTACCAGACCCAGCGTTGGGCGTTGCGGAAAGCGGCGTTGGCCTTGAGAATGGCCAGATCCGAGCGCACGAGATGGATGGGATCGGCGTAGAAGCGCCCTCGGGTTTCTTCCACATTGCTATCGCGATTCGCCTCGATGCGTTCCAATTCACGCAACAGCCCCGTCACTTCGGCCTGAGCTTGGCCCAATTCGCGAAGATCACCTTGTTGCTCAATCTGAAGCGCGTACACTTCCCGCCGGAACTCGCCGAGCGCGAGTTTCGCTTGGGTTACTGCCAGGGGCGCTTCTGCTAGTGCTAGTTTTGAATCGAAGGCAGTCTGGCCGCGAGCGAGCGTTTCTTCGTTCATCGACATTCCCACAGCCGACAATCCCTGAATCGCTGCGTTCACGCCACCGGCGATGCCTGCGGCTGCCTTGTCCCACGGAGCATCCGATCCAGCAACTCCCATCACCGTATCAGCCACAGCTTGGGCGGTGGCCGCAGCGCCCGCGTTCAGATGCATCAGATCGTAGGTTGCGCTTTGGCCGCGGTCGAGCACCGCTGCGGCATCGATGATGTTCCGTGAAATGTCTTCGGCATCGCTTACCGATTGATTGGCGAGAGCCATGTCGCCTTGGAGGTCTTCAATCTGAGTCTTGAACTTTCCCAGTCTGCCCTTCAAGTTCGTGATGACCTGATTGAGTATGTCCAATTCTGAACCGAATTCGGCATTCCCATCGGGAACGCCTTCGAATCCTGGTTCGGCATCCGGCAAGTAGCCCGTGATCTTCAGATAGCGATCCTCGAACTCTTGGTCCAACCCACCTAGTTCTTCGACGACTTTATCCAGCGAATTCCGAAAGAACTCGTAGGCACCGATCGCGCCAGAGGTAGGATCCTTGGTCCCGAGGAGGTCGATGGCATTCTTTAGCGGGCCGAGAGGTTCCTCTGTCGTGGGACTCTGCAATCTCGCTCGGAGTGAATCGAAGCTATCGAAATTGCCTGTCGGTGATGGCACGATGAGGAGGAAGTTCTCGTCCAATCCTAACAGATTTGTTTCGCCGTTGAGAAACGTCCGCACATTGGCGGAGTCCGCAATGACGTACTCGACACTCGCCATACCACCACGCACGCCTGAGGTGTCTGTGGGAAGGAAGGTGATGTCTCCAAAGAGGCTCTTTAAGAAACAGTAATCCTCGGCGATGGGCCCCTGAATTTCCGTGATGGCATCGCGGGCTTTGGTCAGATCGCCGTGAGCAGCGTCTTGCCGCAGACCGCGCAAGCGCGCCAGCTCGTTGGATTGGCGAATAAACTGAGCGAGGACTTCAAGGAGATTGCTATAGTCTTTGTAGCCGCTGCCCAAGACGATGTCTTCGGGATTGTTAGGGTCTCCGGGAAGAGGATCCTCATTGTAGAGTGGGGCGACAAACGCGGCTTTGCTATCGCCATCGAACAGGGGATGGGTGCCAGCATTCTTCTCAAAGAGATCGCTGTCGCCATCGCCATCGCTGTCACTGGAAGAGTCGTTCGGATCCACATCCAAGGGGCCACTTTCATCCACGTCCGTGGTGGCGGGATTGTCTCGAATCATTCTAGGAACGCCATCGCCATCGTGATCATCCAGCGGCTTGTCCGCAAAGTCGTCGGGGTCATAGCCGGCGATGGTTTCAACCACATCGGTGAAGCCATCAAAGTCCGTATCTTCAGCCGGATCCGTGGGGGTGAATCGAGACGGGAGCTTCTGCCGGCGTGGCTGCTGACTGGCAAAGATGTAAAGACCAAAGGGCATGCCTGGCGCGGCATCCGCATCGAAGGAACTGGGATCGACGCCTTCCATGTCATCTGCCAACGAGGCTCCATAAGTTTGCAGGGCCGCATTGAGCCGATTCACAACACTCTCTAACAGATCTATTTCATCAAAGATAATGAAAGGATCCGTGGGATCGCGATCGAGTCCTAGCCGAAGTTTGCCTAGAGCGACGAGGTCCTTCTTCACAATCTGGATGTCCGCGACGAGCAGGTCATGGAAGATATCGAGGTAGAGATTGCGCAGATTCGTATCGAGTGGATTGGTGACGAGCCCAGCCCGAAGCACCTTGATCTGGGCCTCGATGACCGCTCGCTCGGCCGTGCCAAACCATTGCGCGATGTTGTCGAAGTCTTGCGTGATATCGGCGCCTTTGCGGTCGTAGAGGAGTTCTTTGAAACGGAACGGCTTGCCACCATTGGCAAAGGTCTTGTCGATGTCGCTGCGAAAGGCGCCCAGCGCAGGGTAGAGTGCGCCGTGGACGGTGTTGTAGACCTCACTCGCATGCGCCTCATAGGGCAGCCATTGGGCGAACGGTTGACCGAAGGACGATTCCATTAAGAGATGGGCTGTGTTTCCCGGCACGACGTAGGCGGTTTCTGTCCAGTTCGCAGCGGTGAAGCCCATCCCCGTGGTGAATGTGCTATTTGCCGCGTAGACTTTACCCTCGTAGAATCGTTGCTCTCCTGCCTCGACATCCTTACTAGGCTCCCACTTCGCCCCGGGAGTCACATGGCCTTGGATGCCGATGTCAACAGCGCCACTCTGTTGAGAAGACGAGCCCGAACGATTAGAGAAGTCCCCACGCGAATGCACGCTAGGGATGGTGTTAGGCAACGCCGCCAGCAGGTGACCTGAGGCACCCAGCGTGAGGACTAGCAGAAAGAGTATGAATCGAAACAACATGAGAGAGGACTATGGAATCGGTTGAAAGGGCGGTTCCACAATTTCAGGAGCCGCCGAGGGATTGCGGATCAGTGCAAAGATGCCTGTGTCCGTTGAGGACGCGCTCGGAACGAGATCGGTGCCGACTGTGTCCGTGTAGATGCCCACTATTTGGTCGGGCCCGATGCTCTGCTGGGCAGGCGACATGATCTGCTTACGTGGAGAGATTTCAGACATGCCCTGAACCGTGATTCCCAGGAATCGATCCGCGCTGCTGCTGAAGACGTTGAGCAGGGGACTGGAGGCATCATCGTCAGGGCCAAGGATGGTTTCGAATCGTCCGCCGGAGAAATCGACCAGCTGCGTTGACGGACCCCATTTCAGATTGCCGACTCCACTGGCCGTGAGGTGGTCGTAGATATTGAAGATGACCGTGTGTTGGCCATTCGGCACAAGCGGCATGGGTGGATCGCTGCCATCGAGTAGCCTTCGCTCCACGATCTTGGGAAAGCTCGCGCCATGGGTAGCCGCGAGCCTGAGCGTGCGGACGGCATTCAGCTTATCTCCAAAGAGCGTGGATTGCTGAATCGCTGGAAAATCGACGGAGACAACGAAGAGCGCCGGGGTGTCGGAGGACACCGTGGCCGCGTGGGTGCCATCGGGCACTAGGCCGACGGATTGCGACGTCGTTCCGCCCTCCGGGTCTGGAAGCAGACCGTCATCCGAGCCCGCGACAAAGCTGATCACGCAACTTCCGGCCATGTGGATGCATTTGATGCGGAAGTTTCGCACTAACAAATCGCTTGTCAGCGTGCCTGACCAGTAGTGGTCATTATCCGCCAAGCAAAGGATGTGCCTCGCGCGCCCACCCGTCCGGTAGGTACGAGTGGTGGGTTCGTCGATGATATCGATCATGATCAAGCGATGCGGATCGACGAGCGTGTTGTCCTTCGACTCGATCGTAATATTCGCTGTGGTCCCATTCACAGCGACCGTCTTTTCCGTGATACTATCAAAGTCCGTGCCTTCGATGCCCGTTCCCGAGGCATGAATGGCGAAGTGGACGGTGCCGTTGTAGGCCCGATCAAATTCGATGGCGATGTCCCATTCACCGTCGCCTTCCGTGGTCGTGGATAAGGTTTCGGCGAATTGAACCTGGGGAAAGATCGTGAGATCCGGGGTCTTGTCAGGATCGTTTGGAAATAGAGCAGCTTCCAAGCGATCACTGAAACCGTCGTTGTCCGTGTCAAACAGGAGAGGATCTGTTCCAATGATTCCTTCCAAGGTATCAGAAAGCCCGTCGCCATCGTCGTCCTCGGCTGTGGTCGAATAGCCGATAATCCGATAGAATCTCCGAGGCCCTAGTGGCTCCGGGGCCGTGAGCGTGTAGCGATCGGCAATGGTTGGATGTTGGACCAAGCTGGACTGAGCGATGCCAGTCCAGCCCGTCACATCATCCGAATGCTCTGCTTGGAAGTTGGTATCACTTGTGTCCGGTCGGAGATCATCGAAGACGATGATCACATTGCCGCCGCTGAACTCCAAAGAAATGGGATCGACGAGCTGATCGACAACTTGCCCTTGAGCGACGCCTAAGCAGCTCAAGAACACAGAGAGAACCAGCAGGGAGAGAACAGGTTTCATAGTTTCCAATGGAGAAGCACGGCATCTCAGGGCGAACCTTACCAGGAAAGTGAAACTTTCTTTAGGGCACCAAAGATCTCTACTGGTCGTGCTCCAGATTAAGGTCACGGCACATCCCGGCCTCCGAAAACGAGCATCCTGCGATCCAGGGCAGCCTCCGTTATACCCTTGCACCTGCGGACGGCTGATCCTGATCTACGAAGGGTTCCATCCAATTTGATGTCAATTGACATCATCGATTGATGTCATAAGCTGTCACTATGAGAACAACGCTATCCATCGATGATGATCTTGCGCAATCGATTGAGAACCTGCGAAACCGGAAGAATCTCAGTCTTCGTGAGGCGATCAATCAACTGCTTCGTGTGGGCCTCGAGAACACTGAAAAGTCTCCCCAACATCGTCCCTACGTGGGCCCAGTGTTCGACACGGAGCTTAGACCGGGCATCGATCCGATGCGGATGAACCAACTGGCTGACGAACTCGAAGTTGAAGAGCACTTGTCATGATTTGCCCGGACGTCAATCTGCTCCTCTATGCCACCTTCAGCACCTATCCGCAGCATGACGCTACCAAGGCCTGGTGGGATCACACGCTCTCGAGCGCCCATCCTGTAAGGATTGGGCATGTCGTTCTCCTAGGGTTCATTCGCAGCTCCACCCAC
>JBLHHN010000120.1:0-15757 GCA_047616785.1 Verrucomicrobiales bacterium
CCTGACATTGCGGCTTCCTTCGAGACTGATTCGAACCTGCCCGCAGCCGAGGTCATACAGCGCAACCGGCGGCGCGCAGGCACGTGCTGAGCTTCCAAAAAAATGGAAAGTTTTCTACACCGTTGGAGCCGACCACAAGCGCCTGCCTCCTACTAGGCTTCGCCTTCCTATCCTTACGCCGGACTCGTTGACAAAGATCAGCAGATACCACAAGGTCGTGACACATCATGAAGAAGACGCGTTACGCCCTAACCTTATCACTCTTCTGCCTCGGCGCGACGCTTCTCCTGGCCAAAGATCCGGAAGCCAGCGTCAAGCCAGGGATCAACGAAGGGTTCCTTGACCCCAACTTGATCGTTGAAGATTGGTTAGGCCGCTTTGAGATCGAAAGCCGGGAGGTCTATCACTGCCAAGACGAGATTGTCACCTTGCTAGATATCGAGCGAGGAATGACAGTGGCTGATATCGGTGCAGGCACCGGTCTTTACCTCAAACCATTTGCCGAAGCCGTGGGCGATGGAGGCAAACTCTACGCCGTGGACATTTCGGAAGTCTTCATCAAGCACCTCCAGATGCGCTCCGAGAAACAGGGACTCAAACAGGTCGAGACGATTCTCGGGGCTGAGGACGCGGTCAGACTTCCAGATTCCAGCATCGATCTCGCATTCATCTGCGATACCTATCATCACTTTGAATATCCAAAGAACAGTCTTGCATCGATTCTCAATGCCCTTAAACCTGGTGGGCGACTAGCACTCATTGATTTCGAACGGATTCCCGAAGTCTCTCGAGAATGGACAATGGGTCATGTGCGTGCGGGAAAGGATGTGTTTACCAAAGAGATCGAAACTGCAGGTTTTGAGAAAGTGAAAGAACTCACCTTGGCGGGCTTTAAGGAGAACTACTTCATCATCTTCCGCAAACCGAAGTGAGCGCGCGGCCGACGTTGGCGACCTATGGGTTGACCACGCTTATCGCGCTCGTCATTGCCAACATGATCGGCGCCGGCGTCTTCACGACCTCCGGCTTTTCTCTAGCAGACCTCCACACGCCACAGCGCGTGGTCGCCGCGTGGGTCGTCGCAGGACTCATTGCTCTCTGCGGCGCCATCGCCTACGGCGCGCTCGCCAGCGTGCTGCACGAATCCGGAGGCGAGTATCTCTTTCTCTCACGCTGGGTGCATCCTGCGGTCGGTTTCCTTGCGGGTTGGGTTTCTTTGTTAGCGGGGTTCACCGGAGCCATCGCCTTCGCTGCACGCACCTTGGAAGTCTATCTCTTTCCGTCACACGGCTGGCTCGCATCTGGCGCGATCCTACTGGCAGCAGGACTGCACGGGATCCGCAAGGCACCCGGAGCTTGGGCGCAGAACGGCATCGTGGGCGCGAAGATTGTTCTATTAGGTCTACTCTTGGCGATCGCTTTCACCCAGACCGGCTGGCAAGGCGGCCCTTTGTTAGATCAAGAAGGCCTCGTGCCAGCCTTTTCCCTTGGCAAATTTGCTGAATCCTTGATGTGGATCTCGCTCAGCTACTCCGGATTCAATGCGGCGATCTACGTCGCAGGCGAGGCGCGCTCTCCAAGTCTCGTGCCGCGAGCCCTCATCATCGGCACCCTTATCACGATGCTCTTGTATGTCGCACTGAACACGATCTTCGTCTACGCGCCAGTCCCGACGGCCATCGCAGGCCAGCCTGAGGTTGCCCTCATCACCGGGAAAGCGTTAGGAAACAGCTTCCTGGAAAAGCTCATCCGCGTGGTCATCCCTTTGGCACTGTTCACCTCCGTTTCCGCCATGATGTTAGCAGGCCCCCGCGTGTACGCGCGCATGGCTGATGATGGCGTGCTACCACGGTGGCTGCGTTTCCAAGGCGAGACCCCTTGGCGCGCGATCCTCCTCCAAGCGCTACTCGCGATCCTCCTCGTATGGCTGGCGTCCATCCGCGAACTCCTCTCTTACCTGGGATTCACCCTATCACTTTCCAGCGCGGCCGCCGTGTCCAGTCTCTTTCTTGTCCATCGACGTCGCCTAGCCGAAGTCGCGACTTATCAGCGCATCGCCGCGGGCATTTACGTCGGAATGACACTCTTCGCGGCAAGCTTGGGCGCTTATTTGAACCCGAAAGAAGGATTCGCCGGGCTGGCCACCTTAGGCACAGGTTACGCCCTCTACCGATTGATCGAGCAGCGTCGCCGATCCCACTAACGGATTACTCGTTCTTTTCTGAAAGGAGATCGGATGTGCCTTGCTCCAACAAGGCTGCCCCTGCCGCGGCGTCAGGCAACGGCGGAGGGATGAAATCTGCAGGTGGCGGTCCTGGGCTCGCCAACCCACTCCTCCGTTCAACCGCCGGGCGTTGGAACGCTGATCGGCGAGCTTTGGTAGCGCGCGCCGCCTCTTGATTGAACTGTCGAGTCGTCGCCAAGTCTTCCTGCGGAACACTCACCATGCGCCCATTTCTCAATCCGACCTCGGCCCAACCATCGCCACTCCGTTGGTATGCGGTCACCCTGGCTCCTTGGGGCAACGAACCGCCTTAGGCCATCTTGCCATCGGCCGACATCGTGTAGTAAAGGCATCCATGACGGACCCGCGCACTGCCGATCGGACGCTGTTTCTGGTTAGGCGCTGCGGGGGCCTGTTTCAGCGAAGCCGGTTCTGGCGTCACAGGTTAGTCGTGACACAGCCGATCAAGAAGAGGCTCACTAGAAGAAGTCCAACGCGTAGGATTGAAGGAGCAGGCATGGCGACCGAGTATAACGGATTCCAAAGAAATTAACAGGAACGGCCGCCTTCATTCTCAACTCCAGGAATCGCGGGGAGAGGTTCCACCGCAGGTTCTAAGACGCCACGCGCCTTGGGCCACGCGACGAAGGCTTCGGCAATCATCCAGATCTCAAGTGCAATGGTGGCAAACGCAACGAAGACCAAATGCCAGCTTCCCATGGCGATCCAACTCTTGTCTGAACCGACCGCTTGAACGAAAAGCTGATAAAGCATGGCCCAGCAAGGCAGGATGAGCATCAGCACCGTCGGAATAGCCACGAACCAGATGGGCAACCGTCTACGCCACATCCAAAAGGTGATAACGAGAAATGCTAAGCCTCCTAACAACTGATTGGTCGCGCCAAACAGCGGCCATAGAATGAGACCACCCGTTCCCGGCCCTTTACCCGGACCACCCGGCGTGAACGCCACGGCTCCGGCTAACACGATGGCGAAAATAGTCGCGCCATGCTTGTTCGTCAGCCAGGTCAATGGATTCGCCGTGAGGGCAATCCCTGTTTTGGGAGCGGTGACTGGCTTGTGTTTGATCAAGGTGCCCGCGAGTTCCTGGATCACATAGCGTTGCAATCGGCAGGCCGTGTCCAAAGTGGTAGCCGCGAAGGAAGCCACTAACACGCCCATCAAGGCGATGGCAAACCCACTGCCCAAGCCCAAGGCTTTGAGGAAATTAGCGGATCCATCGACAAACGCGCCCACTTTCTGGGGCAATCCCAGAGCTTTCCAATCCCCGTAGCGCGATAGCCAAGCTTCATTTCCTAACAAAGTCGTCCCATCCGCACCAGCCACGCCAAGCCCCAGCCCAGCGGCACAGGCCAGGATGACGATGACGGCCAGGAACCCCTCAGTAAGCATGGATCCAAAGCCGACAAATTGCGCATCGGTTTCACATTTAAGCTGTTTGCTAGAAGTTCCAGACGAGACCAGGCAATGAAACCCACTCACCGCTCCACATGCGATGGTGATGAAGAGAAAGGGAAACATCAGCGGCGCGCCGGGTGCCGATGGATTGTAGGCCGGTGCAGCAAACGCCAACGGTGGACGAACATCGCCCACTGGTGCCCCACCGAAGATCGCTGCGACGAGAAGCCCGATGACGATCAGTGCAAGTGCGGACAGCAGTTGCAGGCTGTTGATGAAATCCCGGGGCTGGAGCAACGACCAGACGGGCAAGACAGACGCGATGTAGCTGTAGACTAGCAATACCATGACCCAGGTCGTGAGCTCCCAACCGGCCAGCGATTCATTGAAAGCATGCAGCCAGCCCACGTCACCATAGCCCACACTGACATACATCAAAGCGAGCGCGATCAAGGAAGGGACTAACAATTGAATGCCTTTGCGATGAAGCCAGACACCAATCGCGATCGCCAACGGAATCTGCACCAAGCACGGAAAGATCGCCGCCGGGTAGCTGCGGAAGACCACCGCGATGACCAGGCCAAAGATTGCTAGGACAATGGTCAACGCCATGAAGAGAATGAGCAGAAAGAGCACGCGGACTCTCGGCGTCAATACCCGACCCGCGATGTCGCCGACGGTCTGTCCGCGATTCCGCATGGAGATCACGAGAGCTCCGAAGTCATGCACCGCGCCGAAGAGGATCGATCCAAACAACACCCACAACAACGCAGGCAGCCATCCCCAGATCACAGCGATGGCTGGTCCCACGATCGGACCGGTACCGGCGATCGACGTGAAGTGATGCCCAAAGAGCACCGACTTGTCTGTGGGCACGAAGTCTTTGTCATCGTTCAGCGCCACGCTTGGCATGATGGCATCCGGATCCAAACGAAAGATCTTCCGCGCCAACCATCGTCCATAGGTGTGGTAAGCAATGAGGTAGAGGACAATGGAGCCCAGAGCGATCAGGAGCGCGTGCATGAATGCGGATTATGCCGACATTCGAAATGCGAGCCAGCACGAAACGTCAGGCCTTTACTCGCAGTTTCCTTAAGCGGAGGCCGCAGCGGCCAATGGCACCTCGTCTTGCAGACCTTCTACCGAATAGACTTCCAACGGAGTCGTGCGTCCTTTGACAATGTGGCTGCCTTCGTGACGGCAGAAGCGATAGCCCTCTTCCCAACCGGAGAGAAACTCCTCGCTCACGAGGATATCGCGTTTCAATAGACGGGTCAGAGACTCCAAGCGGAACGTGATGTTCACCGCATCCCCAAGCATCGTGAAGGTACCTTGTCCCATTTGCCCATGGGCGACCTTGCCCAAATGAAGCCCAATGCCACTCTCAAGCGACAGTTGGTGTTCAGCAAAGGTCTCGGATTGTTGACCAGAAATGCGCTCGCATGCCGTACGCAAAGCACGAGCCCCATCCAGGGCGCGCACCCGTGTCTCTGGCGAAACATCCATCCAATAAGCCAACACTGCATCGCCAATGAACTTGTCCACCGTCGCCCCAAAGTCACTCAACACCTCATCACACTCCCGATACCAAGAACCGATCGTCTGGGCCAGAACATCGGGAAGAAGCTTCTCAGAGATCTTTGTGAATCCCTTGATATCGCTGACCAGTATCACCACCGGAATGGTTCGTATTTCTGAAATCGTCGCATCCAGACTATCATGCCGCACCCTGATTTTACCACGCGTGTCAGTTCCAGAATCGAAGCTGTATTCGTGATCGCAGATCCGAATGGTGTCATCAGAACTCAGCTTCCGCGTCGTGATGACCCGTTGGTCGTTGATGTAGCTCCCGTTGGAACTTCCTAAATCGTAGTACCAATAATCCCCATCATCCTGACGCCGGATCATGGCGTGCTGCCGAGACACACGCGAGTCGGTCAGACGAATGTGACAATCTTTCTTCCGTCCAAGGAGCATGGTGTCCTGGAGGGGAATTGTCCGTTTCGTACTGACCTCGAGGAGGTGTCCTGGCATGGTGATTATAGTAATGTTTAATTATGTATTAAATATCGATCTTAGATCAATGAAGACTTTCCAATACTTCAGCCTTAGCTCCCCCATCGTTCCCATCCATAGGCGTTGCCCCATTTCTGTTCGTTCTTGTTAAATTTCGCAATTCTGAGCTAAGAGGATCGGGGATACAGTGGACTGGACGGAGTTTGTACGCTAGAAAGTCGCCTATTGCGGACGGCTCAAGGGAAGAGCGTTATCGCGAAACTTCCAACCTTTTACAAGCCTCAATCATCCACAAATAGCTCATGTCCACAGACCTAAACCAACCTGAATTGCCTTCCATCGGATTTGCCGCCGAAATCAGTGATGAAGATCGGAACCTCCTCAGTGGCTACGGCGAGTTTCTTCCCGTCCACGAAGGGAAAGAACTTATTGAAGAAGGCCATGATCAGAATTCGCTCTACTTCATCATCTCAGGCATGTTGCATGCGACGATGGATGACGATGGACGCCGCATCCTACTCGGTCGTCTGGGCCCTGGCGAACTCGTCGGCGAGGTCAATATCTTCGACCCTCAGAAGGCCAGCGCCACGGTCACGGCCAGGGAATTCTCTCAAGTCTGGCGCATGGACCGTGCCACGTTTGATGATCTGCTCAATGACAGTCCTGCAGCCGCCTCCCGGCTGCTCTTACATATTTCCAAGCAGCTCTGCCGACGTCTCCGCGAGACGAACGAGAAGGTTAGCTTCATTCGCAAGACCATCGGTCAGGGCTCGCTCTAGAGCGAGTTGCCAACCACCGCACGCATGGTGGGTGCTCTAGCGCACCCACCTACCAACCGTGCGCGACTCGGCCTAGTCGAACATCGAAGCCTTCCTAACGCTCGCCCACACAGAAATCCTCCACGCGGACTGGCCCGTATGGTTGAATGCCACGGCGCCCTTCTGGGCACTCATGCTAGGACACGCCCTAGCAGACCTCCCATCGCAAGGAGAGTTCCTCGGCGTGGGAAAGGACCGACACGCCAATCTCAGCAGCGTCACCGGGGGAAAGCGTGACCCAAGAACGTCTGGATCTACTGCCTCCTCATCCACTCACTCGTTCACAGCGCGTTCGTGTGGCTCATCACGGGCAGCGTCGTTCTGAGAGTGGTCGAGTTCGTCCTCCATTGGTTCAAGCTCATTGCAAATTGATCTACACCGGACTCTTCATGGCCGGCATCACTTGGCCATAGTTGGTTAGTTAGGGTGTCACACCCATCACTTTCCCTCAAGAATGCGTTTCACAAAGCGCACAAGTAAAGGATGCGCGGGCTCTGCCATTTGCCCATGATTGTAGCCGTCCAACTCCATCAACTTGGTATCCGGATGTTTCACCACTTGCATCATGCGCCACATGTAGGCGTTCTCCTCGTACCGCCCTAGCATTTCCAACTCACGGTCTCCCGTGATCAAAAGCAACGGCGACGCATCCGCACGCACATGAAAGAGCGGCGCCAAGTCATCCACAATCGGCTGCGTCCCTTCAATGCCGCGCTCATTCCGGACCGTGAAGTGTGTGATCGTATGTCCGCTGTAAGGAATGAGCCCAGCGATCGCATTCGCATCGATCTCGAATGCCGCCAACCAACGCTTGTCCAAGCCGATCATGCTCGTGAGATAACCACCCGCCGAATGCCCACTGACAAAGATGCGTTTGCTAGATCCGCCGTGCCTATCGATGTTTCGAAACGTCCACGCCACCGCCGCCGCCGCATCCTCAATCCACGCAGGCGATTTCACTTGCGGGCTCAGCCGATAATTCACCGCCACCACGCCCAGATCCTGCCCTTTCAAAGCTTCCGGAACCGACCGGTTCCCTGCCTTCAGGCCACCACCATGAAACCACACCACCGTTGGGTAATCTGCCAGTCCTATCGGATGATACACATCCAACCGGCACCGCTCTTTCATGTAATCCGTCAGGTCATCGCCCTCTCGATACAGAATATCCTCCACCGTTTGGTACGCTTGAGGTTCCGCACACCAAGCCGTGGTCAGCAGCAGAAGAAAGCCAATGAATCGCAAGAACATCCACCAAGAATGCATTTCAGAAACTCACCCACCAGCCCTAACTTGCATTTGAAACTCGGATGCACGATCATCGTCATATGATGTCTCGAAGGATGATGGTGGGAGGCCTCGGTGTTCTCGCCATGGCGCTAGCATTCTACGCCGGGCGATCGATGCGTGGAGCCCATCAGACAACGGCATCTATTGTACCTGAAACGGTCGCTATAGAAACGACCTATCCGCTCGATATCGAGGGCATGATCGCCAATCTAATCGATGCCAATGAGGCGAGCTTGTTAGCCTATGCCAATCACATAGAGGTCACTCCGCTTGCTGAAGGGCCAGATCCTCCTTACCACCTGAGGACAAATTTCTCCATCCAGATCAGCCTAGGTACCTATACCTACTTGCCAGACGACTGGCGATGGCAGCTCCTCTACGCTCGATGGATCGAACTCAACCGCACAGGAGCACTGAAACACGCTCTAGCAAACCCGCCGCTTCGAGCGCCGTTCCTATTTGATACATGGGTACAGTTAGATTCGAACGCCGCACTCCATGCTCTAGCGGAATTGCGAGAGCAACCCGATATCTACGCGAGTTCGGCCATCATTGTTCTATCATGGATACTCAAGAACGAAGCGCCCACAGGTATCACTTACATTAAAGAGCACCCCGATCTCCTAATTACGTGGGAAAGACAGGTGGTATCCAATGAACAAACAACCCCCATATTTGAAGCCTTGGCACGTGACGACCTTGCTTTCGTAAGAGGCCGCATCGAGGAATTCTCAGGACCGTTCGGTCATCCAGGCCTCCATCCATTTCTCAGAGTGTGGAGCAATGATCCACACGCTCACCAAGACATTCTTAACTGGCTTTGGGAGCACAACGACCACACCGGCGGACTGGACATCCTTGCAAAGCAAGAAACAGTCAACTTCGAAACAGTGGCCAAGAGCATGCTCCAACTTCCATTCGGGCAACGCCGAATCTCCTGGATCACCTATTGGCTGCGTCTTTGGCACGAGCAGCATCCTTCCGATTGCCAGGTGTGGATCGAACATTCCCTCAACGGCTGGCTTCGAATGGAGGCCTTGGCCTGGACGACAACGTTAGAGAATTGGGAAGACCTCAGAAAGCTAGACACGGAAGATCTGGGCCTCTCACAAACCTCCGTGCCAGAAACTCGGCGTGATTGGTCTTCCAGTCAGGCCCCATTCTCCAGATCCATTCTGAGATCCTTGGAGATCCGATTCGCGAGCAACTTCCATCAAGGCCTGCAAGAGATTGCGCTTCTGCCAGACGTGTTTACCCAATCTCGCACTCTTCAATCATAGTTCGATCTCTGGGCCGGAAAAGCGCCACAAACGGTCTGGACTTGGTTGCTCGATCTACCAGATGGCGTCTTCGCCGACCGCCTGAGATCAGACGCCTCACGGATTGCCATGAAACTTCCCATAGCAACTGTGCGAGACACCTTGGCAACGAAAGACGACCTTGCCCCTCAACTCGCTTCTCAGTTGTTCACCAGGCTGATGAAAGATGACCCCGAAGCTGCTTTGGCGTCCAATCGCTCCAAAGAGGTCGAAGGGCAGAAAGAAATTGTCCGACAGCTTCGCATCGCGACGAGAGAGGGACGACCTGATCATTTGGTGGGGTGGTTGGCTTTCGTTCGCGAAACGAAGGATCGGCAAGTGTGTGTGAGAGAGATCGCGCGGAGGTGGGCCGTTCTTGATCTAGCAGCAGGGTTGCATTGGGTCCTCAGCTTGGCTGATGAAGCTGAGCGTGGCGTGGGTTTGACCGGGCTCATCTATGGCGGCTCCGTTGCAGAACGACCCGATTTCCCAGCGCTCGCTACGATCGTCGCAAAGATTGAGGCCAGAGATGATCGTAAGAGTCTAGCACATGTCTGTTGTCGAGAGTGGATGAAAGTCGATCCAGCAGCGGCCATCGCGGCAGTCGAAACCTTTCAACTCATCCCCAACGACGATCAACGACTGCGAGAATCCTTAGAACGGAATCTGAAAGAGGGAGGCACGCGATGACCAGAAACATCATCACCATCGCACTTCTGTCCGTGATCTCTGGCTATATAGGTTGGTGGACTGGCAAACCCATCACGCAGCTTGACTTGCCCATAGAGATCCGAGTTCGCACGCCGAATCCCTTGTTCGAGGAGTATCGAGAGATTACCCTTCGGAGCCTAACAAGCAGCAATGCATGCGAATCTGCCTTTGAGGAAACCCTCGCGATCTCTTCACGGGCGTTGCGTCACGTCTCCCTGCGCAAGACCATTGAAGCATGGGTCGCCATCGATCCCCAACAGGCCTTCGACCGTTGCCACCCGCTTGCCTCGGACATCGATACCCAATACTGGTTTCCCTTAGAGATCCGCCTGACGGAATGGTCAAAAATCGATCCCGAGAGCGCCTTCAACAATCTGTGGCGGTTTCCCAGATTGGTCCGATATCCTCATCATAGCATCTGTGTCACAAAGGTTTTCGACGTCTACGCTCACGCTCATCTAAACACGTTGCTCGAACGAATCGAATCCGGCGAGTTCTCGGGCCAGCAGGGCAATCCCGTGAGGGCACTCGCCCTCGCCATTCTCGCAGAAAGCGATCCCAACCGCGCTATCACACTAGCATCGCCATGGACTGTCGATCTTCAACTCATCTTGAATCAATGGACTCGGTCCGATCCGATGAGCGCCTTCGAATGGGCAACCAATCGCGACCCACAGGGCCGCGATCAGATGATGGCCCATTGGCATGCCGCCTCACCGCAGTCCGCCTTGGACTTTCTCAAGACCCGCCTTTCAAATGGAGAGTCCATCTGGGAACTTGGACGCAGCATCGTCAGTAAAGAAATGTCAGGAGGTGCCTCACAGGCAAACGAAATCGCCACGTGGATCGAATTGCTCCCCTCAGGCTTGAGTCGTCGTAAACTCATGAT
Source organism: Verrucomicrobiales bacterium (assembly GCA_047616785.1). Lineage (GTDB taxonomy): Bacteria > Verrucomicrobiota > Verrucomicrobiia > Verrucomicrobiales > DEV007 > JAACDM01. The sequence goes on from JBLHHN010000120.1 coordinate 10,666, forward strand.
CCATGGTGCCGGATCCCTGGTGCCTCACGATCCATCGCGCGCACTTCAATGGCTAGACGAGCTTCCCAGGGAAGACCGCTGGTACACTCTCCATGAGAACACGCCGTCCGTATGGCCGCGCCATGCCATCAAGGTGGGATTTGCCAGAGCCTACGCACAGAAGGACCTCGAAGCCGCCTTGACTTGGGCAGAGTCTCTGCAAGAGCCAAGTCACAGAGCCGTCGCCATGGAAGAGGCGCTATCACTCTTGCTAAAGAGTGATCCAACTCGAGTCGGCATTCTCTTAAACAAGCATTTCATCGATACTGATGATACTGACTACCAATCAGGAAAGACTTTAACAAACGTCTTCAATCAATGGCAAATGCACAATCAGCCCCAAGCCATAGCGTGGGTGGGAGAGCAGCCGCCCCCTATCCGAAAGCAACTGGATCTCAGAGCTCCAGACTCTGGCCACCTCACCGATCACGTGCGGACGCGTCCGATGGAATCCTTGAAAGATATCCTTGCATTGCCCCAAGAGGAAGCGCGATTCCAAATCCTTCGATCGGCGATCAACAAGATTGCTCTGAACGACCTCACTGCCGCAGAAGAGGCCGCACGCTCCCTGCCAACCACAGCGGATCGCCAGCACGCTGCCGTAGAACTCGCCTACCTCCTCCCGATCCCCCAGGCCTGGCAGATTGCCATCAGCAACAGGAACCCAACTCTGCGCGATGAGGCCGTGTCCACCGTCATCTGGCGTATCGCTGGCCGTGATCCCAAGCTGGCCCGCCAACGTCTCTCCAACTTGAGGAAAGGAAAAGAAGCCCACAACCGCCTTGGAAAACTCCTCGACGATCTGGGACATCTCAACGACTACCTCCGGCAATCCGAACCCAACTGAATCCATGTTCAAAGAAGTTGATCACATCGCCATCGTTGTAAGCCACACCGACACTGCCCTCACCTTCTATCGAGACCAGATGGGCTTGCCCGAACTCTACAGTGAAGTCCTCGATGGGCCCGGCGTCCGGCTCACCCATCTCGACATGGGCAACGTGCGACTCCAACTCGTTCAACCCCTCACCGCCAAGCACCCGCTTTCCAAACATCTCGACGAACACGGCGAAGGCTTCCACCACGTCTGCTGGAAAGTCGATGACATCGACGGTGCCATGCAGAGCCTAACCAATCACAGCCTATCACCGAAACCAAACGAACCCCACCCAGCACCGAACAGCGGACGCACCGCGTTCATCGAACCCTCAGGCACGCGCGGCGTCCTCTGGGAAATGACCGGCCACTGAATCCATCGCAGGACAACACAAACACTATTACCATGAACATCCCCAAGGAAGACCACGAACGCATCGCTGCCCTCATCCACAGCGCCGACAGCCCCGTTGGCATCGATGCGAAACTAACCCACATCATGATCCTACGAAAGCTCGAGCTGATCGAGTCACGCCTTCAAAAGATAGAAGACCAACTCGCAGACAAAGCCCCCACGACAGAAAATTAAACATGGCTTCTGCAGTAGCGGTGACTTGCAGTCCGGCTGAGCCCAAGGGGTTTAACATAACAGCCATTAGGATTATGTTTCGTAGAGATTGATCTGGCAATGCTGCGCAGCTTATCCATAATACTGCTAGTGCACGCTCAGACCCGACAGTTTTTCCGGATTCATAAAGGCCCCATCGGCATGGTGATGAACGTCGTCTACCGTGTAGAGTTGTTTGTCAGGGCCTGCAGAACGGATGTCTAGGCGGTCGGCGGCTTCGAGATGAAAGAAAAGAGGAGTCGACCAGCGATCGATGAGTTGGCCATGCGAGTTGATCGTGGGATGCTTGTCGGGCAGAAATCGTTACTTGTAGGGATTCTTGCCCAACAAGGCATCGACGACGTCTTCATTCACGGCCATGCGTCCAGGGTCTTGGGTCTTGACCAGGGTGCGGACGACCATGAGGACACGTTGAACCTTCTGAAGGTCTTCCTGGATGGTGTTCGTCTCAAGTCCGTAACCCTCTAGCAAAGCCTCGCCTGGGAGCAACTCGGCAGTGACGGAAGAAATGGACTCAGAAGGTGTGGGGTTCTGATCATTCTTCAAAGGTGTGGGCTTCTTCGCGCTGGAGAGAAGATGAATGACCACAAACATTCCTAGCAGACAGACGACTCCGAAGACAGACCGAATCCCCATGAATGATCGGTTAGGCGAGGAACCCGATAGGATTCGCGGCCGAGTTGGAATCGAAGAATTCTGTGATGTTAGGCAGGACTTGATCGATGTCCGCCGCACTGACGCCGAACCAGCGGAGGAATTCGCAGAATTACTCATCACACGAAAGCTTTGGGAAAAGACGTCCACCTTGTCCGACATCGTCCACGCCATCAATGACGAGAGATGGGAATGTCCCGTGGACGTGGCCACCAGCGACAGGGCCACCGAAACAGAGCTGATTCCCCGCCCAAGCATGGTCGGTGCCCTGGCCATTGGAACATAAGGTGCCGCCGAAGTCCGAGCAGCTGAAGGTGATCACGTCATCCTGGAGACCTAAGGTTTCCAAAGAATTCTGAAAGGCATAGAGCGCACCGTCGAGGATCCCTAACATCGTTGCTTGCGTGTTGAGAAGCTCCGCGCGGTGATCCCAGCCGCCCCACTCGATGAAGACTGTCTGTCGACAGAGCTTGAGCTGGTCGCGGATGGCGATGTTCTTGATGTCGGCCTTGAGGGAATGGCACCAGTTTAAGGCCATGTATCGGTAAAAGAATCCTTGCCGAACCCATAACTAACAGGATCCTATTGCGCGTCCGAGGAATAGTATTGTTAGTTTTCAATGAATTCTACCATTGCCACTTTAATGATAATAGTCCAATCCCAATGTCGCCAAACAATTCGTTAGGGCTTTCGAATTAGGTAATGCAAAAAGACTCGGTCTTGGCGATATAGGTTTTCATGCTGACAAAAAAATCGTTTCTCGCCGGATTCTCTATTCTTCTATGTGGCCGTTCCAAACACAAAAGACAAGAGGTTCTCGCAGACCAGCGAAAAGGGATTTGTGAACGCAGTCCCGATGGCCTCAGCAAGCAACTGAGCTCTGAGATCCCTCCCGAATTGTTAAGTTTCCAGAGCACGACTCAACGTGATCGCATCTATCCTAGCGAGGTTACTTTCTGGGCTTGCCTCGCACAAAAACACTTTCGGAAGACGGCTTCTGCGCCCGGGCTGTGGCACGGGTGCAGGAATGGATGCGCTCAAAGGGATTGCCAATTCCAAGTGCCGCCACCGCCAGTTATGCCGAATCGCGCAAAGCGCTTCCGATGAAGATGCTGCGGGAGGTCAACAGATCCCTTTGTGACCAACTCGACCAGAGCCTCTCCATAGACGATTGCTGGCGTGGATTTCGCGTCAAGGCCGAAGACGGCACCTCAGCCAAGAAATCCGGACACCCCGGCCAATCAAAAAGCTTACCCACCCCCCTCAGGGCAGGCTACCGGATGCAGGTTTCCAGTGATCGGCCTAGTCGGCCTGATCGATCTCAGCCATGGCGGACGACGAGACTTTTCCGAAAACACCGTAGAAACCGCCGAATTACGCGGTCACGACCAGTTAGAAACTTACCTAACAAAAAGAGATCTACTAGTGGCAGATAGACTACACTCCTCCTACGAAGAGATAGCGCGACAGAGAAAAAGGAACCGAATCCATCGGGCGCAATCATCAAGCGAGAAAAATGGACTTTCGCAGAGGCCGGAGAATCGGCTACAAAAGTGGGAAAAGCCACGTCAACCCGCCCTGAGTCGTCTTCTGGCCGAAGAATGGGAGGCGCTTCCCGAGAAGATGGAAATGCGAATCATCCGAACCAAAGGTCCAAACCGAGAAGGCAAACAAAGGACTCGTCATGTAGTAACAATGATAGTCAACGCAAAGAAATACCCCTGGGAAGAAGTGGCCTCGCTCTAAGTGCACCGTTGGGAAATCGAGTTGAGATTCCGGGACATCAAAACGACGATGGGGATGGAAATGCTACGGACAAAGTCACCTGAGATGGTGCGCAAAGAAGTATTGATGCGTATGATAGCCTACAACGCCATCAGGCTACTGATGCTAAAAGCGGGGAATCAGCTTCAAAAGAGTGATCCAAGTAATGGAAGAAAGCCGGGTGGGGGTCGAGAAAGCGTCAGGAAAAACCCATCAAAAAGAGAAAGACAACCTGCTAAGGGCACGCGGAAAAATAGAATCACATTTTCAAACAGGAGTGCTGGAATAGTTCCATTTAGGAAGAACATCTGAAGGATTGAACCGCAACTGCTTGAATTCCTTCTCGGAAACCTTGATTCCCGTTTCATAACGCTTGGTGATGAGCTTTGCCCTTACGCGCAGCCCGGTCCTGGTCTTTGTCGTGCGGATGTGATTCAGTATCGTTTCGTAATTTCGCAATGGACAACCAGCCGAGTTCTTGCTGATCTGACAAAGTAGTCGATGCTCAATTGGATTATACTTGGATGCTCCCGGTGGATAATGACTGACAGTGACACTCAAGCCGCAACGATCGCAAAGCACTCGCTCCAACAGAGCTTTCCACAATCGTAACCGTGCACCGTTGCTCCCTCCACAGTCAGCGAGGATGGCAACTGGGGACGTACGTTCTGATAGTATTCGCGACCTAGTTCCAGCCACCAACATCTGATGTTGTCGACTGCGAATTGCGCAGTGTCATGGCTCGTCCCTACAAAAACCGACCCGTGATTTCTTTGCACATCATACACTCCATATGGAAGCGCAACGCCTTCGGCATCCGAGGGGAAATCGTGATCTAATACTTCTTCGGGTTCCTCTTCATAAGTCTTTCCATTGTTCCTGAAATTACCAACGAGTTCTCACTTCTCGCTTCTATGCTAATGAGGGCGTGTCCTTCAAGAGCGAATCCTTCTCGCAAGTCGCGAATGTTCTCGAACTGCTGGTTGCGGGTTTCTTTCGATGGCGGGTTCTTGCTACAGCTCTCCAGCCTCTTACGATTGACCCGCAAGGAATACTTCATACTCTTGAGTAAGCGGGCTACGGTATCGCCGTTTACCTGGATTCCGATCTTCTGCAGTTGCTCTGCTATCT
>JBLHHN010000121.1:0-15720 GCA_047616785.1 Verrucomicrobiales bacterium
GAATCTGCCCCCAGAGGCCTGGGCAAGATCCCGCCCACGCTTGGCAGCCGCCGCGTAAGAATCGAGCGCTGCGCAAATCCCGCGCCAAAGTGCGGAAATTCGATAGGGCGCTGCATAGACCGCTTACAGTTCTACTGCGTCGAATACTCGACGGATCTACAGACTTGGACCTTGATCAGTGTCATTACGGGCACGGACGCTCAGACATCCTTCACGGATGCCGATGCGGATCGTGTGGCAGGAGCCTCCGGCTACTACCGCGTCATCCTGAAGTAAGGTCAGTATAAGTCTTCTATTGCAACTAGGATGAAGGGTCAATCTAGGAGGAGGTCTTAATCATAGCGAACCTCTGGACCAAATTGCATATGTAGCTTCCGGCATGAGTAGAGGAGTGCATGCTGACGGGTGCGTTTGCTGGGAATCTCGATGGCTTGACGACAATGGCGCAGCACCTTCGCTTTGGTCGCCTCGTCATTATCTGACGTGAGGAGAGGGAGGATCGCACCGGAACTAGAAGTGAAGAGATCGAAGGGCACCAAACGGGCGTGGATCATGCCTCTCTCGTCCAGTGACTGACTAAAATTACGGTCGATGATCGTCACTGTGCCGCGTGCTCCAAGCAGGTCTCTCAAGTCAACCTCCCAAAGGTCCGGGCGCGTTCCCTTGATCTCAAATACGGAGGCAAAGGCTTTCTGATTGGATTCGAGAATATAACGCTCGACCGGCGTTAGGTTATCTGTCTCTTCCAAGGCACGTTGGAAAAGGCGTTTGCCCTTCGATACGTGGTAGAAGAGCGAGTATTCCGACAGTAAGCTCAACTCCCAATCGCCATCAAAGCAAACGGTCTTGCCACTGATTGATATGCCCAGAGCACGTGCCGCTGTCAGCGGATGCACACTCCCCTTCATGGCCATCAACTTGCTGATGATGGCCATGCTCGCTTCACGGGTGGCGAGGTATTCTCGAGCGGCTTCGGTGGGAGGGTTCATGTTGGAGCATTCCATCAGCGTTCTTTGCAGGGTTCAATACCTTTCCGAAAACGTAGGAGCAACCTATCGATCATCGGGATTGTCGAAGTCATGCCCAGCGACATTGACAAAGAGATGGCCGAGTTCTTCGCTGACATCGATCTTGCGAATGATGCGTCTATCATTCGGATAATCGCGCTGCTTTCTGGCCAGGAGCATGTCGAACAATCTCGGGTGCCTTGCGCGCAGAATACCGGTCATGACTTTTGTTGCCACTTTATCTCTAATCGACCGACCCGAAGTGTGGTTCAAAATTTGCAGGTTCCAAACGGTCACAGCAAGATGCAATAGGCCCTCCTGTTCTGTGAACGGAGCTTCAAAGTCCAGCTCATCACCCACGAATTCTAACAGAATCGCGGATAATTTTCGGCGGGAGGGGGCGGTATGCTTTAAGATGAACCCGTCATCGGCGAGATCGCTCTCAAGTCTCTTGAGCCCTCGATTCTGGAGTTCCTCAACGACCCGCTGATCACTGTCTTCTCCAAAAATGGACAGTAGCAGGGACGGATGGCCCGTCTTCAGACTCGTGCGGCTTCCTCAGTAGCCCTTTCTCTTGCGCTTCTTTCCCATGATGAGGTCAAAACTTAGTGATCGGATTCATGGAGGCAAGAGGATTACGCCAACGGGGACGGAGTCTTTCTGTTGAAACTGTCACCTTCGTCGTCATCAGATGGCGCATTTGAATGGGCAGGTGACAGGATTGTTTCATGAACTTCATCGCAGAAATGGGCCCAGCACTGCAGAATATAAATAAAAGAGCATCTATGCCCGCCGCCAGGAAGCGAAGTTGATTAGCACCGTCTTTGCTGGCGGCAAGCGCTTCCATCGGTTTCATGCAAAGTACCTCGAAAGTGATCGGCTCGTCGTCGTGCAGGCCAAAGACGAAGACAAAGACTACAAGGTCGATTGGGAAACCTTCGCCCGATACAATCCCGTGCCTTGGCAGATCTTCGCCAAAGAAGACGGCCGAGTCGTGGGACTTTCCGTGTGCGCATCACTCGAACAGACTACTTCAACTTCAAGTTCATGGATCGCCGACGCCTGCTTGCTTACATGATCGAGATCCCCGACGTCGCCGTACACATCTATGGCTATGTCAGAACGGGCTCCGCCGCCTCCCAAAGGTTGAACCGCTTTCTCCGGCTGAATAGCGAGAATCGTGTCATGATAGAATTCTCCCGGCCAGAGAATGACGAAAGCGGTCTCGACCAGCAAGTTGAGTTGAGATCCTCCGATTCGTCCAGCCTGGTTGGATCCAGGCGGAATAGGTCTTCTGAGCGTGTTGTGATGGTAGTGGCGACTACTGAGTTTTGCCCTGTTTGCTTCAGCGGCGACGTGCTTAGTTGATCCCGACCATCTCTCCTCCACCGAGCTGGGAGAAGATGCAGCGATTGAGAGCAGCGCCTATGTGTGCAACACGCTTCGGTAGCTCCCGCAACGATTGCGTTTGACTGGGGCTCTAGCAATGTGTTTGGAGGCCCAGGGATGATGAGGCGGAGGAACTGATCGCTCAGAATAAGGTGAGAATGTCACATTGAGCACTTCATGTGACGAGAGTGTTGCGTAAGGGACGTTTCTCATACTTGCCCCCAAGCGCATATGTGGAAGGTCTTCTATGAATGGAATTCGTCTCCCCTTCTTTCTCTGCTTCATTCTTTGTACGGTTTTTTGTGTCATGAGGTCACGGGCTCAGGAAGCTGAGCCGGACACCACCGAGATGCCTGAGGTGGAAACGACCCTCGATCTCTATCAAGAGCACTTGGCCAAACCGATCGAGGCCACCAAGGGGCGCTTTGTGGGCAAAGCCTATGACGCTAAGTCGGGTAAACCGCTCGTCGGGGTGGGGATCCAGATCGAGGAAACGGGGGATCTCACGCTGACGGATGACAAAGGACGTTTCATCATCGATCAAGTTGAGCCTGGCACTTACACCATCATCATCAGTCAAGGGGGCTATCGGCCAATGCGGGCTGAGAATGTGACGATCACGTCTGGCCAAGTGAGCTCTCTGGCCAGTGCGAATGGTGGCCTTGAGCGTGCGGCAGTCGAGACGAGTGATGAGTTGTATGAGATGGATGAGATCGAGGTGGTGGCCGAGTTGGTCGAAGAGGGAGGGGAGAGCGATCTCTTTGATCGGCAGGAAATGCGGGAGTTGGTTTCGATGGTCGGAAAAGAGGAGTTCACACGGACGGGCTCTAGCAATGTCGGTGATGCGCTGAAGAGTCAGTCCGGGACCAACGTGCAAGATGGAAAGTATGCGGTCATCCGCGGTCTAGGAGATCGCTATTCAAATACCACGTTGAATTCAGCTTACATTCCGAGTGCGGATCCCTCACGCAAGGCGGTTCAATTGGATCTCATTCCGACTCATCTGGTGAAGCGCTTGCTCACTTACAAAGTCTTTACACCGGATCTGCCGGGAGAGTTCTCGGGCGGGGCGATTGATATCCAGACGATTCGTTTTCCTGATGAGCTGGCGGTCAAGGTCAGTGTGGGTGAGAAGTACGGAGAGAACACCACGGGTAAAGAAATGTTGGTCAATCGAGATCGGCGTATGGATCTGCTAGGGGAGACTTCGGATGGGCTGCCCAATGATATTCCTGACGCCTTTGCTTTTCGAGGACTTGGGGTGAGGACCACGAGTGATCCGCCAAGTGCAGCGCAACTTGAGGCACAGCGTGTTTGGAAAGCTGTTCATGGAGCCGGGTCTACCAGACCAACGACTCGAGACGCGGAACTGGGGCGTAGTTGGAGTGTGAGTTACGGCAACAGTCACGAGACGGATGTGGGCCTCATTGGCATGGTGCTGGCGGCCAACCACGAGACGGATTCTCAGATCATCCAGGGTCGGGAGATCAACCGGGGGGCGAAGCTTTTCAATGATGAGTTTGGGCCCACGCAGACCCAAGTGCAGGACAGTTACAAACAGGAAACCAATTGGGGTATACTGGGCAATCTATCATGGCGGCCTAACGAAGATCATGAGGTGAGCTTAACCGCGCTCCGTTACACCGCAGCGGCAGATCAAGTGAAACAAGGGCGACGTATCGGGACATCGGAGAAGGGGTCCGTGGTGAATCCAGTGGACGGCTTGCCTGGAGCGGTCGTCGATTACCAAGGATTCACGGGGCGCGGCTTTCAAGCGTTTGATGAGATCAGCTATGTTTATCGGAGCCAAGACACCGTGCAGTTGGAAGGGGATCATAACTTTGGCCTCTTGAACAGTGGGATCAAAGTCGATTGGATCCTCAGTAATTCGGACGCTATTGAGGATCGTCCCGACCAACGGATCTTGCCTGGGTATCAGGTGGATTATGCGGATGCTTCATTGCCAGCTCACCCTAACGTGAGTGCTGGTGATCTGAATCCATCGTTGGGGAGTGTCTTCACGGCAGCCAATGTGCTTGGCGGAAACATTTCTAGTCCTTTCCGTGAGTATCTCACGACAGAAGAAACGCTCTGGCAGGTGAAAGGGGACGTGTCGATTCCTGTCTGGGAGCGTGATGAGAAGCATAAGTTTGAAGTGAAGACGGGTTACTCCTTCAGCAATCGCGAGCGGCAGGTGCGTGGCCGCTTATTCACTTATGATTATGGGGGAAGCTTGACTCGGCAGATCAATGATAGCGAAAGCAACTTTGGAGTCGATTTTATCGACAACTTCGATAGCGACCAATTCATCACGGGCCAGAATCAGCGTAGCGCTGATTGGCTCGCCATCGATGATCTTACCATAGGAGGAAACACGGTGCGCAATGTGGATGCCTTTTCCCATATCAATGCCACCTATCTTATGGGCAATTTCACCTGGGGTGGACTTGAGCTTACGGGAGGGGCTCGGTTTGAACGGGAGATCCGATCTTATGAAGTCATTCGGGGTTTGAATAGCAATGTCTTGGTCGATCAATTGAATCCGGAAGAGGATGAATCCAATTCCCATATTCTTCCTGCATTCTCGGCGAAGTACACTTTCGGCGAAGAGGACAATCACATCTTTCGCTTTGGCTATGGACGTACCATCGCGCGCCCTACCTTCTACGAATATGCGCCTATCCGCACGGCGGATCAAACGACGGGCGACGAGATTCGGGGAAACGAGGCGCTGATCGATACCGTGATCGATAACTTTGACCTACGTTACGAATACTTTCCGGATCCTGGCGAACTGATCGCCGTGAGTCTGTTCCATAAAAAGATGGAATCTCCGATCGTTTCCATTGTTCAGAATACCTCGGGTAGTGGCAGCTTCAAGAGTTGGCAGAACAGCCCATCCGGTTTCATTCAGGGTATCGAACTGGAGTATCAGAAGCAGTTTCTCGATTATTTCACCTTCACCACGAACGGGACTTATATCCGTTCTGAGATTGAAGGTGTGACGGACAGCCGAGGTGTTTCCTTGGGCTCTGGAACGGTTTTCGAAGGTCAGCCAGAGTGGATCTTCAATGCTCGTTTGAGTTTCGATTATCCTGATTGGGGATTGCAGACGAATCTCAACTACAACTACGTGAGTGAAGTGCTCACCAATGTGAGTGCTGACCCACGGGTTTCGAACATCTTCCAGCGAGGTGTGCATTCGCTAGACTTCGTGGCTTCAAAAGAGTTCGGTGATGGATGGAAGCTGAAGATGTCGATTAAGAATCTCTTGGATTCGAAGCGTGAGCAGTTTTATGAAGGCGAAGATCTCGTCTACGATGGTTATAGCACGGGCCGTACCTTTGGTATTGGCCTGAGCTACGACTACTAAAGTGACTAAAGTGACAAAAGCGACGCATGGGATCTTTGTGTCGTGAGGCCTGTCCGCTACATGGCCTTCCCAGGGATCATCCGCTGCGTCTGGGGTGACAGCTTTGTAACGAACTTGAATCTCACATTCGAGTAGACCCGCGTTAGTTGTCTCAACTCTTAATATGAAGATAATGAAGCAACTACCCCTTACATTGGCAGCGTTATTCGCTCTCGGTGGGTCGCCCTTGATGGCAGCGGATATTAATGTCACTGCTAACGTCGCGGCGGATACCACTTGGACGGCTGATAACGACTATATCATCGGTCAACCCGTCTTTGTCACGGACGGCGCGACTTTGACGATCGAACCCGGCACGAAGATCTATGGTTTCGAGGATACGGCTAATGGATCCTTTGGATCTATTGTGGTCACGCGAGGTTCCAAGATCATGGCAGAAGGCACGAAAGATAGGCCGATTGAGTTCACGGCGTTGGATGAGCGGGATGATGAACTCACGCTAGAAGACAGTTCTCTTTGGGGTGGTTTGATTATCCTGGGAAAGGCCATTTTGAATGATGCGGGAAATCCTATCATTCAGGCTGACAATCCAGTGCTCAATGAGCGGGAAATCGAAGGGTTCCCGGCAGGAGGCAATGATGAATTCATCAAGTATGGTGGTCTCGATGACGATGACAACTCGGGCGTGCTCAAGTATGTCTCGATTCGCTTCGGTGGCTTCGAGTTCCAGCAGGATGAAGAGATCAATGGCCTGACATTAGGTGCGGTTGGTCGCGGGACGACGATCGAGTACGTTGAGGTCTTCAATAACTCTGACGATGGCGTCGAGTTCTTTGGTGGAACTGTGAACACGAAGTACATGGTGATGGCTTTCAACGAGGACGAGCAGTTTGATATCGACCAAGGTTATCGTGGTAAGAATCAATTCTGGTTCGGGATCGGTAAGAGTGTTGGCAATGGTTCGAACTTTGGTGGTGAGCATGACGGTGGCGATAGCCCTGACAAATCCTTGGAGCCCTTCGCTCGGGTTCAGGTCTACAACGCAACCTATCTCGGTAGCGGGGTGAAAGGTGGGAATCCCCAGGATAACGGAGCCTTCCGTTTGAAGGACAACTTCGCGGGTCAGTACCACAATTCGATCTTTGGTGATTTCCCAGGAGCGGCGATGCGGATTGACGACGCATCGACCCAAGATCGGGCCAACACGGCGGGTGATCTTGCCTTCCAGAACAACATTTGGTTCGACTTTGGAACCTATGACGGAACGCCAGCTTCATTGACCAAGAATGGCAGCGCTGAGGAGATCAAGCTTCTCACGACGGAAGGAAATACAATCGCCAATCCTTATCTGGGTGGTATCAGCCGCAATGATCATGGTGGATTGGACCCACGACCGCATGGCGATGGCCCCGCCTATACCAATAGCCTCTCGGCCGTGCCGAACGATGGATTCTATGAGCAAGCTGACTATGTGGGAGCTTTCTCGAAAGACGACAATTGGATGGAAGGATGGACCTATCTCTCGAGAAAAGGTTACTTGCCTAAATCTGCGCCAACGAGCACGGCGGATGTTGAGCTGACGGAGAATATCACCACGGATACGATTTGGACCACAGGCAATGTCTATATACTCGGCCAGCCGATCTTTGTTGCCGATGGAGCGACGTTGACGATCGAGCCGGGCACGAAGATCTACGGTTATGAAAACACGGAAAATGGATCTTTCGGTTCACTTGTTATCACCCGTGGTTCGAAGATCATCGCCGAAGGCACGCGAGACAATCCTATTGTCTTCGCTGCACGCGACGCGCGTGACGAAGAGCTGACCTTGGAAGACAGTTCTCTTTGGGGAGGCCTGATTGTCTTAGGAAATGCCGTTCTTAATGACGCAGGCAATCCTATCATTCAGCCAGACGCTCCCGTGCTCAACGAGCGTGAGATCGAGGGCTTCCCTGCGGGCGGCAATGACACATTCATCAAATACGGTGGTCTTGATGATGCTGACAATTCAGGCGTGCTCCGTTTCGTTTCTATCCGGAATGGTGGTTTTGAGTTCCAACAAGACGAAGAAATCAATGGTCTTACACTCGGTGCTGTGGGTAGCGGAACAACCATCGAATTCGTAGAGGTCTTCAACAATTCCGACGATGGAGTCGAGTTCTTCGGTGGCACGGTGGACGTGCGTTACATGGTTATGGCCTTCAATGAAGACGAGCAGTTTGATATTGACCAAGGTTATCGTGGTCGCGGGCAGTTCCTCTTCGGGATTGGCAAGAATGTAGGGAATGGTTCGAACTTCGGTGGTGAGCATGACGGTGGCGACAGCCCTGACAAAACGCTAGAGCCCTTTGCGCGCACCAAGTTTTACAACGTGACCTACCTGGGATCAGGCGCTGGTGATGCTGGCAATCCTCAGGACAACGGAGCTTTCCGTTTGAAGGATAATTTCGCAGGCCAGTATCACAATTCGATCTTCGGTGATTTCAGTGGTGCCGCCATTCGCATTGATGACGATGCGACGAAGGCCCGGGTGAATGACGGGGACCTTAGTTTCACGAACAACACCTGGTTCAATATTGGAAGCGCCGAAGAAGGCAATTTCTCTTCTTATACAAAGAATGGCTCCGCTGAGGAACTGCTGCTTCTCTCGGAAGCGCGTGGGAATGTGATTGGTGATCCATTGTTGCGCGGGATCAGCCGGACGGCTGATGGTGGACTTGATCCTCGGCCGCAAGCCGCAAGCCCCGTGCTTAGTGCTGCTTTGGCGAATTATCCCGCTGACCAGTCTGGTTTCTTCCTTCCTGCCAGCCATCGCGGTGCCTTCGGCGCTGTCAATTGGGCGAGCGGTTGGACGGCTCTGAGCCAATCTGGTTTCCTTAGCACTGGTGGTGCCAATGATGTGGCTGTTGCTAGCAATATCACGGAAGATACGACTTGGACGGCCGACAATGACTATATCATTGGTGAGCCGATCTTTGTGGCAAACGGTGCGACATTGACCATCGAGCCGGGCACGACCGTTTACGGATTCGAAGACATCGATGCAGGAACGTTCGGTTCAATTGTTGTCACCCGTGGATCTAAGATCATGGCTGAGGGCACGAAAGAGAATCCAATCGTCTTCACCGCCCTTGATGCGCGGACCGAAGAGCTGACCTTGGAAGATTCTTCACTCTGGGGTGGGTTGATCATCCTGGGTAATGCGATCCTTAACGACGCAGGCAACCCTATCATTCAGCCAGATGCTCCTGTGCTCAACGAGCGCGAGATCGAAGGCTTCCCCGCTGGCGGCAACGACGACTTCATCAAATACGGTGGCCTCGATGATGACGACAACTCGGGTGTGCTCAAGTATGTCTCCATCCAGTATGGCGGCTTCGAGTTCCAGCAAGATGAAGAGATCAACGGTCTGACCCTCGGTGCTGTGGGTCGCGGAACGACGATCGAATACGTCGAGGTCTTCAACAACTCAGACGATGGCGTCGAGTTCTTCGGTGGCACGGTCGATGTGAAACACATGGTCATGGCCTTCAATGAAGACGAGCAGTTCGATATCGACCAAGGTTACCGCGGACGCGGACAGTTCCTCTTCAGCATTGGTAAGAATGTGGGGAATGGCTCAAACTTCGGTGGTGAGCATGATGGCGGTGATAGTCCCGACAAGACGCTCGAGCCATTTGCTAGGAATAGTTTCTACAACGTGACCTACGTTGGATCTGGTGCCGGTGACGATGGCAATCCACAGGACAACGGAGGCTTCCGCTTGAAAGACAACTACGCAGGTCAGTATCACAACTCGATTTTCATGGACTTCAACGGAGCCGCCGTCCGCATCGATGATGACGCGACGAAAGCTCGAGTGAACGACGGTGATCTCGCCTTCCGAAACAACACTTGGTTCGGATTCTCCACCGGAGACGGCAGTGATCTGGCAGCCCTGACAAAGAACGGTTCTGCCGAAGAACTGCTCTTGTTGGCTGCTGATCGCGGAAACGCCGTGGTCGATCCTGGTCTGCGTGGCATCAGCCGCACGGCTGATGGTGGTCTTGATCCTCGCCCACTGAATGCAAGTCCAGTGTTAGGCGGAGCATTGAGTGCGCTTCCTGACACTGAGTTCTACGAAGCAGCGAATTATCGCGGTGCCTTTGGTGGAGAGAACTGGATGGTCGGTTGGACGAAGTTGTCCCAAGACGGTTATCTTGGAGACATCAGTGGTGGTGAAGGAGGTTCTCCATCTGACGTGACGCAGCCAGACGATGCCGTGGTGCTAGTCAATGGCTTTGACGACAATGACGGCGCTTCAGGTCCTCCTCCGGGTGCGGAAGGCGTTGAGAACTTGATCAACAACCAAGGTCAAAAGTTCCTCCACTTCCTTGACTTGAATTCAGGCTTCATCGTCACGCCCGGTGTGGGTGCCACGACGGTGACCGGATTGGCTCTCTACAATGCGAATGATGCGCCTGAGCGTGACCCCGCGAGTTACCGTCTGGAAGGATCGACCGCCGGTGCGGATGGTCCTTGGACGTTGATCTCTCAAGGACCTCTCGCATTGCCAGATGGACGCAATGAAGCTGGGGACACACCGCTGACCGGTGGGTCCGTTGGCCAAGTGGTGACATTCGCCAACACGCATGCCTACGTCTCCTATCGCTTGATCTTCCCTACGGTGAAGGACTTCGCGGCAGCGAATAGCATGCAGATTGCAGAAGTCGAACTGTTAGGTGTTGCCGGTGGCACGCTGAACCCGACCGCTCCTGTGGATCCAGCCTTGGATTCCGATGGTGACGGCACCAGTGATGCGGTAGAGCTGGCCAATGGAACGGATTCTAACAATGCCGCAGATGCCTTCAAGGTGGTTGACGTTTCCGCCGATGGAAACAGCGTCTCCTGGAGCAGCGCTGCTGGTCAGTTCTACTGCGTCGAATACTCGACGGACCTACAGACTTGGGCCTTGATCAGTGTCATCACGGGCACGGACGCTCAGACATCTTTCACGGATGCCGATGCGGATCGTGTGGCAGGAGCCTCCGGCTACTACCGCGTGATCCTGAAGTAAGGTCAGTATAAGGCTTCTATTGCAACTAGGATGAAGGGCCACCGCGTAAGCGGTGGCCCTTCGTTCTGTGCATCGACGGCGAAGCCTTTCGCAGAAAGACTGCTGTTTTCCGTAGCTCGACTTTCCAAAGTCGAGACTGACGTTGTGCATCGACTCGACTTTGGAAAGTCGAGCTACGGAAAAGCGATGAATCGAAGGTCTATGGCTTTCGCGTAGTTGATGGTGTCTCGTCTACTAAGAAATTCAGCATAGAGGCAAGCCTCAGTTAGGCTTCGATCAACACAATACCTTCCGAAAATGTAGAGCTATTGATCTTGGGGATTGTCGAAGTCAACCGCAGCGACATTGACAAAGAGGTGGTCGTTGTCTTCGCTGACATCGATCTTGCGGATGAAGCGTCTATCATTCGGATAATCTTGGTGTTTTCTGGCCAGCAGCATGTCGAACAACTTTGGGTGCTTGGTGCGCTGGATACAAGCCATGGCTTTCGACGCCATTTTCTCTCGAATCGATCGAACCGGTGTTGAATCCAAGACTCCCAGGTTCCAGACGGTGACAGCAAACTGCAACAGGTCCTCCTTTTCTGTGAGCGGCGCATCTGGATCCAGTTCATCATCCACGAATTCTAACAGAATCTCGGATAGCTTTCGACGGGAAGGGGCGGTTTGTCTGAAGATGAACCCGTCCTCGGCGAGATCGCTTTCAAGTTTCTCAAGCCCTCGATTCTGGAGTTTCTCAATGGCCCGCTGATCACTGTTTTCCCCGATGATGGATAGTAGAAGGGACGGTTGGCCCGTCTTCAGACCCTTGCGGCTTCCACAGTAGCCCTTTCTCTTGCGCTTCTTTCCCATGACTGGGTGAAAACTTAGTGATCGGATTCCTGAAGGCAAGACGATTACGCGTTCTCCAAGTCCTGCCGGTCACAGAGTCTATCTGACGAAACTGTCACCTTCGTCGTCATCAGATGGGGCATCTGAACATGAATGGGCAGGTGACAGGATTGTTTCATGAACATCATCGCAGAAATGGGCCCACCACTGCAAGCGTATGTCAATTCGCGCATCTATGCTTTTCCCTTTTCTCAAACGTTCTTTTTCACTGGCCCTCCTTCTCTTGGCTGCGCCTGTGGCGCTCGCTCAGAATGAAGCCGCCCAGAAAGACATCGCCTCCATACAGAGTTACATTGATCGCTGGGTGGCTGCAAGTCAGGATGTGGCTCGGACGAGAACGAACTGGAAGTTTGAGAAGGAGATTCTCATGGCAAGCAAGATTGCCCTCGATGAAGAGGTGAAGCAGATCCAAGCTCAGATCGAAGATTCCAAGAAAGAAGAAGAGACCGCTGATGAATCGAGTAGGAAACTAGCGAAAGAGCAAGTAGAACTCGCCAATGCGGCCGAAACGGTCACTTCCGTGATCTCCAAGCTTGAGGATCGCCTCGTCGCCCTGGTGCCGCAGCTTCCTCCTTATCTTAAAAAAGATCTCGGAGCCGATCTTGAGATTCTCAATAACAAGGAGAAACGCGAAGAGGCTGGCATTGCCACACGGGTGACCACGGTGACGAACATTCTGCAGGCGGTTGAGAAGGCAAACAGTGACGTGGTGACTGTCAAAGAAGAGCGCGATGTGAAGGGCAAGACTCAGAGCGTGCGCACCGTGTATCTCGGTCTGGGAATGGCTTACTCCTCTACGGAAGACGGTTCTGTAGGATGGATCGGCACACCAAGCGCGACGGGCTGGCGATTTGAGGAACGTCCTGCTGACGCCAAGGCCATCGCCAAAGTGGTGGCCATCGCCAATGACGAGGCCGACGTCAGTTTCGTACCGATCTTCGCAAAGATCGTCGACTAACGCTTTCAATTTGTCATTTCAATGATCAAACGTCTTACATGGTACTTCGCCGCCTTAGCCTGCCTTTTGAGCGCAGGTTATGGGCAGAAGACATTGAGCTCTGCAGTGGCTAGCGCCAAGCAAGACCTGGAAAAGGCCCTGGTGGAGCTGAACACTCTGAACACCTCTATCGCCAAAGAGAAGATCCCATTGAATACGGATATTGATCTGCTAGAAGTGCAGGTCCGTGATGAAGCCACCAAGCTACGCGATCTCGAGCGTGAGCGTGTGGCACGTTCGCGTGATCAGCTGCAATTGGACAACAATGTGAAGGCGCGTCGCGTGGAAGCGGATTTCATGGGAAGTGTGCTGCGAGACTATGCGCGTGGATTTCTCAATCGCCTGCATGCCAGCGAATATCAAATCTATAGCGAGAAGGTGGAGCAGAGCAATGCTCGCGTTGAGGCGGGTAACCTATCGCGCGCTGAGGAATTGGCCGAGCGGCTCCAAGTCCTCTCCAATGCGACCGATCGCTTGGAAAAGGTGATCGGCGGGACGATTTATGAAGGCAAGGCTTTGACTGCGACTGACGGTGTCGTTAGTGGCAAGTATGCTTTGTTAGGCCCGATGGCCTTCTTTTCATCGACAGATGGCAAGGTCAATGGGGTGACGAACAACGTGACTGAAGAAGGCGTCAAGCCCACCGCGATCGATGTGGGCAATGGTGAAGGTATCAGCCAGTTGATCAAGACAGGGACGGGAATAGTTCCTGTGGATGCTTCAGGTGGCCGCGCGTTGGTCATGACGCGAGCCAAGGACTCCATTGGTGAGCATGTCTCCAAAGGTGGGACTGTAGGCTATTGCATTCTCACATTAGGAGCATTCGCCATGCTTGTGGCGATCTTCAAGCTTGTCGAGATCCTGCGCTTTGCGGTGCCTCATCCACGTCAGATTCATTCCATCATCAATGACCTGACGGACGGGAAGACGAAAAAAGCTGAGAAGACGGCGCGCACCATTTCCGGCACGGCTGGTGAAATGATGGTGATCGGTGTGGAGAACTTTCACCGCAAGCGTCGCGCTCTTGAAGAGCTTCTCTATGAGAAGCTTCTCACCATTCGCCCGAAACTGGAGCGCTTCCTGCCCTTCCTCGCAGTGACCGCTGCGGCGGCGCCTTTGATGGGTCTGCTAGGGACGGTGATGGGCATGATCAAGACTTTCAAACTCATCACGGAGTTCGGAACGGGTGATGCCAAGAGCCTCTCATCCGGTATCTCCGAAGCCTTGGTCACCACGGAGCTCGGCTTGGTCGTTGCCATTCCGATTCTGATCATTCACGGCATCCTCACCCGGATGGCACGCGGCCGTATTGGCAGCATGGAAGGGGCTTCCATGGCCTTCCTCAACGGACTTTCTACCAAAGAAGACATCAAAGAAGCAGCCTAACTAAATCTTATGAGCGTTACAGAAATATTCGCTATTCTTTCAAGCGGTGGTTGGATCATGATCCTCCTCGCCGTCCTGGCATTGATCCTCTATGTCACGGCTTTCGGTCTTATTCATTCCGTTTACTCGGGCAATCTGAACTCCAAATCTTCGAAGCATTGGTTAGGTTGGATCAAAAATCCTGACAGTGCCGAAGGGCGCGTGGGTGAGATCATCCGATACACCCAGCAGGGTAAATTGAGCGCGAAGCGCGTGCAACAGCGCTTCGAGGAAGTGCGTTTCATCACGGCCTCGCGGGTGAGTCATCGTTTGCTTCTGCTCAATACTCTCGTCGCGGCAGCTCCGCTGGCCGGTCTGTTAGGTACTGTCATTGGCATGCTCGGGACCTTTGGTGCCTTGGCTGCAGGGGGAAATGAGTCGATGGCTCGCGTTGCTGGCGGCATTCATGAAGCTTTGCTCACCACCCAAACGGGTTTGCTGATTGCGCTACCAGGTGTCTTTGCTTCACTCATGATCAATCGGCGCCGACAAGCGCTTGAGGCTGGCATCGCTCAGCTTGAAAGCCTGACGTTGATCCATAAGACTGGTTTGGATGCGATTGATGAAGAGGAGGAAGTGATCGCACTCGCGCCAGCACGTCGTCCGGTCGTTATCGAAAGGATCGAGCTCGAGGAAGATTCCGGTTTGGTCCCTGCTTGATCATCTCTCACGCCAATCTCTAACAAGCCATGATGCGACGAAGCGCTCTTTCCGACGATTCAGACGAGGTGAAGATCGATCTGTCGCCGATGATCGACTGTATCTTCATCCTTCTCATCTTCTTCATCGTGACCACGGTCTTTGTGAATGAAGCCGGGGTGACAGTGAACAAGCCAGAAGTGAAAGGGGCGCAGGCCCTGGACAAGAACAGCATTCTCATCGCGGTCACTGCTGATAATGATGTGGCCTACGATGGCAAGATCATCGGAGTCCAAGGCGTCGCTACTGTGGTGAAGGCTGCTCTCAAGGATAACAAAGAGATGCCTGTGATCATCCAAGGCGATGCAGATGCTAGTCATGGCATCGTTCAGATGGTGCACGGTGAAGCGATTGTGGCCGGGGCGACGAAGATCTCGGTGTCCTCAAAGAATAATTAACTAATTGAGTGTGAGGGCGGATGTCCTTGCTCGCAGGTGACCCCTATGGCCAGCCCTGACAATCTTGTCTACACACCACCGCAGTCCAAAAAAGGGCTGATCGTTGCGCTGGTTGGTGGCTTGGTCATGACAGCCATGATCTTTCTAGCGATCCCTTTGAGCCAATTGCTTGAGAAGATCGCGAGGCCAGAGGACGCGGCCATGCAAAGCGTGGTCATGGCACCGCCACCGCCGCCCCCACCGCCCCCACCGCCGCCGCCCGAGCAAGAGGAACCCGAACCAGAGGAACCGCCGCCAGAGATGGAGCCGGAGCCCATGGATCTGGATATTCCCATGCCAGATCTTCCCTCCGGGTTCGGAGCTGGAAGCTTTTTCATTGATGAGAAGTACAACATCGACCTTACCAAAGATGCGCTAGGATCGGATGGCATCTTCAGTGCCGACCAATTGGATGATCGCCCGAGCCTCTTGCGTGCGTCGCCTCCG
>JBLHHN010000122.1:0-15233 GCA_047616785.1 Verrucomicrobiales bacterium
GGTCTTCTTGGCAGAGGCGTCGGTAGGTGCTTGGCATTGTTTGGTTTCGAAGTTGAATGATGCTTTAACACACATCCGCGCCTCTGCCTGCTTCATTTGTGCGCTAGGACTATGAATCCGCCTCTCAGCATCGAGCTGTCGAAAGGGAAGATTGCCCAACTACGAAATCAGTCAGCCGACTCATGAGAACTTCCCACTCACGAGAAAGCTACAGCCAAGCCCATAATAATCAACGTGTTCAATCCAAGCTTTTTTCACTGTAGTGTGATGGTTTCGTTTTGATGCGATCAGCCCATGGCTATCAATGAAACATCAGCCGATCACGTCGACCTGACCCGCATCCCAACGGACAAGCTGATCGCAATCAGTCCAACATCCCACCCTTGGACCAAGTATCGTTATCTTAGAAAGCTAAGCTCCAACGTGATCTTGTCTTGGCATCTCGTGGGTGCTCCTATTTCGTCTAGCTTCTTAGACTCCGCAAAATCTAGAACGTTCAACGAAACTTGGAAAAGTTTCAAAACGGATCCTGAGAAAGTGCAAGCGAACGAGTCACGCCCCGATCAGCTTCGGATTGAATTCGCCTTCATTGATCGTTGGCCTCTCAGGGCGACCTTTGTGATCGTAGGTGAGAGCCATGTTATCCAATCCTAATAAATGCAGAATAGATGCGTGAATGTCATGCACATGCATCTTGTCCTTTACGGCGTAGAGGCCTAACGGATCTGTTTCACCGATCGCTTGCCCACCTTTCACTCCGCCTCCTGCCATCCACATGGAGAAGCCGGTGGGATTGTGATCGCGCCCATCTCCTTTCTCACTCATCGGCGTCCTACCAAATTCACCACCCCAAATAACCAAAGTCTGATCAAGAAGGCCGCGTCGTTTGAGATCTTTCAAGAGTCCCGCCACAGGCTTGTCCATGGAGCCACAAAGGCGCGAGTGATTCTTCTCGATGCCTGCATGAGAATCCCATTTGCTGCCGGTGCCATTGTAGAGCTGGATGAACCGGACTCCGCGCTCGACCATCCTTCGCGCGAGCAGACAATTGCGGCCATAGGGCTCCGTCTCGGCTTTATCGATTCCGTAGAGGGATTTCGTCTCTTCGCTCTCTCCTGACAGATCCACCACTTCGGGAGCCTGGGATTGCATGCGGAATGCCAGTTCATAGCTTCGAATGCGCGCATCCAGCTCGCTCTGTTGCGCGTTGGCTTCGGTATAGGATCGGTTGAACTCTTGCAAAAGAGCGAGCTTGTCGCGCTGGCGTAACTTCGTGAATCCGTTAGGCGTATTCAGATTGGCGATCGGCTCATTGCTGGTTCCATTGATGCGCACGCCTTGATGGGACGCAGGCATGAAACCACTGCCCCAGTTGCGCGGACCATTGACTGGGCGCCCCTTATTGTCACACATGACGACAAAGTTAGGAAGATTCTGATTCGTCGTCCCCAATCCATAGTCCACCCAAGAACCCAACGAAGGGCGTCCCGCCACATTGGTGCAGGTGTTCATTTGGCACACCCCACCGGCATGATTGATGCCATTCGTCCAGCAGGAACGGATCACCGCTAGATCATCCATGCACGTGGCAATGTGAGGCATCCACTCAGAAGCCCACAGACCGCTCTGCCCGTGCTGTCTCCAAGTGCGGGGGGCGGCGAGCAAGGGGGCTCCCTTCTCCCCCATCGCGGTGAGCGGTTCTTTGAAACTTGCTGGGAGCGGCTGTCCATTCAGTTCGTTCAAGAGAGGCTTCGGATCGAGGAGATCGAGCTGACTGGGACCTCCCTCCATGAAAAGCCAGATGACATTCTTCGCCGTGGCAGGGTGATGCTCTAGCGGAACTCCAGCAGCATGCGCTTGTTCCTGTTGAAGCATCCATTGCAACGCCAGCGCGCCAAAGCCCACACCGCTGTGTTGGAGAAATTCGCGTCGATTGAGGCTGGGTGAGGGGAGATGAGGCGTGATCATGTCAGTTCACGTAGAGAAATTCATTCGAGTTCAAAAACACATGACAGATATCCGCGACTTTGTCAGGATCCAGCCCTTGATCAAGGAAATGAAGTGCTTTCTGTAATTCCTCAGCTGTTGCTTCTCGTCCCCACGCAGAACGCATCGCGCGTTGCAGCAGTCCTGTAGGCTCCAAGTCAGAATCTTCTAACAAACGTGTTGCCCACTTCTTGGCTCGCTCCAGAGGGTAGTCTCCATTGATCATGGTGAGAGACTGTGTGGGTGTCGTCGTGTTGTTGCGCATGGCCACACTCTTGAGTCCGGGAGCGACGTCGAAGGCATGCAGGAAGGTATCATTCGCATTGCGAAAGCGTTTCACATAGAGCGAGCGTCGAGGGACGTCTTCACCCACACTTGGTCCGCCCACTTGCCCCATCAATTCGCCGCTCAGGAGAAGCATGCTATCGCGTATTGCCTCAGCCGAAAGGCGTCGGACTGGAGCACGCCAAAGCAGTTTCTCTTCTGGGTCCATTGCCTGATACTCGTCCGCATGCGGGTGATGTGAGGATTGCTGCCACGTTGCGGATGATAGAATCAAGCGGTGAAGTTGCTTGAAGCTCCAGCCCTGGTTCACAAACTCATTGGCAAGCCAATCAAGCAGTTCAGGATGAGAGGGCGCGCTCCCTTTCCTCCCAAAGTCATTGGCGGTGGCGACAAGGCCCTCGCCGAAATGCTGTTGCCAGATACGATTGACGATCACCCGAGTAGTGAGAGGGTTGTTAGGATCTCCAATCCATTCGGCGAGATCTTTGCGACCCACGGGTGATCTCGAATCGCTCAATGCCGAGAGAAACCCTGGGGAAATCGGCGTCGGATTCTTGTCTGGGATCAAGGTAGGCGAACGCTCGCCCTCGAAAGTCGACACGGTCATGGCAGCAGGCAGCGGCGCTGGTTTGAGATGATCATAGGCCGCCAGCGCCTTCTTGAGATCCTCATACTTCGCTTCGTCGTCCTTCTTGATGTCTTTCAACGGACCTCCCGCCTCTTCTTCGAACTGACGCGATACCAAGTAGGCCATCTGATGATCCCAAGAAGTGCGTTTTGCTTCAGACTTCTTGAAACAGGCCTGAATATCGAACGGAAATTTATCTACGGTGAAGATCCATTTGCCATCATGATAGGGTTTGAGCAGGGCGTCGATCTCCTTTCGGATCGGTTCGGTGGCTTCTTCCCAAACGGTCAGCTGCTGTTCGTAACTGACATGCTGTGCATCGGTCGCCGCCTTCAAGTCATCACGCCAGATCACGGGTTCAAAGAAAGCGCGTAGCTTGAAATAATCTTTCTGCTGGATGTCATCGAACTTGTGATCATGACATCGCGCGCACGCCACACTCATGCCGAGAAAGACATCCCCAACGGTGTCCGTCATTTCGTTCATGATATCATTCCAATGACCGCGGGCGTCACGTTGATTATACTCGTAGATTCCAAGCCGGAGAAAGCCAGCCGCGATGAGTTTGTCGGGGGCATCTCCTGGCAATTCATCGCCCGCAAGTTGTTCGCGCACGAACTCCGGGTAGGCCTTGTCCGTGTTGAAGGACTTCACCACATAGTCGCGGTAGCGCCAAATGTGAGGACGGAAGGCGTCTTGATTCCATCCGTCAGATTCGCTGTAGCGCACGAGATCGAGCCACATCGTGGCCCAGTGCTCGCCATAGCGTGCATCCTCTAGCAGTGCATCCACCTGCCGTTCCCAGGAATCTGCCGCAGTGTCCGCAAGAAAGGCACCCATCTCTGCAGGCGTGGGCGGTAGCCCGATGAGATCGTAGGATAACCGTCGCAGCAGAGTTGCCTTGTCCGCCTGCGGCGCGGGCGTCAGTCCATGCGAATCGAGACTCTTGAGAACGAACTGATCGATCGGATTTGTAGCGCTTTTCTCCCCATATTCCAAAGGAGGCGAGGGGGATTGATGCGCCTGAAAAGCCCACCATGTCTCATTGTCATCGCCTATGACCAGCCCACAAATGATTGCCATGAGGAATAAGGATCGGAATAGGTGTGAGACCATAGAACAGAGGGACGGTAAGGCTCAAACCCCGTATCGCCCAGAATGAATCACGGACTTAAGAATGAAGCCTCCAATCAGAATAGATGGTTTGCCAATCTCCTGAAAGCACGATTCTATCCCTTCAACCCATGAATTCCGAAGCCGAACAATTCGAGAAGATCCCTACGGCGGTTTACCAAACCTCCGAGGATGCCTGCCGCGTCCTCGCAGCAGAAGTCGCCTCATTGATGCGCCAGAAGGATTCGGAATCCAAGTGTTCCGTCCTTGGATTCGCTACCGGCTCCACCCCCGTGCCCTTCTACCGTGAGTTGATCCGGCTGCACCGAGAAGAGGGTTTGTCCTTCAAGAATGTCATCACGTTCAACTTGGACGAGTACTTCGGCCTCGAACCGCAACATCGTGAGAGTTACTACCGATTCATGCGAGAGCAGTTGTTCGATCATATTGATCTGCCAGATTCGCAGATCAATATTCCTCCAGGCACGGTCTCCCGAGGCCAAGTCTATGCTGCCTGCCAGGACTACGAATCAAAGATTGAATCGGCCGGCGGCATCGATCTCCAGATCCTGGGTATTGGCCGGACTGGCCACATCGGATTCAATGAGCCTGGATCGTCCCAGGACTCGCCCACGCGAATGATCACCTTAGATAAGATCACGCGAGAAGACGCCGCACGGGACTTTCTTGGAATGGAGAATGTTCCTCGCTTCGCACTTACCATGGGTGTGGGAACCATCATGAGAGCGCGCCGTTTGGCTCTCATGGCTTGGGGAGAGAACAAGGCTGACATTGTCGCGAAAGCCGTGGAAGGGCCCGTCACGGATGTCATCTCTGCCAGCTTTCTTCAGAACCACCCTAACGCACAATTTCTTCTCGATCGCGGAGCTAGCCAGAGCCTCACGCGCGTGCGGCATCCATGGTTGGTCGGGTCGGTGAAATGGAATGATGCGCACACGCGGCGCGGTGTGACCTGGCTATCGAATAAACTACAGAAGCCCATCTTGAAGCTCTTGGATGAGCACTACAACGAACACGGGATGAGTGATCTTCTCACGGATTGCGGGCCAGCCTATCAATTGAACATTCGAATCTTCAATGAACTCCAGCACACGATCAGTGGCTGGCCAGGCGGCAAACCCGATGAAGATGATCGCTATCGACCGGAACGCGCCTTACCGTTTCCTAAGCACTCTTTGATCTTGTCGCCAGAGCCGTCTGATGAGATCCGCGCGGTCGGGGGAACGATCAATCGATTGATCGAACAAGGCCACACCGTCGACGTCGTCTTTCTCACCTCTGGCAATCTCAGCATCGGCGATGACGCCGCAGAATACTTCGCCGACGTGCTCCAAGAATTGGCGGCCCAGCAACCCGCCAGTGCCTGGCAAGAGCCCATCGCGTATGCAGGGCAACTGTTAGCAGATCTCGAAAAGAAAGGCCCCTTTGGAGAAGACACCCAAGCCTTGCGCACGCTCAAAGGGCTCGTCAGGCGTGGAGAAGCGCGGCACGCCCTACGCGCATGCGGACTCTCCGCGAACCGTATTCATTTCCTCGATCTGCCCTTCTATGAGACGGGACGCTACCGCCGCTTTCAGCCCGGCGAAACGGACGTGACGGCACTCAAGGAATGCCTCTCCAAGTTCAGCCCGCATCAGATCTACATGACGGGCAGTGCTTCCGATCCTAGCAGTGTCCCAGGCGTCTGTTTCGGCGTCTTCAAGCAAGCGCTAGAGAAGGCAGCGCTCAATGATTGCTGCACGTGGCTCTACCGTTCGAGCGAGAAGCCACTCCAATCCTATGAGATCGAAATGGCCGTGCCCATGAGTCCCGACCAACTCAAGAGCAAATTGGCCGCCCTATCTCAATACACCCAAGAGAACGAGAGCACCGGAAAGCGCGATCAAGCCATCGCGTGTTACTACGATCAGTTAGGCCTGGCTAACTACGAAGCCATCGAGGCCTTCCAAGAATGGCGTGAGACTTCTCCGAGCGAGCTAGGATGATCTCTCACACCCCATCCTATGCGAATCGGATCCAGCGCCCGTTGGGGCGTTCGAAGGGCGAAGTCAGCGGAGCTGTTCGAGGCGCTCTTGAATGGAGATGCCGCTGGGTAGGATCAATTCTGGACGGAGGTCGGCAAGGGGCTGGAGGACGAAGAGTCGCTCTTCCATGCGCGGATGGGGGAGTGTGAGGGGGCTGGAGTTGAGGCTGATGCCTTCGACGATGAGGAGATCGATGTCGACGACGCGGGCTTCGTTCCGGGTGCCGGATCTTTCGCGGCCTAACTGATCTTCGATGGCTTGGGTGTGCGTTAGAAGGTCGAACACGTCACCGGTGTAGCGGGCTTGGACGACGGTGTTGAGGAAAGGGGGGGCACCATCGGGGCAATCGAGTGGGGCGGTTTCGTAAGTGGGAGCTTGTTCGAGATTTGCGAGTCCTGGGACTTGTGATAGGGCGTTGATGGCGGCTTGGAGGTAGGCGGCTCGGATGCCTAGGTTGGAGCCTAGGCCTAGGGCGCACCAGGTGTTGGTTGCTTTCATCGCTAGGGACACACCGCCTGGAAGGCCGTGCTACTTTGGTGGGTTGGGGGAGATCGCGTCAGCCGTCGAAGAATCGGCGCTGACGGAGCATCGCACTCCGGGATGGGTGTTAGACACACCGCTTGGAAGGCCGTGCTACTTTTCGGTGTGCGGATGGGATTCGGAGAAGTCGGCGATGACGGAGCATCGCCCTCCGGGATGGATGTTAGACAAACCGCCTGGAAGGCCGTGCTACTTTACTTGAGTTCTAGGACATCTTGCATGTCGTAGAGGCCGGCGGGTTGGTTGCGGAGCCATGCGGCTGCCCTGATGGCGCCGTTGGCGAAGGTGTCTCGGCTGGAGGCTTTGTGCGTCAGCTCGACACGCTCGCCGATGCTGGCGAAGGTGACGGTGTGATCGCCGACGACGTCACCACCGCGGAGTGAATGGACGCCGATTTCGTTCTGCGGGCGTTCGCCGACAATGCCTTCGCGGCCGTGTTGGCCATGTTCGTTGTAGTTGAGGCCTCGTGCTTCGGCGAGGATCTCGACGAGGCGCTTGGCGGTTCCGCTAGGGGCATCTTTCTTCAAGCGGTGATGCATGTCGGTGACTTCGATGTCGAAGTTATCACCTAGGATCTCGGCGGTCTTGCCGCTGAGCCAGAAGAGGAGATTCACACCGACGCTGTAGTTCGGAGCGAAGACGATTGGGATCTTCTCAGAGGCGGCTCGGATGGCCTCGATTTCTTCGTCCGAATGGCCGGTGGTGCCGATGACCATGCTCTTTCCTAGATCGACACAGGCCCGCGCGAGTTCGGTGGTGAAGGCATGGAAACTGAAGTCGATGACCATGTCACACTCTGGCAGAACGGCGAGAAGAGAATCGCCGACGTCGATCTTGTGCGTGACGGTGACTCCAGCGACGGGTTCGGTGCATTGGATGACCGCTTCGCCCATGCGGCCTAGAGCACCGGTGACGAGCAATTTCAAATAGGCATCGCTCATGATCAAATGAGATTCAGTTCTTGGAGCGTCGCTTTCAGCTGGGCCGTCTTGTCATCGGTGAGGGGGATCATAGGGAGACGGAGGTCCGGCTCGCAGGCGCCGGCCAAGTGCATGGCGGCTTTGATAGGGACAGGATTGGTATCGAGCTTGAGGAATCCGCTGAAGAGTGGGTAGTACTTTTCGTGGATAGCGATGGCGTCTGGCCAGCGTCCTTCCAAAGCAGCCTTGGTGAGTTCGGTCATGGCTTGAGGAATGAGATTTCCTGCAACGCTGATGACACCGACGGCTCCCACGGACATGAACGGAATGGTCAGGGAATCATCCCCGGAGACGACTTCGAAAGTATCGGGCAAGTTGGCTTTGAATTGACTGACGCGCTCGGGAGTGCCGCCGGCTTCTTTCATCGCGCAGATGTGAGGGAAGGCTTCGTGAAGGCGCGCGGCGGTATCAACGCCGATCTCGATGCCACAGCGGCCAGGGATGCTGTAGAGCACGATGGGCAACGAGGTGGCTTCGGCGATGGCTTTGTAATGTTGAAAGAGGCCTTCTTGTGAGGGCTTGTTGTAGTAGGGAGTCACGAGCAGAGCGGCGTCTGCACCGGCTTTCTCCGCTGCGACCGTTAGAGCAACGGCTTCGCGGGTCGAGTTGGATCCGGTGCCTGCGGTGACCAAGCAGCGCTTGTTCGCGGCTTCGATGGTGATCTCAATGACACGCTGATGCTCCTCGTGAGAGAGGGTGGGGGACTCTCCTGTGGTGCCTACGGGGACGACGCCGGCGATGCCGCCAGCAATTTGCTTCTCCACAAGGGCGCGGAGTGCGGATTCGTCGACGTTTCGGTTTCCGTTGGTGAACGGAGTGATTAAAGCGGTGTGGGTTCCTTCAAACATGCGTGTTGGTTATTCTGAGAGGGTGATGGTGCCTTCGAACACAAAGTCCGCAGGTCCGGTGAGGGTGACGTTCTGATAGGATTCGCCCGTTTTTTCAAAGCCGATGGACAGTGTACCGCCACCTGCCACTTTCACAGAAATGGGCGAAGCGGCATCGGTGAGGGATGAATGAATAAGTGCGCAGGCGGCCATGCCCGTGCCGCAGGCGAGGGTCTCGCCCTCGACGCCGCGCTCGTAAGTGCGGATCCGCAAGGACTGAGGACCTAGTACTTGGGCGAAGTTGGCGTTGGTGCCTGCAGGGGTGAAGGCTTCGTGATAGCGGACGCTTGCCCCTATCGGAACAATGTCGATGTCATCGATGGCGTCTTGGAAAACGATGGCATGAGGCACGCCGGTATTGAAAGAGTGCGTGGGATGCGTCTTGCCATCTGCGAGGGTGAGTTCCTGGCCGAGCTTGAGATCGAATGGATCGCTCAACTGCACACAGACATCGCCCTGATCTCCGGGAAAGGTCGCGCTGATGATGCCTGCGATGGTCTCGAAAGTCAGTTCGGAGAACGTGTCGCCATGGAGGCGATTGAGGAACTTGGCGAAACAGCGTGCGCCGTTTCCACACATTTCGGCTTCACTGCCATCGGCGTTGTAGTAGCGCATTCTGGCGGTGGCTCCTTTTTCGGGATTCTCTACTAACATGACGCCATCGGCGCCCACACCGCGATGTCGATCGCAGAGTAGGGCGATTTGTGAGGACGTGAGAGACCGGCTCCCATCGCGGTTGTTCATGACCACGAAGTCATTGCCGGCCCCATTCATTTTGGTGAATGTCAGTGACATGGCCAGTGTGTGTCGGGCGTTTCGAGGCTTTCTTAAACAGACTTCACCGCATCGACAAGTGGTTTCACAAAGGCGTGGACCTTTTCGGCGAGGTCTGGCGAGTCACCTTCATTCTCCACAATCTTCACGATGGCACTGCCCACAACGATGCCATCCGCGAGCTTGGCCACGCTGCTGGCTTGCTCGGGTTTTGAGATGCCGAAACCGACGACGATAGGCGTCTTGGTGTGTGCTTGAATGAGGGCGACCTGATCGCCGATGGACGTGGAGACTTCATTTTGCATGCCGGTAACGCCTTCGCGGGAAACGTAATAGATGAAGCCTTCGCTCGCAGCGGCGATGGATTTGATCCGCTCCGTGGGAGACGTAGGAGCGATCAGTCGGATCTGTTTCAGGCCTTCGTGGTAATCAAACTCGCGATGAGCAGCGGCTTCCTCAGGCGGCATGTCGAGTGAGAGAATACCATCGGCCCCGGCGGCTGAAGCGTCGCGGTGGAATTTCTCGAAACCGTAGGTGTAGATTGGATTCAGGTATGTGAAGAGGATGATTGGCGCTTTGAGGCCGTCGGCGCGGAGTTCGCGGATCATTTCGATCACTTTCGGCGTGGTGGCCCCAGCATCGAGAGCTCGCTGCGCGGCCATCTGATTGACGATGCCGTCTGCCAAAGGGTCGGAAAAGGGGATGCCAAGCTCGATCAGATCGGCTCCGGCCTTTTCAAGGGCTTTGACCACGGTCTTGCAACGCTCGATGTCTGGGTCTCCCGCCGCGACGTACGCGACGAAGGCTTTCTTTCCATCCGCCTTGAGGCGCTCAAACAGGGCATCGATGCGATTCGACATAAGATACCGGACTTCACGTCAAACGGGGCCGAGGTAAAGCGAAAACCGGCTCTTGCGACGGTGAATGCCGACTGAGGACAGCTTGTCCTATTATTGTCGCCTGAGGATAGCTTGGTCCACGGGACTTGATAAATCTGGAGCCTTCGCTTAAACGGGTCGGCAACTCAATCCGATACCGACATGGCTGATAGTAAGAACATCGAATCTCACCTCAACGAAGAGCGCCTTTTCCCTCCGTCCGAAGAGTTCGCGCAGCAGGCACGCATCCCGAGCAAGGAGCGTTATCGCGAGCTCTACGATCAATCGATCGCGGACCCGGAGAGTTTCTGGGCTTCCGAGGCGTCAGAATTGCATTGGCAGGAGAAATGGGATGAGGTCTTGGAATGGAAGCCCCCTTTCGCGAAATGGTTTCTAGGCGGAAAGATCAATGTCAGTGAGAACTGCGTCGACCGGCATCTCTCAGGCTCGCGTCGGACGAAGCCAGCCATCATCTGGGAAGGCGAGCCGGGTGACGTTCGCACCCTGACATACGAAGAATTGCACGTCGAGGTCTGTCGCTTTGCCAATGTGCTGAAGAGCAATGGCGTCAAGCATGGTGACCGCGTGATCATCTACATGCCGATGGTGCCTGAAGCGGCGATCGCCATGCTCGGTTGCGCGCGTATTGGCGCCGTGCACTCGGTGGTTTTCGGTGGGTTCAGTGCGGAGAGTATCCGTGATCGCGTGCAGGACAGT
Source organism: Verrucomicrobiales bacterium (assembly GCA_047616785.1). Classification (GTDB taxonomy): domain Bacteria; phylum Verrucomicrobiota; class Verrucomicrobiia; order Verrucomicrobiales; family DEV007; genus JAACDM01. Next base: position 10,834 of record JBLHHN010000122.1, read on the forward strand.
GGTGCCACCGCTGTGATCACCGCAGATGGTGGATGGCGTCGTGGCGGCGTGGTGCCTTTGAAAGCAAATGTCGATGAAGCGCTGGAAGGCGTGGACACGATCGATAAGGTGATCGTGCTAGAGCGGACGAAGAATGAGGTGAGCATGGTCGAAGGGCGCGACGTGTGGTGGCATGAAGAGGTTGAGAAAGCCTCTTCCGATTGCCCGCCTGAGGGTTTTGATAGCGAGCATCCACTTTTCATCTTGTATACCAGTGGATCGACAGGAAAGCCGAAGGGGATTCTCCATACGAGTGGCGGCTATTTGACTGGCACCTATGCCACTAGCAAATACGTGTTCGATCTGCGTGAGGATGATGTTTACTGGTGCACGGCGGATGTCGGTTGGATCACGGGGCACAGCTACATCGTCTACGGCCCGCTGGCCAATGGCGCGACCGTCCTCATGTATGAAGGGGCACCGAATCATCCTGGGCCGGATCGTTTCTGGAAGATCATCGAGGATCACAAAGCGACCATTCTCTACACGGCACCGACTGCGATCCGTGCTTTCATTAAGTGGGGCGATGAGCATCCTGCGAATCATGATTTGTCTTCTTTGCGATTGTTAGGTTCCGTGGGTGAGCCGATCAATCCTGAGGCTTGGATGTGGTACCATGAGAAGATCGGTGGCGGGCGTTGTCCTATCGTTGATACCTGGTGGCAGACGGAAACGGGCGCGATCATGATCACGCCACTGCCAGGATCGACTCCGACCAAGCCAGGCACGGCCACTCTGCCATTCTTCGGTGTGGACGCTGCGATCTTGGATGAGACAGGCAAGGAAGTCGGGCCGAACGACGGCGGGAAATTGGTCATCCGCAAGCCTTGGCCTTCGATGCTGCGCACGATCTATGGTGACGAGCAGCGTTACAAAGACACCTACTGGAGCGAGTATGAGAACATCTACCTCGCCGGAGACGGGGCGCGTCGGGATGCCGACGGCTATTTCTGGATCGTGGGTCGTCTGGATGATGTGCTGAATGTCTCGGGGCATCGCCTAGGAACGGCCGAGATCGAGAGTGCCCTGGTCAGTCATGAAAGCGTCGCGGAAGCGGCTGCTGTGGGCCGTCCGGACGAGATCAAAGGGCAGAGCGTGGTCGCCTTCGTCACGCTGAAGGAGGGCTACGACGCCTCTCCAGAGTTGAGAAACGAGTTGCGCGCCCATGTGGGGAAGGTCATCGGAGCCATCGCCAAGCCAGATTCCATCCGGTTCACGGCGTCCTTGCCCAAGACCCGTTCGGGAAAGATCATGCGTCGCTTGCTCAAGGAGATCTGCTCCGGCTCTGGAACGATCACTGGCGACACGACGACTCTGGAAGATTTCAGCGTGGTGGCCAGCCTCCAGGCTGGGGATGATGATTAAGGAGTCTTGACATTTAAGGGTTGCTAGGGTTCTTCATAGGGCCGTATGTGCCCGAAGAATCCCAGGATTTCTTTTCAGAACTTGAAATTTCCAAACTCTCTCTAACTACTCGGGCTTAACCTATGAATGCATTTGGTTACGTTTTTCGGCGTGTGCTGTGGCAGTTTGGTATCAAACGCGCCAAGAAACGTTGGGAAGTTGCCAACCGAGAATTGCAGATTCTCAAGGAAGCGGAGGACCTTCTGGGGCGCGTGGCTTGGCGTGATGCTGACGAAGTCGATGAACTGACCGGTGAGTTCTGGCAGCTGAAGAATATCGAAGGCCAGGAGGAGGCGCTCAAAGATGAGATCGAACGCCTGAAGGAGGAGAACGAGGAACTTGAGGATAAGATCTTCGATATCACGGATGAAATCCATGAGCTGATCGATAATCTGATCGAGCAGCGCAATGGGATCGCTGAGGAAGTCGACACTTACTTACTCGAGATCGAAGAGATTCGAGAAGAGGCTGCTGAGGTCCGCCGACGCTTTGATGGGCACAAGGTGAAGTACAAAGTGCTCAAGGAACAGAACGGCGATCCAGAACAACTGGAGAACATTCAGGCCGTGCTGAAGGACTTGCGGGAGCAATTCAATGAGCGCAAAGATCTGACGATTGGGCGTAACAAGCAGATCGAAGGAGTCGAAGGGCGCTTGGTTGAAGTGGATGAATTGATTCATGTGAAGCGCCAAGAGATTGGCCAACGGTCCTCCAAGGTTTCTCAACAGATTGGCGTGAACTCGAAGAAGCTTGCTGACTTGATGGCTAAGTTAGGTGCGTATGATCGCGAGCGCCGAGAATTGCAGTCGAAGATCGGTCTCTTTCTCAGCGCCAATCCGGGAGCTTCTGATGGATTGCAAAAGGCCACCCAGAATCACATGGATTTGGTCGGACGCATCAATTACTTCCGAAAGTCCATCCAGTATAATCAGCGTTTGGCGAAGGGCGCCTAGGGAACTCGCTTGCCTCTCCGCCGATCGCGGCGCATAGTCGCAGCCAATGTTACCGTGGTTTCAGAATGGCGCGTTCCCACTCTATCTCGCTCCGATGGCGGGTGTGACCGATGTGGTGTTTCGCAGCTTGTGCAAAGAGTTAGGCGCCGACGTCATGGTGACGGAATTCGTCTCCTCGGATGGCATCATCCAGCGCGATGATCGCACGCGGAAATACACGGAATTTAGCGATGAACAGCGGCCGGTAGGCGTGCAGCTTTTCGGAGCGAATCCTCACAGCATGGCGGAAGCGGCCAAGAAGGTCATCGATTGGAAGCAGCCAGACTTCATTGACATCAACTTCGGTTGTCCGGTGAAGAAAGTGGTGAGTAAGAATGGCGGGTCGTCGTTGTTAAGAGATTGCCCGATGCTCATGGAAGTGGCGGGTACTGTGGCGCGGGCCGTTTCGATCCCTGTCACAGCGAAGATTCGTATCGGCTGGGATGAGAAATCGATCAATGCGGTGGAGGTGGTGAAGAGGCTAGAAGATGTGGGCATGCAAGCGATCTCCATCCATGGACGCACGCGTGCGCAAGGCTATTCTGGAGAAGCGAACTGGGAGGTGATCGCTGAATGTGCGGAGTCTGTCTCCGTGCCGGTGATCGGGAATGGAGACCTTGCTAGTGGTGAGGATGTGAAGCACCGTCGTGATACGACGAAGGTGAGCGGCGTGATGATCGGGCGCAGCGCGATGTCGCATCCTTGGATCTTCAGCGAAGCGAAACATTATTTGCAGACAGGAGAACAGCTTCCTCCGGTGACGATTGAGGATCGTTGGCAGCTCATTCTGCGGCACGCGCGCTTGGCACTGGCCAGTGATCGCTACGGCGGGGAGATGCACACGATGCAAGCGATGCGCTCTCGCCTTATGGCCTACAGCAAGGGGATGCCCGCTGGGAAACAGCTGCGATCTCGTTTCTCCAAAGTCGGAAGTATCATGGAGCTTGAGGACATCGCAGCGGATTACTTAGCCTGTCAAAGAGCCAATTCGGAGGCTGCTTGAAACAATGTTCGCGCGCTTGCTCCTTCTCTTCATCACGGTTCCTTTTATTGAGCTCATGCTCTTGTTCAAGGTCGGTGCCAAGGTAGGGTTCCCGGTAACGCTCGGCATCATCATCTTCACCGGCATTTTCGGTGCGACTCTCACACGCACACAAGGCCTTCAAGCATGGCTGCGCTTTCAACAGGCGCTCGGTGAGGGGAGACTGCCTCATGCCGAGGTCTTGGAAGGCCTCATGATTCTCGTGGCGGGAGCGGTGCTCTTGACGCCAGGATTCCTCACCGATATCGCAGGCTTTCTTCTGCTCGTGCCACCTGTTAGGACAGCGGTTGGGCGTTGGCTCGGCCAACGGTTGAAAGGTCGGGTGCAAATCCTTGGAACACCTCCCACCGCCAGACCAGAAGGAGGTGGCAGGGGTGTTCAGGAACGTGTGATCGAAGCGAAAGTCATCGATGTCGATTCCGAGGATTCGTCTTCGTCGACTCATTGACATCGGTGAGGCCGATTGCTACGAACCGCGCGATGAAGCTAGAAGTTAACTGTGATCTCGCACGCGGGAAGGCTAGCTTTCAGCCTATCAATGGCTTGTTGGGTAAGCTTTGGGCATTCGTGGAGATACAGCAGGGCTTACGCATGAAAGTGCGCTAAAAATATAGCTTTTACTTTTAATTAAAGCTATTATTTGAGGTGGGTATGAACCCATCTGCAAAATCATTTCCCCAAACACTCACCGACGATCAACTCATTGCCGTCGAGCGCCTCCGCGCCCGCTTCGCGCAGCTCCCAGATGAGCGCATGCCCGGGCGGATCATCCATCGCATCGACGAGGTGGTGATGATTGCCCAGTGTTCGATCCTCTCCGACAATGACGCCTTCACTGACATGGAGACATTTGCCAGGTCGCAGCTCGACTGGCTGCGCACCTTCCTGCCGCTGGAGAAAGGCGCGCCGAGCCACGACGTGTT
>JBLHHN010000123.1:0-15193 GCA_047616785.1 Verrucomicrobiales bacterium
CCTTGTCTCAAGGGTGGTGCATCGGGCGTGCGGAATCGTCAACCTTGACTACGCCTGGCTCAAGTTTCGACAGCTTTCCATCCAGCCAATCTGACGGAGGGCCAAATAAACTCAATCACCACCATAAACGACCAGCCCAAGCGTAGGCCTTCGTTGATCGATACGATCGAGAATAAACCCACCTAAAACATGAAGCAGAACCCTAATCCAACGCTGAGATTACTCAGTATAACGGCGCTCTCATGCGCCATGCTGGCTCCCCCGTCGGTCCACGCCATAGAAGGCCTCCTTGGCTATTGGCGTTTCGATGAAGGGTCCGGCGACGTCGCTATCGATGGTAGCGGCAATGGCAACGATGGCGAAATCATCTCACCTGATGATGCTTGGGTCACCGACGCTGACCGCGGCTCAGTCTATCAGTCAGGCAACGGATCCTACGTCGATATGGGAGACTTCCGCTTACCTGCGTTAGACCTGGACAGTGACTTCACGTGGTCTTTCTGGGTTTTCCCTAACGAGACTGACAATAACAACATTGTGTTTGGTAACCGCTGGGGCCCAGACGGAGTCGATTTCGCACCACGCGAATTCATCAAGTTCACACCTCGCGTGTTCGAGTGGCATTTTGATGGTGCCCCTCAGAACACTGGCGGCGCCGAAACGATGTTTGTCGTTGACGAATGGTCGCATAATCTGGTGGTGAAGAGAGGAGCGGACTTTGTCTACTATCGGAATGGCGAGGAGCTCATTGCTGCTGAAATCACCGCGGGACCTGTCAATGAGCAGCCGCTCTACATCGGTGGACAGAACGGTAACGAAGTTTTCTCCGGGCTTTTCGATGAAGTGGCGATCTTTGGTCGTGCTCTTTCTGTAGCCGAGGTTACGGAAGTTTACACCACAGGCCTCTCCGGAGAAAGCCTTGCTCAGGCTCCTGTCATTGAAATCGATTTCAATTCCGACCCTGAAGGCACATTTGAAGTTTTCGGTTCGGGTTCCGCCGAATGGCGCGATAGCGGTGGCGTCGATGATAGCGGTTACTTCAGTGTAACGGATTCCAGAGAGGGCATCCGCAACACGATCATCTTTGATGATCCCTCCGGCGGTCTTGCCCTGCGTGGCTTCGATTTCACCATCGACCTTCGGGTGGGTGGCGGTACTCCCGATCCAGCAGATGGCTTCAGCCTCAATCTGGTGCGTCCAGAAGACCCACTCTTACAGGACCCCAGAGGCAATGGATTTGCAGGAACGATGGATATCGGTGGCACCGAGAACGATCTTCCCGAGGAAGGTTCGCAAACGGGCCTTGGTATTGGGCTGGACGCCTGGGTGAGTGGTGGCAGTGATATCATCGGTTTCAGTATCCGTGTCGATGGCGTACTCATTAAGCAAGTGGCCACGCCTACGAAGAACGGTGAACCGGACGATGAGACTTCTCTTCAGACTGGCCCTCAGAATCCTGACGTTGTTGCGGACGGCGAAGATGACTATGTAGAGTCATCGGCTGAACTCCTAACATGGCAACCATTCCGTGCTTTCCTCGATCCAGAAACGAGCGAGTTGACCATTCAATGGAAAGGCAAGACATTGCTAGACAAAGAAGTGGTGCCGTTTCCTCCAGGGTCTGTGCAGCCAGTATTCGCCGCTCGAACTGGTGGTGCCTGGCAGAATCACCATATTGACAACTTCCGTCTCGAGCTATTCCCAGCGCGTCTTGCGGGTGTCAGTGGCCGCATCAATGGAAAGGATCTTGTGATTCAGGCTATCAATGGACCTGAGAGTAGTTTCGATCCTTCGCAGACAGTCATGTCCGTCGACGGCGTTGAAGTCACGGTTAAACCCGTCGTCGATGGGGACAACACGGTTTACACCTACACCCCTAACCCGCCGTTTGAGCCAAGCACGACGCACCCATGGACCTTCACGGGCTCGGATAGCTTGGGCAATCCGTTCAACTTGGAAGGTGTCTTCGATATCCCGCCAACGAATATCTTCGCTGGCGGTTTCTTCACCACGCGTCACGTGTGGCTCGACGGTGATACCGCGAGCTTGGAAACATCTGAGCAGGCCTTCGCTGGTGAGTTAAGCCTTCAGGGCGATATCACGGTGAGGCATCCCTATTCCCACTTCCATGACAATGCGGGAGCACCGATCGACGGTACCCTTTCGATTCCCTACCCCTTGTGGGCGGAACCCGAAGATATTGCGGATGAAAACATCATCGCGGGCGAGCGCATCGGCGGCGGTTTGGGCGATCGCAATCAATTCGCCATTGAGTCGACTGGTGAGTTCTTTCTCAGAGAGGGAGGCAAGATCATCTTTGTGGTCAATAGCGACGACGGCTTCACCCTCTGGATCGATGGCGAGTCGATTGGTGAAGCGGGAGACCGTGGAAGGGGGAACACCGTGATGCCGGTGGATCTTGAGCCCGGCACCCACAATATGAGGCTGGTCCAATGGGAGAACGGCGGAGGCGCGGGAACGAGTCTTTATGTCAGTCGCGCGCCCGATCTGGCCGATGACGTGAGTGTGAGCAAGGAGAATTTCGAGATTCTGTCAGGATTCAATATTCACGATGTGAACACCGAAGACACCGATGGTGATGGAATGGATGACTTCAAAGAGAATTTCTTCTTTGGTGATCTGACCAAAGACGGCACGGGAGACGAAGATGGGGATAGTCTCACGGACGCCTTGGAACTTGCCAATCGTGCCGATCCAACGGTGAAAGATTCCGATGGTGATGGCCTGGAAGACGGGCGTGAGGTTAATGAACTTGGTACCTCACCAGCATCGGTCGACTCGGATGGCGATAGCCTTGGCGATGGCGCTGAGGTGGCCAGTGGGACAGATCCGGCGAAAGTCGATACGGACGGTGATACCTTTGATGACAACGTGGAGAAAGCGTTAGGCACGAACGGAGCCGATGCGAACAGCAAGCCTGATGCGATCATCGCAGTGGCTGCTGGCGTTTGGGATCAAGGCCCGACGTGGTCGAACGGAGCGGCACCCACGGGTGGCAGTGGTTACGTGGGTGTGGGCACGGTGTCCGGTAAGCTTACCAGTGCAGCCGGGGACTTCGGCGGCGATTCGTTGACCCTGGTCGGCCCTGAGTTCACGCTCAATCTGGATCATGAAGGCACGGCCAATGCGAACATCACGGCCAACAGTACCGCTATCAACGTAGGTGCATCTAATACCCTAGAGGGTCAGCTCGCGCTGGGCGGCGTGAGTTCTATTAGTGTAGGTGACGAAGACTTTACCCTAGCATCCACACTGACCGGCGCGTCCATTCTCACAGTGCGAGGAGGGAACGCCGATTCTTTCTCAGGGGTTACCGAGCTTACGGGAGAAGGCAGCAATCACGCGAGCCTCCTCACCATCGTAGGTACGGACGTCGTCGGACTGGCAGCCGGTTCGTTAGGCACAGGTTCCATCACTCTTGAAAACGGAGGTGTCGCCTTCGGCTACGAGTATAACAATCCAACGGCATTGATCAAGATCCAGGGAGCAGAGTTCCGGATGGTCTTTGTCGCGGATGTGACCGTTGCTGACGTGATCGGGATCGATCCTGAAGGGAATCAGCTGTTCAGCTTATTCGAACTTCTCGGTGGGGCAGGTCCTTATGCGGCATCGGACATCCTGGCAGCGTTTGGGTTAGACGAAGGGGTTTCTGGAAATGGCACGTTAACCTTGATGGGGAACACTGGAGACACCGATATCGATGGCTTACAAGATGCGTGGGAGACCACGAACTTTGGCGACCTCAATGCCGGGCCTGCGGATGATCCAGATGGCGATGGCCTCATCAACCTGGCAGAGGAAGCCGGTGAGACTGATCCAAACGTGAGCGATGGCCCCGCCCCCGTGGATCCAGGTCCAGTGGCTCCAGGTCCAGTCGGTCCAGTGATAGGGGATCGCCCAGGTGTGATCAGTGACGTGGTGAAAGCCGGTGGTGGAGCAATCAGCTTCGGCTTCCCTGCAGGCACCACCTTCAATGTGGAGTATTCGACTGATCTGACCACATGGACGGAAATCGCCGCTGGCGTGACTGGCGCGTATGAAGACGCCGATGCTGGCCGCAATGGTGGCGCAGGAGGCTACTATCGAGGTGTAGAGCAACCTTAAGGCAGAGCTAACGGCTTAGCTAACATCTACCAATTGCCAAAGGGCAGCGCTTTTGCGCTGCCCTTTGTGTTTGTGCCAAGAGATAGTTCTCTGGAGAATTCTTTGATGTGGCAGGCTATCTGCGTTCTACTTGGGAATGAGTAAGATTCGATTTCTCTGTGGGCTTGTCTGGATAGGCGTCATTCCGTTTGCCGAGTGCGCGGATGTCCTGGGGCCTGCTGACGGGGCAACGATCATCATCAATGAATTGCTGGCAGTGGCTGACCCACGTTTCGTGGACGAGGATGATGAGGCGGCTGACTGGTTGGAGATCCTGAATCGGGGTTCCGAGATGGTCTCATTGTCAGGATGGCATCTCACGGATGACGTGGAGGTTCCTGGGAAATGGGCATTTCCTGCGATCGATCTCGCGCCTGGGGCGTTTCTGGTCGTTTACGCTTCTGGTAAGGATCGGATGGATCCAGCGGGACTCTTGCACACGAATTTCAAACTAGGCAATGGTGGAGAGTACTTGGCCCTATCATCACCTGATGCATCGCAGCAGCATGTGCTCGAGTTTCCGAAACAACGTGAGGGTTTGTCCTATGGATTGACGGCTAATGAGGTGTTTCGTTTCTTTCCTGAGCCCACGCCAGGCGCTGCGAACGAAGGCCGAGGGCAATGCTTTGTCGCCGATACGAAGTTCAGTGTGAATCGTGGCTTCTACGATGCTTCCTTCGAGTTGGAGATCACCTGCGCCACGCCGGATGTGGTCATTCGCTACACGACGGATGGCAATGAACCCTTTATCGGGACCTTGTTTGGCGGAGCCAAAGGGACGGTCTACGATGGTCCAATCACGATCGATAAAACCACCGTCCTCCGTGCCTATGCGACGCGGGTTGGTTGGGAACCAAGTAACATCGACACGCAAACCTATCTCTTTCTCCAAGACGTCATCCGGCAATCGCCTGATGGAGAAGTGCCAGAGGGATGGCCCGAGGGTTCTGTCAATAGCCAGCGATTTGATTTCGGAATGGACCCAGAAGTGGTGGATGATCCGGAGTATGCGGATCAGATGCTCGCTGCCTTGCGCGATATTCCCTCGATTTCACTAACGTTGGATCACGATGATCTCACGGATCCACGAGATGGGATCTACACCCATGCGCGGGAAGATGGGAGAGACTGGGAACGCCCTGGCTCCTTAGAACTACTCAATCCCGACGGCGAGCCTGGTTTTCACATCAATGCGGGCGTGCGGATTCGTGGTGGGTTCAGCCGTGATAGTGGGAATCCCAAGCATTCGTTCCGCTTGTTCTTCCGAAATGAGTATGGAGATAGTTCCTTGCGCTATCCACTCTTCGGAGATGAGGGGCCTGACGAATTCAAGAAATTCGATTTCCGCACCGCGCAGAATTACGCTTGGAGCATCAGTTCGTCCAACGACGCCAGGCGCAACACGCTATTGCGTGAGATCTTTGCTAGAGATTCCCAGCGGGCCATGGGTCAGCCTTACACACGCAGCCGCTACTATCACTTGTATTTGAATGGGCAGTATTGGGGCCTTTACATGAGTCAGGAACGTTCGACGGATGACTACGCGGCAAGCTACTTTGGCGGGGAGCCTGAGGACTTTGATGTGATCAAGGTGGAGGCGGGCCCTTACACGGTGTTTGCGACGGAGGGAACGATCGATGCCTTTGATGAACTCCATGCCTTGGTCAGCGGAGACGTGACGGATGCTGACTTCTATGCGTTGCAAGGGTTGGACATGCAAGGCGAGGACGATCCTAGCATCATCAAACACATCGACGCAGTGAATCTCATCGATTACATGATGACGATCTTCTACGTGGGTAGCTTTGACGCACCACTGGCGGGCAATGATCGCGCGAACAACTTCTATGCGATACGGTCTCGTGAGACGCGCGATGCTTGGAAATTCTTCTCTCACGATACGGAGCACTCGATGCTCCGGGCCAATGAGAACCGCATGGGCCCTTACCCGGCGGGAACTCAGAAACAGCATTTCAATCCGCAGTACCTTCATCAGCAGTTGATGCAATCAGATGCCTATCGCCTAGCATTTGCAGATCGTGTGCGTAAGGAGTTCTTCAATGGAGGAGTATTCACAGTGGATGAAGCCAGGCTCCGTTGGAACGCACGTCGGGCAGAGATCGAGTTGGCGATCATCGGCGAGTCTGCCCGGTGGGGAGATCAACATGAGAACACACCCTATACCAAGGTACATTGGATCGAAGAGAATCTTTGGGTGCTGAATGACTTCATGGAAGACCGTACCGAGGATGTCTTCGATCAGATGAAATTTGTAGGGCTTACTGGCGATCTTAAAACGCCTGAGTTCAAACCACACGGAGGCGTGGTCGATGACCCAGACGGCTTCAGATTCAAATTCAGCGTGGGTACCCTGTTTGCCCCTCAACCCGGTGAGATCTACTACACCCTCGATGGCAGTGATCCGAAGATGTTCGATGGCAGCGTGGCGCCTTCGGCGAACCTCTACACAAGCAATGGCCCGGGCGAGGTGCTTGACTCGACGTCAACGATTCGCGTGCGACTGGTGAATGAAGGCCAGTGGAGCCCGATCAATGAGGCCACTTTCATTTTAGGCGGTGTGTTAGCTGCCGCGGAGAACTTGGTGATCTCCGAGATCATGTACAACCCGATCGCGCCACCCGGAGACAGCGTCTTTCAGAAAGAGTCGGACTATGAATTTGTTGAGTTTTGGAATCCCTCTGAAGACGTCGTTGATTTGACGGGCGTTCGTTTTGAGAAAGGGGTTCACTACACGTTTCCGGTATTTCAGTTAGGGCCAGGACAACGAGCCGTGCTGGTGCACACGCAGGCTGCTTTCGAAGAACGGTATGGAAATGGCGTCTTTGTCATTGGTGAATACGGAGGAGAAGAAGGTGGCAAGTTGAGTAATACGGGCGATCGACTAACAGTTCTCAACATCCATGGAGATGTGATTGCGGATTTCTCTTACAATGACAACAGCGATTGGCCGGATGCCGCCGATGGAAGCGGGGCCAGCCTGGTCCGTGATGATCCTGCTAGTGATGCGGCGGACCCATCTTCATGGCGAGCCAGTCCAGAGCCCCAAGGAAGCCCTGGAGAAGAGTCGGGGCCGGCAATCGAATCGGGCTACGCGGTGTGGAAAGTTGCCAATGGCGTGACGGATGATCTCGCGGACCCGGACAAGGATGGGCTCGGCAGTTTCTTGGAGTATGCGACGGGCGGCGATCCCACCATGCCCACGACTTCACCTCTGCGGCTGGAAAGGGAGAGCGAGAACTTGATCTTCTTAGTGACTCAAGATTCAGCAGTCGCGGATGTGGTGGTTGAGCTGGAATCGAGCGGGGATCTTGTTTCTTGGATCCCAGTCACGGATGCCGAGTTGATCGACTCCGAAATAGACTCACAGAAACGCTATCGGTTGCCTTTGAGTGCGCCCACTCAGGAGATGGTGGCGTTTCGAGTGCGCTATCGTTTGGCTGAGTGAACCAATGATTGGAATACGAACAGTTTCGAAACGTCTTCTTTTTATGAAGAACTACCTCTTGATCATACTGGGCGTGGCAAGCGTCGCCGGATTGCAGATGAAGCTGAGTGAAGATCTGGTCAGCGAGAGTGGGACGGTTGCTGCTTTGACGCTTCCGCTAGACGTGCAGACGTCTAAGATCGCTTATGAAACAGCCACGTTCGGTCTCGGCTGATTCTGGGGCCCGGATTCCGAGTTCGGAAGCCTATCAGGAGTCTTGCGCACCCGCTCTGGTTATTGCGGTGGCACCAAAGCTGATCCCACCTACTTCAGTCTGGGAGATCACACCGAAGCTGTTTCGATCGATTACGATCCCAAGGTCATCAGCTACGATGCTCTGCTAGGGTATTTCTGGAGAGCGCATCGTTGTGGCAGTCTCAATAGCAGTCGTCAGTATCGGAATGCGGTCTTCTATCGCAATGACAACCAGAGGGAACTCGCAGAAGCCTCGCGGGCCATGGAAGCCAAGCGCCTTGGCATCTCCGTGGCTGACGTCACCACAGAGATTGTGCCAGTCGGCACGTTCACCTATGCGGAAGGCTATCATCAGAAGCACGCCCTCTCACGCCATGACGGCGTTCGTGATTTCCTGCGGATGACCTATCCTGACAGCAAGTCTTTGGCGGATTCGACAGTGGCCACGCGATTGAATGCCTACCTTGGGACGGGGATGAATTTGAATCGAGACGCCTTTCTCAAGGAACTCCCGTCCTATGGTTTGCCCAAGAAGATCGAGTCGTCGCTCAAGAAATCCGTTGGCAAGCGCGGCTTGTATTGAGCGGTTGGCATGTGTTCACCATCCGGATGGATTGATCATTGGTAGGCTCGAAACCTAGCGCTGAAGGCGCGAGACAATCGATTGGATCCTCAGCCAGTGTTGAACGTCGGTGTGTCTCGCGCTTTCAGCGCTTGGTGTATGCTAACTCAAGTCCAGGGCTACGCTAACTCAAACCCAGAGCTACGCTAGAGCTGCGCCCTCTACGCCCTGGGCTGACTTGTCTCGCGCCTTCAGCGCTGGGTTTCGAGCCGACTCAATGATGCCGTGGCCCCTCGTCAACCTCGCAACTTTGATAGATACTGGCGGGCCGTCGGATTGTTGGGGTTGAGCTTGAGGGAAATCTCAAGTTCTTCGATGGCTTGTTCAGTCTTCTTCAGTCGCAAGAAGATGAGGGCGAGATTGAGATGGGCCACGGCATCGTTGGGAAGAAGTTCCGCCACTCGTTTGTAGGCGTGTTCAGCTTTGACGAATTGGCCCTGCTTGGTAAGGAGCTGTCCAAGATTCTGAAAGGCGGGCACGTACTTGGAGTCGGCTTTGGTGGCTTCTTTGTACTTCTGTTGCGCATCATTCACCCGATCTTGATTCGCTAGAACGAGGCCCCAGTTCGTGAGCGCCTCGCCATTCTTGGGCATGATCTCGACAGCTCTCGCGAAACAATCGTAGGATTCGTTGATCTTTTCCCCATGGGAAAGACAGATGCCAAGGCTGTTCCAGGCTTGTGGATTGATCTCACGAAGGGCGATGGATTGGCGCAAGAAAGGTTCGGCTTTATCCCACTGCTTGAGACGATTGTGCAAACTGCCTAACTGCTGATGACCTACGGGATCATGCGGCATTTGTTTGATGATGGCCTGCCATTGATCGATCGCGCGATCAAGCTTGCCCATGGATGCTAGCATTAAGGCAAATTGCCTCCGTAGGAGCCAATCTTGGGGACGTTCTGCGATCAATTTCTCAAATGAGGTGATTGACTGCTGCCCGGCGGTGGGTGTCATTTCAAGAGACAGCACCGTTATCTGTTTCGAGAGATTCTGGTCGCGTTCCTTGCAGTCCATTTGGGTTGAGAATGGCGGCTGATTCAGCCGATGGCGCATGTTCTTGGTGATCTCGTGACGATGAAAGAATGTCAGGCCTAACTGACGTGCGCATTCATCCTGAGTGATCTGTGGCGCGTCCCTCTTGAATCCGAAGACTTCAGCAGCGACGGACGCAAACTGTCTTGCTAGGCTGAAATTTCCCATGAAAGTGAAGTGGACGTGTTCGTGAAAGAGCTCTCCTCCGGGTAGGCTCTCCGCGAGATCGATGAAATGAATGCCATCTCCTGCAGATGTGGCCGTTTTCCGAATGACGTCATTGATTCGAGAATCCGCTCGGAATCGTAAGGCGTCTAGATCGCGGGCCTTGGAGAAATGCTCGATGGCAGGCGCACCCCAGAGTTTGCCCAACCGGAATTGAGTCTCTGCATGACCAGGATCGATCTTCAACGCTTGGGTGAAAGCGGTTCTAGCAGATTCGTTATCACCTGCTTGTGCGGCATCCACACCACGAGTGTGGTGATTTTCCCATTGCTCCGGCTGTGCTGCGGTGAGTCGCTCGTCTCTCAGAGAGACAAAGGGCGCTGAATGGGTGAGGTTCACCGCGACGGTGCTGGTGATGATAGGAACACCGTGCCGTTGGCCCAGTTGATAGATCTCCGTTAGATTTGATTCGAGGTTTTTGTAAACTCTTTCAAGCTTGGGTGAGCCCCAAGCAACTTGCTGCTGGAGAAACATCTCCATGCCTCCCCAGCTTTCAGGGATGCCAGTGTTTCTGCGGGAAGCGAGGTTGGCTAGGAGTTGACCCAATCGTAGGCGTTTCGCCGCTAGGCTGGCTCGAATCAATGATCGTGGCTGAGTCTGAATACCAAAGACCGTACTGCTACCGAAGGGGCCGTTCACTTCATTGTTTCCCATGTAGACGATCCACAAGTCGGCATCTAGCGGAACGCAATCTTTGACGATGGGCAGCACCACATGTGAATTGATCGCGGTCATGGCGGCATTGATGACTTCGAAGTTCCACTCTGGATACTGCGAGGCTAACATTCTTTCTAAAACGCGGGGAAAGCCGTGAGCGGGCTCGGGATCTCCCATGGCGGCAGAACCACCGAAGACAATGATGCGTTTGGTGTTCGCTGGTTTCGTGAGAGGCACGCGAATGGGTTGGGGCACGCGTGCGAGTGCTTTGGGAAAGAAACGCCATGCGAACCGATCGTTGTCACGCACGTAGTTTTTATCGTGCTCGTCTTGGATCAGAAATGACGTTGGGTAACCATAACCAAACACGCGGAGGCCTATCTCGATGCTCCCAAATAAGAGCGCGGGAATACCAATCACGAGAATGCACCGAAACGCCCATAGGCGCGTCTTGGATAGCTCTGGCTTCTGCTCGGAAGACATGTGGCCCCATGTTAGGCAAGAAACAGACGGTTTGTTAAGCCGTTTCTCTTGGCACGGATAGGTGTAAGTACAAAGGGCAGCGCATTAGCGCTGCCCTTTGGCTTTCTTATACTGTCTTTCTGAGAATTCTACTGGGCGGTTACGCCGCGGTAGTATCCTGAGTCTAGGGCATTTCGTGCCGCATCGGGGTCCTCATAGGTCCCGGTGACGCCGTTGGCGATCACGGTCCAGTTGACCAGATCTTCGGAGTATTCCACATCGAAAGTGACTCCATCAGAGAATCCAAAGCTCACTGGCGTACCGGCAGCTTTCACCACCGTGCCAATGTCACCTGGGCGAGTCACGGGATCACCACCGCCTCCTCCACCATCAATTATGGCTCCCAGAGAAACGGGTGAGTTGTAGATCGTTAGGATCTCACCTTCCGACAATGGGCGCGACCAAAGCGCGACATCATCGATCAGACCATTCCATGTCCGGCCAAGACCTTCAGGGTTCTCACCGATCTTCATGGATTCGCCATTGCCAGCAGGAATACCTGCATCACGTGACTCGTTCAGCTCGCCATCAATGTAGAGGTTGGTACTCTCACCGGGAACGTTCGTGATCACCACATGATGGAGTTCGCCGTCATTCACATCGACAGGATTGCCAACGAAATCACCAGCACCGGCCACGGGGCCAAGGTTATTCGTATCACCCTGGCGATGGATACGCCAGTTGGTGCCTTCACCTTTAGCGATCAAGGCTTGCCAGCTCTTGTCAAAGCTATCCACCCGGAACCAGGCCGACACGGAGAAGCCCGTGTCATCCGAGAAGTCGAATTGGTCCTCATTGGCTGCTGGTGTATCGACGAATTGGTCGACGCCATTGAGGTCAATGCCTTGTCCGAAAGCGCCTGAGTCAAACGCAATGGGATCGGCTCCCACAGCGATCCCGTGGCTGTCGCCTGCAGAATCCTGAAGATCTCCATCGAATGGATAGTAAGCGATGAGGCTATCACGGAGGTCACGCACAGTACCCAGGGTACCGCCGGTGCTACCAAGGAGCTCCACCTCTGCGATCTGCATGCTATTGGCGGCCGCCGCATCTTTCAACGTCGGGAAAGTCACCCGGTAGGAGACGTAGGCGGACTCGTTCGCAAAGAAGATACTTTGGCTGGGCAGCTCTGGCACAATGGCCAAAGCAGAATCATTGCGGTCATCTGGCAAGGCCAGGTCGCTTCCGGTAATCCGGTTCCAGGGACCCTCAGGGCCCGTTGGCGAACCTTCAAGAACGTAGCTTGCGGGGTCACGCTCAACGGCGTCATTGGCTGTGTAGAGCCGGATCCCGGTCACCGTTGTCGCCCCGACTGCAGGGGTGACGACGAAGCCTGATCCAAGGTCGAGGAAGTGGAGATACTTCTGTGCGGTGTTGTTGATCACGTTCTCCACGCCTTCAGCTCCAGGAGGAGGACCGTCGTTCGCGTCGTCATCGTTCACGCCGTCGACCAAGACAATCGCGTCGCTAGGACTGGTGACGTCTTGGGGACCTACGGGACCTTCCACGACGATAACGTCTGCCACATTGGGATCGGTGCCGCCACTTTGCTCTGCGAGGTTGCTAAGGCCATCGCCATCGGGATCGCCAGCGGCGTCCATGTCGAGGTTGCCAAAGTTGTCCTGCTCAAAGGAGTCACGAAGGCCATCGCCATCGGTATCCGCTGCGGTGCCTAACAAGGTCACGGTTCCGGCTCCTGAAATGCCTTCATCTAGCTGGAAAGCACCTAACAAGTCATCAGCACTGTATGGGCCAGGACCTGCCAGATCGTTCAGGCTGAAGAGGGCATTGCCGTCTGTGTCCACACCGATGATATCGGCCACCTCGACGTTGCCACCGAGGACGATACGGAACTCGCTTCCTTGAATCTTGATGAGGGCGATGTCGCTAGAATGGTCATAGCCGTAAGCAATGCCACCGCTAGCGAGCAGAGTGGAACCTGTGCTCAATGAGCTCTCTGTGAGACCGGCAACGTCCGTGCCGATGATGTTGAGGGCACCGCCAAAGGTGCTTCCTTCACCGCTCAGGTTCACGCTTCCTTCAGCGGAATCGGAAGAACCACCTTGGATCGTCAGCGTCCCGCCTCCAGAGATCGTCGAACCTAACTCGAGGTCATTGGAACCCACTGCGATGGTGACATCACCGCGGATGTCTAATGTTCCAGCGAGGCCCGTACTTGCTGTGACCTTCAGATCAGCGTTGCTGAGAGTGAGGTTCGCCAGAGCTTCTCCAGCGTGATCCACTTCCAGAGTCATGCCTGGTCCGATCAAGGTCAACGAATCGCCAGCAAAGGGGCCTGTCGCGGTCGTCATCTTCTTGGTCACTGTGCCTACGGCAACGTACTTCTTACCTGCGCTTGGTGACTGACCATCCGACCAAGTCGCTGGATCGCTCCAGAGGCCATTGGCCACCGCGATGATGGCGTCCGGCTTGCTAGCAGCGCTGTTAGGGTCATTGCCCAAGGCAAGCTCCACGTTGTCAGCGAAGGTGTCGTCATCGGTGTCCGCTTTGGCTGGGTCGGTCTGGAAGTTATTGACCTCATCGCCGTCCGCTAGACTATCGCCATCGGAATCGACGTTCGAGGGACTCGTTCCTAGGTCATTGACCTCGTTACCATCTTCCAGGCCATCGCCATCGGTGTCTTTCACTGTGGGGTCAGCGCGGAGAGCAAGTTCTTGCCCGTCTGCTAGGCCATCACCATCATTGTCACCACTGCCGTCTTTAGTCAGGTCACCAAAGAAGAAGTTCTCTTTGAAGTCATCCATGCCATCACCATCCGTATCTTCGGTAACGACGTCGTGAATGTTGAATCCTGACAAGATCTCGAAGTTGTCTGCATTCACTGCCACGTCATCAGCCAGATCAGGCGCACGGCTGATGTAGAGACTCGTTCCGGCACCACCGCCGTTCTCCCATTGCACCAAGCGCATCTCGTGAGTGCCAGGCTCAAGATCAACGGGCATCACCGTGTTTCCACGGCCACGGTCTCCCGCTTCTCCAACAGACTCACCATCGATCCAAAGCATGAAGCCATCATCGCTATTCACCACGAAGAGAATCTTGCCACCATTGCGAAGGAAGAACTCCCCTTTGGACTCAATCGCGAATTGGTTTCGATCTCCCGTCCCACCGCCTATACGTTCCCCGGCGATGATGTTTTCATCAGAGATATCTTCCGGCTCAGCCCATAGGGGATAAGGAATGGATAGTCCGCTATCGATAGGAGCTGCCGCGTTATCATGGAAGTGAGAGAAAGGATGCTTCACCGTGATGTCGCCTAGGAGATCGAGTTCACCAGCAAGGGCCTGTTCTGAAGTATCCAGGCTGGCCGTGTCTCCATCCATCCACACATGATGTGTGGTGAAGAAGCCTCCGGCAAAGATGTTCGTCGGAGAGATTTCAAAGGACCCCGCAAGGGAGAAAGCATTTCCAAGATTGTCTTCCCCAATGACCGTCCACGGGTGCGAGGTCTCGGGCTCGAATGGAGGATTCGGGGTATAGCTGTAAACGGTTGTGTTACCATCAACCACGCCAGTTGCGGTCACTGGTGCGCCGTCGACCATGACCACAAGTGAATCCGGATTGAAGGAACTCTCAGGGCCATTGTTGGATGTGATGACGAGATCCTTGGCTCTTACCCGAGCGTTAAGGCTTGCCAAGCGCGCAGGGAACATGACCAGTCGGAGATTGTCAATGTGGTGATTCTGCCAAGCGCCACCCGTTCTGGCGGCAAAGATCGGCCGCACTGAGGAAGGAGTCCAATCGATGACTTGCTTGTCCATCAGGGTCTTGCCCTTCCACTGGATCGTCATCTCGCTCGTCTCTGGATCGAGAAAGGCGCGGAATTGCTGCCATGTTAGATTTTCAACTTGAGAGGAAACGTCATCAATATCGACGTCGGGATTCTGAGGGCCCGTCTGCAACGAAGTCTCATCGCCAGGCTCTCCGTTCTTCGTAGGCGTAGGCACCTGATCGAGGAGGATCCCATCGACGCGAATACTGATTCCAATGATGTCACTGCCGCCGCTCACCCAGGCATCAAGGCCAATGCCTAAGCCCGTTTGCGAGCCTTCCTCGGGAAGATTCTCCTCGGTCGCACCGAGATCGAGCGTGCCAGCGAAACCCGAACCGATGGGTGCTTCTAGCAGAGGATCAGTTGGCCTAACGAGGTTGAGACTGAAACCATCCGCCGGATCAGGGGTGCCGCCGCCCACTCGCAGATCAACCGTGAAGTCGAAGCCGCGTAGGGCAAGACCTTCGGTAATATCG
>JBLHHN010000124.1:0-15065 GCA_047616785.1 Verrucomicrobiales bacterium
CTTGGTGGACTGCTAGATTTGCGTTTAGACATGCGATAAGCATAAGCCAAGCGACCATAACTAACGCATATATTAATCAAGGGATATTAGCTAAATCGCCGGAATTTATCCCCGGAATGTGAGCTCATAGTATACAGAAAAGAACAGCTTCAAGAGACTCTCCGACATGCTTCTGAGCGTTGCGTAGCCAACTATCAGGCGCGCTTCAGAGGATTCTCTGGAAAACGGTTCGACGAAATCTGGAAGTGTATGAGCGAATGACAAGAAGCGATCAAGGCGAGCTTCCTCGAGAAGATCTGCCGCACCTTCAGGAGCCCACCCCCTAGCTGATGACCAAAAGCGGGAGAGCCCTTCCGCGACCTTGATGGTATTGTGAATCTCCATGGGGCTATTTCTTCGACGAACGTCAAAGCGATGCCAGCCGCTGCTGAGAGCGCGCTTTCGACTTCTGGGTTAATGTTAGAGCTGGCTTCAAAATTTCTGCTCCACAGCGGCAGCGGCTTGGTCATCCGCGTCTTGTTATGCCCGTTTTTGTTTAGCGCATTGCATTCGGAATAGTGTCTCCATCGCGAAGAAAATCACGTGAAAAATCGCCGTCGGAATCACCTCCCATAAGAGAATACGTCCGCCACTCCTCCATATCTCTAGTGCGGAAAAACTCATTCGAGACGTTCATCTCATCCCGGGGAACTCGATGGCGCTTCAGATAGCTTGACTGCCCAATCGCCCCGAGCATGGCACCGTATCTCCACTGCGCGAAGTGGTGATGTCTACTATCCGATCCGCAATACGCCCATTGATACTGCGGTGGCGAACTGGCGACCTTCACAAAATTCTCGTAAGATCGAGATCGAGCAATGTGAGGCTTCGGAAGCGCGCATCCCGACAGCAACACTCCAACCAAGACAAACATCGACAGGCTAAGCGCGTTCATTTTCTTGGCATAACAGTGGTATTAGTATCTGATGATATTAATATCCGATTTCAGAATCTTGTGCGATTTACGCATTGCTAGTTTAGCCATGACTCTCATTATCATCTCTTTAGGCGCTTTCATATTCGATGTCGATTCATTTCGATTTTCGTGATGGTTTGGATATCCGGGGAGTCCTGATATTCGTCTGCGCTGTTCCTGATTTCTAAGATAGCCTTATTACAATCTCTAGCATCACGCAACTTCTCTTTGGTGTTTACAGCCTGACCCAGTCGAAGCCGGAAACAAAACCTGCCCTAGCGGAAAGTGACGAATTACCAACCGGTGACGTGAGCCGCGCGGCGGAGTTATTCACAATGACTGGCTGTGAAGAGGGGCTTGAAAGGCCCCGTTTCCAGCCATTGAGATTAACTCCGGACCTCCAATAGAACTGGTAACAGTAGTTCCGGGCGGTTTTGCGGGTAGCAGCTCTACTTCCGGCAGGGTTGAGCCAAGCGTCAGCCGTTCATGCCCGGAGGCCACGCTTCGTCGTAGCCGTAGATTTCTCGGCAAGCAGACACGATTCAGAGAAATCGGCGATGACGGAGCATCGCCCTCCTGGATGGATGTTAGAGAGAAACGCGATCATCGATCACATTGGCGTGCTGACACGATTCAGAGAAATCGGCGATGACGGAGCATCGCTCTTTGGAATCGATGTTAGAGAAAGGGCGATCCTCGAGCACATTGTTCCTGGAGGCTGTTTCTCAAACGCGATGAGACGTCGTCCGTGTCGATAGTGCGCAGAAGGTCAGCTCGGGACGGGCTTGAGTGTGGTCTTCTGAATCGAGGCCCCAAATCAACGGCGATGGGAAAGCGCCGTCTCACCGACTCGTGAGGACCTGTCAAATACACCCGACGGGAGTTGAACCCATATCTCTGGCTTCGGAAACCAGCATTCTATCCATTGAACTACGGGTGCCTTGGATACAAGCCGAGGTTGGCACCATTCGGATGGCGATGCAAGGACGTGATTGCATGGAGCAAAGAGCTTGCTTTCCGCCATCACCGATCCCGGAAAGGATGACCTCCTGATGAGGCCATCCTTTCTGATTCGCCACCTGCTTGCTCTCGCGATGCTTGCCCCAGCCGCCTTGCACGGCGCTGACCTGCCTCGCCATGTCGTCCACATCATGGCGGATGATATTGGGATCGAGTGCTTCGGATGCTACGGCGGCACGGATTACAAGACGCCTCGCATTGATGAACTCGCAGCGAAGGGCTTGCTGTTCTCGCACGCCTACTCGCAACCGTTGTGCACGCCGACGCGGCTAGAGATCATGACGGGGCGGGACAACCATCGCAATTGGCGTTACTTTGGAATCCTGCCACCGGAGGAGAAGACCTTTGGCCATCTCATGCAAGACTTCGGCTACAAGACTTGTATCGCTGGCAAGTGGCAGTTACAGTCATACGATCCACCGGATTATCCCAACGCAGCGGAGCGTCGTGGCACCGGGATGCATCCGCGTGAAGCGGGGTTCGATTCCTACTCGCTCTATCATTCTCTGCATACGGAAAACAAAGGCTCACGCTATGCCAACCCGACTTTCTTGCGTGATGGGACTTTGCACAAAGCGTTAGACGGAAAGTAAGGAGAGGACCTTTCCGTAAAGTTCCTCCTCGATTTCATGCGCGATCACCGTGAGGACCCGATGTTCATCTACTACCCGATGGCCTTGCCTCATTGGCCGATGACGCCGACTCTCATTTCAGAGGCGTGGAAGGATCCTGCACGGAGGCTCGAGGAAAGCCCCGAGCATTTCCCGGACATGGTCGAGTACATGGACACGCTCGTTGGCCGACTGGTCGATGGCATTGCCAAACTAGGGTTGCGCGATGACACGCTGGTTCTGTTTTACTCTGACAATGGCACGGATAGGCGCATCACCTCGCGCTTTGATGGGCGCGACATTCGTGGCGGCAAGAATACCACGGCGCAGACCGGCATCCGAGTGCCACTGATTGCAAACTGGCCCGGACACATTTCGTCCAGAGTGAACTCAGATCTTGTGGAAGCGTCAGACTTCGTGCCGACGCTCGCCGATTTGGCTGGTAAGCAATTGCCAGAAGCTTGGCCGACGGATGGCGTGAGCTTTGCGCCGCAGCTTCTAGGCAAGAACGCTGCGACCAAGCGTGATTGGGCCTTCTTCTGGTATGATCCGAGGCCTGGTTGGGACAAGGAGGCGTTCTCGCGGTCCATCTTCGCGCTCGATCACAAGTACAAGCTCTTCTCGGACGGCCGGATGTTTGACATCACAGGTGAAACGTTGCGGGAAGTGCCGCTCGATTTGGGAAATCTCACAGAGGAAGCCAAAGGTGTTCGGCAGAAACTCACCAGCGCGATCCAGCAAATGATGCAACCTCCGCTGTCACAAGCCGCGCAGATTGAGGTCGATTCCACCGGCCGACCCGTGAAAGAATAGAGACGTGCATGCTCTTACTTATTCCTGCGTTTCAATCGGACTGGCTTTTCTCCTAGCAAGCAACACCCCCGCATTCACACAAGACTTGCCCAATATCGTGATCATCTATTCTGATGATCTGGGCTACGGCGATCTGTCCTGTTACAATCCCAAAGCGGCTTACAAGACCCCGCGACTTGATCGCATGGCAGCGGAAGGGATTCGGTTCACGGATGCGCATAGCCCCTCGACCATCTGTTCGCCATCACGTTACGGGCTCTTCTCCGGGCAACAGGTTTGCAGAACGGGAAGACGAAGCACAGCCTTCGAAGGTCCAGGTGGCCCAAGCTACCTCAAACCGGGCGAGTTGACCCTCGCTGAGATGTTAAAAACGCAAGGCTACCGCACCGGCGTCTTTGGCAAATGGCATCTCGGCCTGACCTGGGTCGATGACGCCGGTGAAAGGCTTGGCGGTGGATTCAAGAATGCCCTGCTCATAGACTACGAGAAAAGCACCCCACTGGTAGACGGGCCTAACCAGAGAGGCTTCGATGAGTCCTTCATCACGCCGAACTGCCCGACCACGGACCCGCTCTATGTCTACATCAAGAATGGCATGGTGGAGACGCCCGCCAGCCAACGGCACCGTCAAGACAATGTTCCGAATCCCGGTGGCAAGTGGCGATGGGACAATGACGAAGGTTGGATGGCTCCTGACTATCGCTTTGTCGACGCGGATCTTCTATTCTACGACAAGACGTTAGAGTTCATCGCCGATCATCGTAAGAAGAGCCCGGAGAAGCCCTTCTTCGCCGTCTTCTCCACACAGATTTCTCACGCGCCGGTGCTTCCTGCTCCCGAGTTCAATGGCAAGACGGATGCGGGAGCGCGAGGAGACTTCATTCATGAACTCGATGTCCTCACCGGACGGCTGCTCGATGCGATCACGAGTCTGGGGATCGATGACAACACGTTGGTCCTTTTCAATTCCGACAATGGCCCCGAGACCATGCATACCCTGTGGATGCGAGAGGATCACCATCACGACGCCGTCGCCGGATTCCGCGGCATGAAACGCGATGGCTGGGAAGGCGGGCATCGCGTGCCCTACATCGCGCGTTGGCCGAGTCGAATCCCGGCCGGACAAGTCTCCAAGCAATTGACGAATGCGACGGATATCTTTGCCACCCTCGCTTCCATCGTCGGCCACGAACTTCCTGACCACGTCGCTGTGGATAGCTATGACATGCTTCCAGCCATGTTAGGCACCCATGGTGAAAGCCTTTCGATCCGCCCTCACATGCTCACTCAGAGTTTCCGATCCGAGTTTCAGATCCGACAAGGTGATTGGAAGTATCTGGATCACATGGGCTCGGGAGGGAACAATTATGAGAAAGGCAATCTCAAGAAGTTCGCTCTCGCAGAAACTGCCCCCGATGCCACGGGGCAACTCTTCAATCTCGCCAGCGATCCTGGCGAAACAACGAACCTTTTTTTCAAAGAGACGGCCAAGCGTAAGGAACTGCAAGCGCTCCTTGCGGATCTCACTCGAAAAGAGAATGGCCGCAGCGCGCCTACCAACCGAAAGCCGATCAGCATCCAGAACATTCCTGTCCTTCCCTAGACCATTACAATGTCCTCGTGAGATCATAGAATGCCTTTGCGAGTGAACTCGATACAGTCATCTGCCATGGATTCTCTTCCGGCCGTCGCGTTATCACTTCTCTTCATCGGCTTGACTTCATGCACGGAATCCGTCAGCCAAACGGAAACGCTTCAGTATATTTACCCTTCGCTTGAAAAACTTTGGGAGCCCTTTCTGACTAAGTTAGAAGCTTCAAGGGCAGCGCCAGACCAGCCCTGCATCATTCCACTGTAGACCCATGGCGCACCGGGATTCGAAGCTCGGCGGGACGAGCCGGAGTTGGCCAAGTCGTATTGGGTGAAGAACATTCATTCGCCCTCACTCACCGCTTACCTGCCCGCGAAGGACAAAGCCACGGGTGATGCGGTGATGATCTGCCCGGGCAGCGGTCATGTGGAACTCGTCTTTGGCATCGAAGGGCAACAACCGGCCAAGATCTTGCAGGAACGTGGGATTGCCGCCTTCGTTCTCAAATATCGCCTACAATCGGAGCCCGCTCACCCTACCGGCTTGATGGGCATGGCCGCCAAGATGCGCACCGCGCCATGCGCATGGTCCGTAGCTTGCCGGATTCGGTCGGGGTGAAACCGCAGAGTATTGGGATGTTAGTATTCTCTACGGGTGGTGGATTGATCTCGTTGATTGCTTACGAGTCTGGTAAGGGTGACGTCACGGCGACTGATCCGGTGGATCGACTGAACGGGCAACCTAACATAATCTTAATGGCCTATGCCGGCATCAGCGGCACGCCCAAGAAGATTCCTCAAGACGCGCCTGCTGCGCTCTTCGTCGCGGCCAAAGATGATCGGGCTGCGCATCGAAACATGAGCACCCTAGCGAAACGCTATGAGCAAGCGAACTTGCCCCACAAACAGTTGAGCTTTGAGAAGGGTGGACATGGATTCAGCTTCGGGCAGAAATCGAGTGAGAAGGCCATTCAGGATTGGCCCAACGAACTCGTCCGATGGATGTCCCAGACGAAGATGCCGCAGCGGTAGTTTCACAGGCTTCTTCGGATACGAAAGAACCCAGTTAATGTCTTGAACGCCAGAAGGCCCACACATAACCACAAAACTCATTCCAAAGTGCCCGGCCAGACGTAGAGTTCGATGGGCATCCAGAGGTAGATCACGAGTCGAGGCCGCACCACCCAGGAGTAGGGAATGGCCATGGCGTTGCGCACCATCGAGAAGGCCACCAGCGCACCATAGGTCACGATGTAAGCCAGGCCGACTTCGAGACTGTTCGCGCCGAGCTTCATCAAGGCGGCCGTGGTCGTCGTGACGACCAGTTGATCCACCATGGTATCAGTGAATGAACCTCGTCGAGAGGCGGTTCCCAAATAGCGCGCCAAGGGGCCGTCCAAGCCATCGAGAACAGCATGCGTGAACAGGCAGTCAAAGGCCAATGGATAGGAAACAAAGAGCAATGGAAAGAATGCTAGCCCGAAGAGCAAGGACAGCAAGGTGAGACCATCCGGCGTCACAGGCCATCGCGCAAAGTAGACGAACAAGGGGCGCAAAGTCGCGGCGCGAAAGGCCTGCCATTGATCCATGAAATGACGTTCACCTGACGCATAACAATCTCCTATGATCGTGACGTTCTGTTTCATGAGAGATCGGCTTTGAGGATTTGGAAAGGCAGGCCAGGAATCGGAGCCCCGCCATTGTGAAAACGCCTGCCTTCCCACAAACGATTGACCAGCGCGCGGTGGGTGTGCCCGAAGTAGACATTCCGCCCCCCCTCAGACGAGCCCGCGTCTAGCGCACGCACATAGCGCATGATACGATTCAGCACGATCGCATCGGGATACCAAAGCTTCGCCACCAACACATGCAACCGAGTCGCTACGGAAAAGTCATACGCAAAGTGCATCCAAGCCGCAGGTGGCGCGTGTTTGGCAAAACGTTCTCTTGAGGCGTGCAATCTGGCTTCCGTCATCCTTGAATTGGCCACATCGCCATGCACGAACAAGGCATTGCCGAGACGCAAGTGATAGGGATACAAGAAGAAACTCACGTCCTCGTCCTTAAGCTTCTCCAACTCGTGGATCAGAGCAGGGTGATGATCGTGACTTCCCAACACGTAGTGTATTTGACAGTCAGGATTGAGTGACCGTAGCCTTCGCAACCACCTGGACGCTGCCGCTGCTGTCGAGCGAGGAGAACTCATAGCGCTCCAGCGGAAATCAAAGGTATCTCCTCCCAAGACAAGCACGTTCGCGTCTTTGATCGCGGAATCAATCTCCTCTTGGCAAGCGGAGGCCTCGGATCGCCGAGCGAACAGATGGAGGTCGGAAATGACGTAACAAGGTTTCATGAAGGTGCAGCCTAACCGATCCGCACAGTCAAGGCGCATCGATTCATTTCGTCATGCCATCGACCTGATCGATGAATTCAACTCACACGAACAGCCGAGGAATGGGCTCACCGCCCGTCAGCAGGCGGGCGACGTCTCTTGGCAAATGATCGATCAATCTCAACTCACTGACATCGAAAAGGGTGTGCATGATCGTCGCGAGAAGGTGCTGCGTCGTCACCCCATCGGTGTTCGCTTCACCGCCGTCCCGCGTCGAGTCACCAATGACCTGCCCCATCTCCAGCCCACCACCCGAAAGCAGGAGCGGCGCGAGTTTCCCCCAGTGATCGCGCCCGCCTTTGGCATTCAGTTTCGGCGTGCGGCCCATCTCGCCGCAGGCCACTAACAAGATCTTGTCACTCAAGCCGCGTTCATGAACATCATCAATGAAGGTGGACACGGCATGATCAAACGGCTGCCCCACGTACTGCATGCCCTCTGTCATGGTCGCGTTGTTCACATCCGCATGCATGTCCCAGACGAAATTCGTGGTCACGGTGACGAAGCCACAACCACGCTCACACAGACGTCGTGCCAAGAGCATGAGATGCCCTAACGATTGTCCATGATCCCGGTAATTCTTGTGATTGTTCCAGACTTTTCGGATGGAATCTGGATGCACAATTGGCCGAGTGTCGTATCGAGCCAAAGTCATGGGATCCTCTTTGGTAAGGTCGAACGCATCCGAAACACCGCCGATGAGCGTTTCAAACGCCTGCTCCTGAAAGCGCGAGAACCCTCCGTTACCCGTGACATCGAGCGTACGCTTGAGATCATCCAACTGTGTCAGCAAAGCTCGCCGATCATCGAGCCGCCCCCGCGAAAGATGCATGGCCATGTCTTCTTGCAGATCACCGCTAGAGCCAGGCATGAACGGCGCATAGGCAGGCCCTAACGAACCGGTGTCATTGAACTTGCCGAAGCTCATTTCTCCAGGTTGAGCTTCGGGATCGACGGCATTCGGAAGGAGAGCGACATTCGTGGGCATGCCAGAATCCGCACGCGTCATCCCAGCGACCCGCGCATACAACGATCCGAGATTGGCCCCGAGCGATTCCTTTCCCACGATGGGCTTGATGTCATGATTGCCATCACCCGTGGAGAATGATCTCACAATCGCACAACGATGCGCTTGCTTGGCGAGTTTCGTCAACGTGCCTCCGAAGGTGACTCCCGGAAGCGACGTCTTCACTTCACCGGTGGCACTTCGGATCTCTGACGGCGCCCCCATCTTAGGATCAAACGTCTCAAACTGAGAGGGGCCGCCGTGCATGAATAGAAAGACGACCGACTTGTCTTTCAACGACCCACCTAACTGATTCTGAACAGATTGCGCACTCAGTATTTGCGGCAAGGAGAGCCCGCCAAGAGCCATGCTTCCCACACGGAGGAAACTCCGTCGCGTTGAGGGATCAATGAAGTTCAGCATGATAGGGACCTCCTGTCATGACCCGAGATTACCCAATCAACGGCCCATTTGTCCAGCTTCTAAGCGATGAGATCGTGCACGACCTTGCCATGGACATCGGTCAGTCGGAAATCTCGGCCCGCATAACGGTAGGTGAGCTCTTCGTGATCGAATCCTAACAAGTGAAGAATCGTGGCATGAAGATCATGCACATGCACGGGTTTCTCCGTGGCTTTGAAGCCGAATTCATCGGTGGCCCCGTGAACATAGCCCCCTTTCACACCCCCGCCGGCCATCCACATGGTGAAACCGTGATGGTTGTGATCGCGTCCATTGATCTTGCCAGCATTGGAACCCGGTTTGGGAAGTTCCACCGTCGGCGTCCGTCCAAATTCACCACCCCAAATGACCAAGGTATCTTCCAACATCCCACGCTGTTTGAGATCGGTGAGGAGCGCGGCAATGGCTTGATCACATTCGCGAGCGAGCGCGCGGTGACGTTTGTCGATGTCATCGTGATTGTCCCAGGGTTGGCCAGGGCCATGCCAGAGCTGGACGAAACGCACGCCACGCTCAATGAGGCGTCGGGCGATGAGGATCTGCCGCGCTTGCGTGCCTTCGCCATACATGTCGCGAATGTGTTGCGGCTCACGCTCGATATCGAAGGCATCCGTGGCATCCATCTGCATGCGATAGGCGAGTTCGAAGGATTGCAATCGAGCTTCCAGTTGAGCGTCTTCCTGACGACGTTCCAAATGACGCTGATTGAGCCGTTGCACGAGATCGAGCTGACGCCGCTGCTGCTTGGGATCGAGGCGCTTGTTGCGGATGTTCTCGATGAGCTTCTCGACTTCCTTGTGTTTGGTATCGATGTAAGTGCCTTGAAAAGATCCCGGCAGAAACCCAGCCTGCCAGTTTTGCGATTCTTGGATGGGATAACCACCCGGGCACATGGTGATGAAGCCAGGGAGATTCTGATTGGCCGTTCCCAGGCCGTAGCTGACCCATGAGCCGAGGCTGGGCCTCACGGCGCGCGCTTCACCGCAATTCATGAGCAAGAGCGAAGGCTCATGGTTCGGCACGTCGGCGCGCATCGAGCGAATGACGCAAAGATCGTCCGCGCATTTCGCGACATTCGGAAAGATCTCACTGACTTCCAAACCGCTCTGACCGTATTTCTGAAACTCAAAGGGTGAACGGAAGCCTGCGCCCGTCTTACGCTCCGTGCGCAAGTTCTCCATCGGCAACTCTTGGCCATGGTACTTTGTGAGTAGAGGCTTGGGATCGAAGGTATCGACCTGCGAAGGCCCGCCATTCATGAAGAGATGAATGACGCGTTTGGCCTTTCCAGGATACTGTGAGGCTCGGGACGCCAACGGATTGAGACTTCCGCTAGCCTCGCCCAGGAGGCTGCTAAACGCGGCCCCACCCATGCCCATGCCGACACGCGAGAGGAAATCTCGACGCGTGTAGAAATGATGGTTCAGATCTTCAGGATGATGGCTCATTTAATCGATAAACATGAATTCATTCGAGCAAAGCAACGCGTGAGCGTAGGCTTCCCAACCGTTGGTGAAATCGTCAGAGGGCGTCCAATCAGCGACGAATTCAGAGCCCAAAGCGATCTCGTCACTTTCAGGAAATCGCGAGAACAAGCGTCCATAGAGGAAAGTGACAGCTTCTTGAGGAGTGGGCTTCCCTAAAGCCTGCTCTCCTAACCGAGCGGCTTGTTGTTCGACCAAGGGACCATTCATGATGAAGAGCGCTTGCTGCGGCACCATGGTGTCCAGACGACGCGGGGTGTGCGCATCCGGACTGGCTATATCAAACGTGCGGAAGGTGCCTGGCAAGTTCTGGCGATCAATGAAGCCGTAGAGAGCCCGGCGCTTGCTGAAGGGCTTGGCTAGGATATCCACCGCATGACCGCCCGTCTGGAAATCCACATCCTCACATACCGCCAAAAGCCCATCCCGCATCGATTCGAAATCAAGACGCTGACGATTCATGCGGGTGAGCCATTTGTTCTCTGGATCTTTCTCCAGGGCTTCGGGATTGGCCAAGCTATCCTGACAGTACAAATCAGACTGTAGGATCTCGCGTTGAAGCCGTTTGATCGACCAACCATCGCGCATGAAATCGGAGGCCAAACGATCCAGCAGACGCGCCATCCCTGGAGATTCGGTGCGAATGCCAAAGTCGCTCGGTGAGCCGACCATGGGCGTGCCCATGAGATGCATCCAGACCCGATTGACAAAGACACGCGCGGTGAGCGGGTTGTTAGTATCGGCGATTGCCTTGGCCAATTCATAGCGGCCGCTGCCTTCTACAAAGGGGTGACGATCCTTCCCGGCGAGAACTTCAATGTACTGGCGAGGGACTTGCTTCCCTGGTGAGCGAGCATTTCCTCGCACGAAAATGTGGGGTTCGGTCGGTTTGTCACGGTCTAGCATGACCATACCTCGCGGCGGCGCGCCCGGTGACATGGCTCGATACTCCTCAAGCTTACGCCGCATCTTCCTCACCATTTGCTGCTCAGGCGTGTTGAAGATCCGATAGAGCTTCTCGGGCTCGAGCCCTGTAGGAGCGTCTTCCCCGACGAGGAGCTGACGCAGGCTTTCACGATGCGCATCTTCGTGAGGCTCGTCTCGGTTGGCATCGGCGATCACCTTGGCGTAGACAGCGATCAGGTCATTCATCGATTGGGCATCGGCTTCACGAAGCGCAGCCCAGATGATGGGATGACTGGTTTCCTTGACATCTTCGAGCGATTTCTGATCGGCGAATGCTTTCCAAGGCAAGAAAGCAGGATGCCCCTCACTGACTAACTTTGCAATGCGATCGCGCCAGAGGATGGCGATTTTCTGATAGAGCTTCTCGCTCTGTGCCCGCTTCCCGATCTGCGGTTCGTCCCAGTCCTGCGCGTCATGAGCGAGGGTGAAATAGGCTTTCAACACGGGCTCCGTGCGAAGCTGGGCGTGTCTCTCCTTGAAATAGTCATCGATCTCTGTCTCACGCTTTTTCGTTTCCGCGAGAAATTCCTGATACTCTGGCGACGTCGTGTCTGGCTCGCCCAAGAGAGGCTTGACATCCGGCTCATAGGAACTGGCAAAGACGCCATAGAGCGAGTAGTAGTCGGCCGTTGGGATAGGATCGTATTTGTGATCATGACAGCGTGCACAGGCCACGGTGAGACCTAACAGGCCTCTAGTCACCACATCGATACGATCATCGATGATGTCTGGTTCACGATTTAGGAAACGCCGGCCTAACGTTAGGAATCCCATGGCGGCGTTGGCCTCTGGTTTTCCTGACTCTTTGGCCACCTGATCACCGGCGATCTGTTGCACGATGAAATCGTCATAAGGTAAGTCTTCGTTGAAAGAAGAGACCAACCAATCCCGGTAAGTGTAAGCATAAGGGTAGCGACGTTCTTCTTCGAACACGTAGCCTTTGTTGTCTGCGTATCGGGCGACATCCATCCAATGACGCGCCCAGCGTTCGCCATAGCGAGGTGAGGCTAACAGTCGATCCAACTGACGTTGATACGCATTGGGTGAATCGTCATTAACGAAGTCTTGCACGTCTCGATGCTCCGGCGGCACACCATGTAGATGAAAGGCAAGACGTCTCGCCAAGACCACACGAGAGGCCCGATCTGCTTTGGAGAGACCTTGTTCCTTCAGAGCCTCACCATGAAGAGCATCCAACGGTGTCCGAGAATCCCTGGTGACTCCGTGGGGAATGACGACGTGAGGAACAGGCTGAAAGGCCCAATGCGAGCCACCTTCATCCGCATGCGCTCCCATATGGAAGAGCAGACCGAGAATGCAGGCGGCGAATGGTCGAGGAGATATCATGAATAGCTGAGGATTCGAACCCCGAATCCCTACGGGAAAGTGCGGACAAGATGACGAATTTCTCTTGGACAAAGCACGCCGTTCCGATTCCTATGGGCAGGTGAGTCAGAGAGGGATCTTTATCAGCTTCGAGGGGGTGGATGGATGTGGAAAATCCACCCAGATCAAGGAACTGCGTCGCCGCATGCGAAGCTTGGGGGATAAGCTGGTGATCACTCGCGAGCCAGGCGGGACATTGCTTGGTGAAGAGATTCGCAAGATCCTTCAACCCACAGAAGACACCCATGAGATTACAGATCGTGCCGAGCTCCTGTTGTTCGCGGCAAGCCGCGCGCAGCTGGTGACTGATGTGCTGGAACCGGCCCTCGATGCTGGCAAGCATGTCATTGCAGATCGATTTCTGGATTCGACCGCGATCTACCAAGGAGAGGCTCGTGGACTTGATCGCAAGACAGTGGATAGCATCAATCATTTCGCGGTGGGAACATGCATGCCTGATATCACTTTCCTCATGGACATCGCGCCCTCGGACATGCGGCATCGTTTGGCTTCTCGAAAGGGATTCATACCTGATCGATTTGAGAAACTGCCAGAGTCATTCTTTCATGATGTGCGCAATGGTTACCTCGCACTAGCAAAGTCAGATCCCAAACGTTTCGTGATCATTGATGCCATGCAGAAGATCACCACGATTGCTGACTCGATCTGGAAAACTCTCACCGAGCGTTACGATGGCCTTCTTGGTTGACCAAGCCTACTCCTATTTGGAGCGCTCCCGCAATGAGGATCGACTGGCTCATGCTTACTTGGTGACAGGTCCCGAGGGCGCAGGAAAGAATATACTCGCTCTGCGACTCATCGCCCTCACCAACGGTATCACGGCGGATCGCATCGAGGCCATCCATGATCCTCACGTTCATCTCATTCGACCAGAGTCCCGATCACGGCGCATCAAGATCGATCAGATTCGTTCCCTAGAGCGTCAGCTGCATTTGTCTGGCGCTCCTGGCATGACGAAGATTGGGGTCATCCGGGATGCGGATCGTTTGCAGAAAGAATCGGAGAACGCCTTTCTCAAGACCTTGGAAGAGCCGCCCCAGGCGACCTTGCTTCTTCTGCTCACGTCCCAACCCGAGCAATTGTTAGACACGATCCGTTCGCGCTGTATTCAAGTACCTCTTTACGCACCGGGCCGCCATCAGCCGAACTTTTCGGAGTCGTTCCACGCTTTTCTTGCCGCTGTCGGCTCGACTCTGACAAATACCCAACTCAGTCTATCACGAGCCCTGGTCCTCGCCCGGACATTCACCACCATCCTCAAGATAGAGAAAGAAGAGATCAGCAAGGAGAATGACGCTGCACTGAAAGAAGAAGCAGCGCGCTATGGCGACACCACAGATGGCGATTGGATCAAGCGCCGCGAGGTCTTCTTCAAGGACAGGACGGAATCAGAGTATGTGCATCGGCGCACCACGATGCTGGAAGGCCTCCTCAGTTTTCTAGGAGATGCCGTACGACTGCAGGCAGGTTACCATCGGCTGGATTTCGAGAATTACGCCAGAGTGACGCAAGGAATAGCCCAGCAGTTAGCGCCAAGCGATCTCAACAAACGCTATGCGGCGCTGGAAGATCTACGCGGGCATTTGGAAACGACGGCGCAAGATGCGCTAGCGGTCGAGGTCGGTTTCATCAAGGCCTTCGCTTGATTCTTCCCATTCGATGAAGAGATCTCCTTCTCTCACCATCACGGGATAAGTCTTCACCGCGCCTCTTGCGGGTAGTGACAGGGATTAACCTGATTCCAAATCGAACTGCGCACCATGCCAAGGGCAGGCGACGCATCCTTCTTCCAGCCAACCCTCAGAAAGACGAGCGTTGGCGTGGGTGCAAAGATCATCGATCACATGGGGCTTTCCTTCGGCAGTGACGATGACAGCGAAGGGGTGACGATCCACTTCCACTCGCTGGAGACTTCCAGGAGTGAATTCGGAAAGGCTTCCCAGTCGGACCTCGGACACAATTTAGCTGCTACGACTTCTCGCCCTTCTTCCCTACCACAACGGTCTTCCTTACTGGGACAAACTTGGGGCGGCGTCCTTTGATCGTTTGATCGATAATTACAGCGTTAGTCATGGCCGCGAAGGAACCATCGTCATGCTCGAGGCGAGTCGAAGCCGCCCCGACGCCAATGATCCGATACGAAGACTCATCCCCAATCGTAATCTCCGCGCCGATTGGGAAAAGATCTCGCGCGTAGACGCCCGTGGCGATGTTCTTCGCCACGCCCGTCATGCCCGTCATGCCCGTCATGCCCGTCATGCCCGTCATGCCCGTCATGCCCGTCATGCCCGTCATGCCCGTCATGCCCGTCATGCCCGTCATGCCCGTCATGCCCGTCATGCCCGTCATGCCCGTCATG
>JBLHHN010000125.1:0-15031 GCA_047616785.1 Verrucomicrobiales bacterium
GCTGGTAAGTTCCGGTTCGTCAAACTTCACGTCCCACTCTCTGCCGAAAAGCGAGCCCGTTGGCAGCGGCTTGAGTTCATTTTTCTCACCGCCATAAATATTCTTTTTCTTGCCTGAGTTGTTGTCTTTTTGTCCATAATACATTACAGGACAACAAGTTACAATGGGAAGCGCTTATCTTGCGTGAATAATTCAGGCTAG
Source organism: Verrucomicrobiales bacterium (assembly GCA_047616785.1). Taxonomy (GTDB): domain Bacteria; phylum Verrucomicrobiota; class Verrucomicrobiia; order Verrucomicrobiales; family DEV007; genus JAACDM01. The sequence continues at coordinate 202 of JBLHHN010000125.1, forward strand.
GGACTAGTTCTTGGTAAAGGGAGCATTCTAAGGTTCCACCGTTGTTGATGTGTCGAGTTCACGACTTCGTCAGATTCCCGGTCCTCCAAAGCAATCTTCTATCGGTAGAAACGAAATAAGCAGCGGGGGACGTATCCCCCACTGCTTTTGCACGATACGACCAACTCGTATTTCCTTCTCAGGAATTTTTATACACGACGTCGTGAAGTGGTTTGTTTAGCCTTTAGGCACTCCGTAGGCAGGCGCGCCATGTTCTTCGGCGTCCAAGCCGACTTCTTCTGTCTCTTCGGAAACTCGGATTCCAATCGTCGCTTTGAGGATGAACATGACCACGAAGGCGAAGACAAAAGCGAACGCTGCAATTGAGAGCGTGCCTAAGATCTGTGTGCCCAAGCTATGTTCAGGATTGGTGGAGAAGATGCCTACGGCGATCGTTCCCCAGATACCGACCACTCCGTGAACAGAGATGGCGCCGACAGGATCGTCGATCCGGATCTTGTCGAAGAAGACGATGGCGAAGACAACGATCACACCCGCGACGAGGCCGATGATGATGGAGCTGAACTCACTGACAGTATCCGCACCAGCAGTGATGCCGACCAAGCCAGCAAGAATGCCATTCAGTGCCATGGAAAGATCAGGCTTCTTGAGGAAGATCCACGAAGCGAAGATCGAAGATACGGCGCCAGCACAGGCGGCGAGAGTGGTAGTCACGAAAACGAAGGAAACGAGCTTGGGATCGGCGCTGAGAACAGAACCGCCGTTGAACCCGAACCATCCTAACCAAAGTAGGAAGACGCCGATGGTTGCCAGTGGTAAGCTATGACCAAGGATGGGCTTGACACCTTGAGCGGTGTATTTGCCGTTGCGTGGGCCGAGCAAGAGAACGGATGCGAGTGCGGCGAAACCACCGAAGGCGTGCACGACTGAAGATCCAGCGAAGTCGTAGAAGCCTCTCTGATCCAACCAGCCTCCGCCCCATTTCCATGAGCCAGTGATTGGGTAGGCGAAGCCGACTAGGAGCACAGCAAAGATCATGAAAGAAGGAAGCTTGATCCGCTCTGCAACAGCACCAGAAACGATGGTGGCGCCAGTGGCGGCGAACATGGCTTGAAAGATAAAGTCACCCCACCACGTGTAGCCCGCGTTATAAGCATCTGTGGTCATGGAAACGTCATAGAGGCCTGCCCCGAACCAACTTCCCGTCGCGAAGAAGCCATTGAAGTCTCCAGGATACATCGCGTTGAATCCCCAGAAAGCATATAACAGAACGCCCGTGGAGATGATCCAAACATTCTTGAAGAGAATGTTAACTGTGTTCTTAGATTGCGTTAGGCCTGATTCGAGTGTGGCGAATCCGAGGTGCATGATGAACACCAGGGCAGCTGAGATACAGATCCACAGGTTATTGATGGTAAAGATAGGAAAGCCATTCGATGCGGCGAAAGCATCGTAGTCAGCATAGGCGGGAGCTTCTTCCGCAAGTAGCATGAAGTCTCCTGCAGTCATTGCGAGCCCTCCAGCGACTGCCATTTTGATGAGGTTTGGTAATCTATTCATGATAATGGATCGATTGATCTTGGTTTGTCTGTGACGGATGTTGGGTTGGTATGGTTGCTAGAAAAGGGCTCTGCTAGGGAATCCCTATGCGGAACTCTTCTTGTTACGGTTGAAGTCGCAAAGCAGTCGCCGTGCCAACTTTTGAGAAATTGTGCCGAAAGCTGAATTTTGACTTTCTAGGCCAGCTCGGATTGGGGCCTGTGGTGATTCCTGCCTATCGGAAGGTCCTTGAAAATGGGAGCCAACCTCCTAGGGCTGAATGAGCGGCGACTTTTCGGCTGCCGCTTTTCGCGCACCCGACGTTCAATTTCGGAGATCTGTCCTTTTGAGGTGCAATCGACGAATTCTCAGCCAATAGTACGAATAAATTACGGAAAACATTCATATTCATGGTAACCCGCATTTCTTTAGCAGTAGCAGCATTACTATCTATTTCTCCCTTTACTCAGGCTGAGGAGCAGCAGTTCCGCTGCGCCCATTGTGCGATCATGGCTTCGCAGTATGCCGCCGCGGCGGCGAATCCGGGTGAAGCTCCGAAACGGAAGTATGCGCCGGATCGGGTGATCGATGTGTTGCATCTCAAGTTGGAGATCACCCCGGATTTCGAGACCCAGGAACTGGAGGGGCGGGTGACTTTGGATTTCTCGCCCATCGCGAAACCGTTGCGGCAGCTTCATCTCGACGCGGGCGATCTTCACATTGCTAAAATTGAGAGTTCGCACGCGGTGACTGCGCACCAACTGACAGTGGACGGACTAGAGATTACCTTCTCGGAAGAGATCGCTGCAGGGGTCAAGGCGCAGGTGGTGATTGAATATGATGTGAGTCCCAAGAAAGGCCTGTATTTCCGATCGGCGGCCATGGGTTATGCGAAAGAAGACGAGCAGCTCTGGACTCAGGGTGAGCCACAGGATCATCAGCATTGGTATCCGAGCCATGACTATCCGAACGAGAAATTCACGACAGAGATGGTCTGCCATGTCCCGACTGGGATGATAGTGCTGTCCAATGGGCATTTAGTATCTGAGAGTGCGGATGCGGCGACAGGACTGACAACCTTTCATTGGTTGCAAGACAAGGTGCATGTGAACTACTTGGTGAGCTTGGTCGCAGGCTACTTCGAGAAATTGGAAGACATGCATGGGGATCTGCCCATCGCGCTGTATGTGCCGCCCTCGAAGAAAGCGGTGGCACACAACACGTTTCGCGATACGAAGAAGATCCTGGCATTTTTCGAAGAAGAGATCGGAGTCCAGTATCCTTGGGACAAGTACTACAACGTGTGTGCCATCGACTACATGATGGGCGGGATGGAGAACACGAGCCTAACGACTCTCACACTGAACACTCTATTTCCGGATGAGATGGAGAATCTTCAGAGCAGCCGTGGGTTGGATGCGCATGAGGCGGCGCACCAGTGGTTTGGTGATCTTGTGACTTGTCGAGACTGGAGTCATATCTGGCTGAATGAGGGATTCGCGACTTACTATTCGCTGCTCTACGATCGTCACGCGGTAGGAGAAGATTTCTTCAAGTATGGGCTCTATCGGAATGCTCAAGGGATCTTTCGCAACGACAAGGATACCATTCCCATCGTCTACCAAGGGTATGGAGATCCCATGGAGCAATTCAGCTTCCGTGCTTATCCGAAGGGTGGCTGGGTCTTGCACATGCTGCGTGGTGAGTTAGGCGAGGATCTCTTTCGCCAGTGCGTGAAGACCTATCTGGAGCGGCACGCTTATGAGACGGTGGTGACTCAAGACCTGGTGGAAGTCTTCGAAGAATTGAGCGGGCGGTCGCTTTCGCAGTTCTTTGATCAATGGGTGTATTTGTCAGGTTACCCTTCTTTGAAGGTCGATTACAAGTGGGACGAGCTGGCCAAATTGGCGAAGCTGACCGTCTCTCAAACGCAGATGAAGAGTGAGAAACGCGCGCTCTTTGATTTCCCTCTGCCTGTGCGATTCAAGGTCGGCGACAAGGTCCATGAGGAGAGCATCACGATCTCCAAGGAGCGTGAAGACTTCTACATCGCTCTCGATGCGGCTCCGAGCATCGTTCGCTTGGACCCTGATCTCTCGGTATTGGTGAAGATCGAGTTTAAGCCTGCGGAGGCTCTTCTCATCGAGCAGTTAGGCGATACTAGCGATGTCGTTGGCAGGATTGAGGCGGTGAAACAGTTGGCCGAGAAAAAGAACGACGTTGCTGTGGAGAAACTGGGAGAAGCTTTGAATAAGGACGCATTCTTCGCCGTGCGCCAAGCGGCAGCTGAAGGCTTGGGAAGTATCCGAGATGCTAAGGCTTTTGACGTGTTGCAGAGATCACTCGATCAAGGAGATGCTCGCGTGAGGCAGTCCGTGGTTCAGGCGATTCGAAAGTACTACTCGGATGACGCCTACAATGTTCTCAAGACGCTTGTCGATCAGGAGAGTAATCCTGGCATTCGTACCACGGCGATTCGTGAGCTGGGTAATTACGCGAAACCAGAACTTCGATACGACTTGTTGGATTTGTTGCAAAGTGAGTCATACGGGCATGCAATCGCGAGAGCGGCCATTGATGCGATGGGCGCGCAGGATGACCCGTTCTACGTAGAGCCATTGCGTCGTGCATTAGAATCGGATGAGGCCAACTTTACGAGTAGTGGATTCTCCAATGCGCTGATTGTGCTGGGACGCTTGGCGAGGAACGAGGAATCCAAGACCGAGGTGTGTGTGTTTCTCATGCGCCAGGTGGATCATCTCAAGCGCAATGTGGCTCGTTCGGCCATGCGGGCTTTAGGCGAGCTTCATGATTCGAAGGCGAAGCCATTGTTGGATTCGTATGTCGCGGCGGACTCTGAATCCGAAGATGGTCGCGCGGCGAAACAAGCGCTGGACATCTTACGCAAAGAGGTGCGTGCGCCTGTGCCAGAAGCGGTCAATCGACTTGGAGGTCAGGTCAATGATCTCGAAGCGCAGCTCAAGCGAGTGAATGAAGATCTCAAGAGCTTGCGTGCGCAATTCAAGGAAGCCCTGAAAGTACACTAACGGACGGCGTCTAACAGCGCGGCGATGCGGTCGCGATCGAGCGGGTTTTCCCAGTGGCCGTCTTTCTTTAGGGAAGATCCAACAATGAATCCATCGGCAGAGGCATACTGATGGGCGTTCTCTGCGGTGATCCCGGAGCCAATGTAGATGGGCAGCTTTGGGTTGTTTCGTTTCACGGCAAGCAAGTCATCGGTGTCCGCAGGCTGTCCAGTATGGCTGCCGGTGACGATCACGGCGTCTGCCAGATTATACGCGGCGGTTTGTGCGGTTTCTGCTAGAGATACGTCGGCGGTGATGGCATGCGCGCTGTGTTTCTTCTTGATGTCAGCCCAGATCTCGATGTGCTCGGCTCCCAAGCGCTTGCGTTCACGTAGAAGCTTGCCTGCACAGCCATCGATCCAGCCTTCATCTGCGATGTGGGCGAAAACGAATCCTTCCACCCGAACGAATTGCAGATCGGCAGCGAGGGCGACTGCAAGGGCCGCACCGTTAGCCGCTGCCAGGATCTGGATGCCGCAGGGGCAGGTGATCTCTGCCCGCACCGTGGTGGCGATCCGCGTCATGATGGCGGTGATCTCTGGTCCCACGACGCCGTTGAGATAGGGGCGGTCATGCATGTTCTCTAACATCACGCCATCGACGCCCGCGTCACGATAGATGAGCGCTTCGGCAACGGCACGATCAGTCAGTTCAGCAACGGACAATTTAGATCCAGGCGTGCCTGGAAGCGCTCCCACATGAACCATGCCGATCACCGCAGGGCGATGGACGAAGGATGATGGTAGAGGGCTTGCCATGTGCGCCTATTCTGCGCGCCTTTCGATCTCTGTCCACTCGATGTCCATGACCTTGGATTGCTCCTTGGTGATCTCATCCAAAGTACCTTCGAGGCGGGCGTCGATCCAACCGTAGCCTAGTTTGTCAGGGGTGAAGTGTTTTTCACGGTAGGCTTCTTCTTTGCCAAGAAGTGCCCATGGCATCCCAATCCGGATGCCGCCTTTGAATCCGACTTCGGGACCAGCTTCTTCGACGTCTTCTTCGATGGCTGTCTTGATAGACTCTAGCTTGAGGCTTTCATCAAGAGTGGAAGTGTCCATCTGATAGGTGAATCCACCAACGATGCGGGCAAAGTCCAAGACCTCGCCATCATCTGTCTTAAAGCCCGCGGCATTGACGGCGGCACCGCCGCCCTGGAAGTTGATCTCAGGAACGGTGAGGAGTCCTTGGCGGGTCTTGAATTTCAGAGTGCTACCTGAGCGGATGGGCATCAAACGCATCTCCGTGCGCGGAGTAATGACTGACAATGTGCGTAGAATGGGAATATCGCGTAGTCGACCCGATTGCACCATGGTCATCTCGCCTTCGAAGATCATGCCGTCAGAGCGATTGGGAGAGCCCGTGATCGTCATTTCAATGTCCGCAAGACCTGCCACCACCAAATGGAACATTTCAGGGATGATGTCAGTGAGATCGACGTATTTCATCGATACTTTCAGGTCAAACTCTGGCGTCTCACCTAGCTGAATGATGCCATTGATGATGACCTTGCCATCATCGCCCAGCTTGAATTCGGCATTGCTAATGGCAATCTTATCGTCTTTCAATTCGACGCTCATCGGTTTGTTCGTGAACATCGTCAGGTCACGCAGCCAGTTCTGAGTGAAAGTGGCATTACCCAAACTGAGGCTCCAATTTCCTAACTTCCGCTGCATGGTGCCGGAGCATCCTTTGAGACTGCCCATAGACGTCCAGTAAGGCCCCCATTCGAAACTTGCATTGTGTAAAGTGATCTCGCCAAAGCGTGTCTGGTTGAAGTCCGGCGTGGCGTTAAACCAACTGCTAGTGTGAATGCGCTCCTCGCTTGCACTCGCCGCTTCACTTGAAAGCCCCGCTTTGAGTCTCACCACAGCATCACCGATCTCGACATGCTGAAGGTGCCACCCATCATTGAGCATGAGATCAGACCATTTGGCGCGGGCCGTGATTCGTTGCAGATCGATCTCTCGAAAGAAGGCTCTGGGGCCACCCTTTGCCGCGTAGCTGATCAGCATCTGATCATTCTTCCAAATGACCTGTGGCAAGGTGCTCTCTTCGCCATCCACGAAGTAGTCAAACTCTGTCTTGAGCGATTCCGAGAATCCTTCTCCATTGAAGTACTTCCGGTTCCGCACAAATAAGACCAAGGCGACGACGACGATCAGGATGACCAAGCGGACCAAATAACCTGCTAAGCGAAAGAGGACTGGACTTTCGTAGTCTGGGTGAAACGCACGATGACGAATCTTCCGAAGGAATTTCTTCTCTTCCTCATGCTCGCGCATGGCTTGCGCGTAGGATTTGTCATCTTTTGGCATATCTGAAAAGTATGGTGATTTGAATTGTAAGCGACGGTAAAGCTTTCTTTCAACCCAGAGGCAACTGATTCAGCCGATTCGCCGCATTTCAACCCTCATCCGCGGGGAAGATTTGATCTATTTTATCCTCATGAAGTCAAGGTCTTGCCCGTTCATCTTGTTGTTCTGGCCAATCTATGGCTCAGTCGCCTCATGATTCGATCGTTCCCCTTCAGAAGTTTCCTCTGTGCATCCATGAGTGGCATCGCCATGCTTTCACTTATTATGAATCCTGATGCGAGGGCGGAGGAGGGTCAGAAACGTCTGCCACCTCCATTGGCAGAGGAGATTGCGAAGCTTCCTAAAGACGGTGGGCCCGAGTTCAATCGACTCGTCTTCGAGCAGAGCCCCTATCTCTTGCAGCATGCGCGGAATCCAGTCGATTGGTGGCCGTGGGGAGAGGAAGCGTTCAAGGCAGCGAAGGATAAGGACAAGCCGGTGTTTCTCTCCATCGGTTATGCGACCTGCCATTGGTGTCATGTGATGGAGCATGAATCGTTCGAAGATCCGGCCGTCGCGAAGTTGCTCAATGACAAGTTCCTTTGCATCAAGGTCGATCGTGAAGAGATGCCGCATGTGGATCAAGTCTACATGACAGTCACGCAGGGGATGAATGAAGGGCGCGGAGGATGGCCCATGAGCGTGGCCATGACCGCAGATCAAGAACCGTTCTTTGCCGGGACCTATTTTCCGAAAGCTGGCTTCACCCAGATCATGGAGAACATCAACAAGATCTGGGATACCGATCGTGCGAAATTGCTAGAAAGCGCCGGGGGAATCACAAAGCAATTGCGGGCGATGGCCACGTCGGCCGCAGGTGATCTTCCTGATGTGAAGGTGCTGGATGCGGCTCTCGCTTACACCGAGAGCACTTATGATAGTGAATTCGGAGGTTTCGGTGGACCGCCGCGATACGCACCGAAGTTTCCAAGCCCGCATGATTACTCGCTCCTCGTGCGTCACTACAAACGCACGGGATCGAAGAAAGCTCTCGGCATGGTGAGCCAATCACTCAAAGCCATGCGCCATGGGGGAATGTATGATCAGATTGGTTTTGGCACCCATCGTTATGCCACAGATCGCAAATGGCTCGTCCCGCATTTCGAGAAGATGCTCTACGATCAGGCTCTGTTAGCGATCGCGAACATCGACGCCTATCAAGCCACGGGTGACGACACTTTTAAGCACACGGCAGAGGAGATCTTCACCTACGTCCTGCGCGACATGCAAGATCCAGGCGGGGCTTTCTATTGCGCGGAAGATGCTGATAGTGAAGGCGAAGAGGGCAAATTTTACGTTTGGGAGCATGAGGAGATACTGAAGATTCTCGGGAAGGACGAGGGAACTTTCTTTGCGAACGTTTATAACATTCAGTCTAAAGGAAACTGGGTGGATGAAGCGACCAATGAGCCGATGAAGACGAACATCCCCCACCTCACGCAGTCGATCGCGGAACTGGCCAAGAAGGAGAATGTCAAAGAATCCGATCTTCGGAAACGTCTCGATGAGTCACGGACCAAGCTTTTCGCCGTGCGTGAGAAGCGCATTCATCCCTTGAAAGACGACAAGATCCTGACGGATTGGAATGGTCTCATGATCGCCGCTCTGGCTCGCGGAGGTATCGCGTTTGGTAATGAGAGCTATACGAAAGAAGCGCGTCGGGCTGCTGATTTCGTCCTCACCAAGATGCGAGGAGAGAAGGGCCGCTTGGTAAAGCGGTATCGCGCGGGTGAAGCTGGGTTGGAAGCACATCTCGAAGACTACGCTTACTTGTTGTGGGGGCTCGTCGAGCTTTACGAAGCTTCGTTTGAGCCTAACTACTTGCTTGAAGCCAAGGGATTGGCCCAGACGCTCTTTGCGCATTATTGGGACGCAGACAATGGAGGCTTCTTCATGACGGCCGACGATGGCGAGAAGCTCATTGTGAGAAATAAAGAGGTCTACGATGGCGCCCAACCGTCAGGAAATTCTGTGGCCGCCTTGAATCTCCTGCGCTTGAGCCGCCTCACGGGTGAAGTGATGTATGAAGAGAAAGCGAAAGAGACGATCAAGGCGTTTGGCACCGAGTTGGCAGAGCGTCCTGCGGGATTCTCCGTGATGTTGCAGGCGGTGGACTTTCTTCTCGCGGATACTCGCGAGATTGTTGTCGTGGGCAAAGCTGGGGCTGAAGACACGAAGAAGATGCTCGCCGCGATTCAGCAACGTTTCGATCCTCACAAAGTCGTCATTTTCAAGCCAGAAGGACAAGTGGGCGAAGTGCTTTCCGCAATCACACCCTATGTGGCTCTGCATACGGCTTTGGAAGGGAAAGCGACCGCCTATGTCTGCCAGAACTTTGCCTGCAAGCTTCCTCAGACGGATTTGGCGAAAGTGATGGAGTCGTTGAAGTGAAGGACGCCCATCCTACGAATCGCGAACTTTTCGTAGAATGGACGTCTCGTGTCCGTTTGTTATAATCTATCTGTTAGCTGGTAGGAGATTTCTTCGGGCCGCGCTTTCCCCCACCTTTAGGACCGCGCTTTCCTTTTGGGCCTTTGCCACCACGACGCTTGCCGACTGTTTTGGAAGCTTTGGCGAGTTCCGCATCGGAGAGATCACCGCTTTCATCCGCGTCGAATCGCTTTAGGAGACGGGCGCTGAGATTCTCATTTGCGGCAAGACGCTTCTTCAGAGCGGCGACGCGCTCGCCTTCCGAGAGTGTGCCATCGCCATTTGTATCCGCAGCTTCCATGCGGGCTTTGGCCGCAGTGCGTGCAGTCTCTTTCTCGGACTCTGACAGCGTGCCATCGCCATCGGCATCGAATTTCTCGACCATCTCTTTTCCAGGACGGCCCTTGGGCCCCTTGCGGCCTTTGCCAGGACCGTCTTCTCGAGCCATGAGGCTTCCGGTGATGAGACTCGTGATGGTCGTGAATGTGACTGCGAGGGTAAGGGTATTTGTTTTCATGTTTATATTTGGGTTGTTTCTTTGTTCGGGAGATCCGTTGTTGGATATGAAACAAGAAACCACTTCGACATGACTGCTCCGTGGCTTCTTCATGACAAGAATGTCATTCATCCATGCGCTAAGCTTGCCGCCATTGGCCAGTGCGTGTATGGATACCGGATGGTTACTCGTTTTCACGTCATGTTACTCTCTGCGGGACTTGCTGGGGCATTGCTCTTGGAAGCTTCGGCTCAGATCGATACGACACTGTTTGGAGACAACTTGGGTCCTTCGATTCCGGATGCGCCTGACACAGAAGAGGACTGGCTTGTCATAGAAGAACCGCCAGCAGCGCCTGTGCCGAACCCCCAACCGCTCCCGGCAACTTCGCCTGCTCCGAGTGTGCTTCCACCCACACCGGATCCACGGGATTTGGAAGGACCTCCTGCTGCGGCACCGCCTGAGAGTAAAGATCCTGCAGCGCCGAAACGGCGACGTTCATTCTTGCCCTGGCGGAATAAGAAATTGGAGCAGGAAGAACGTCTAGAGAAAGAGCAGGCCAAGTTTGCGCCGCGCTTGGGAGATGTGCGGACTGGAGCGAGCCAGTCTTCTGGTAGTGCGGACAGTGGGCTGCTCCCCAGTGAGCTCAGGCGATGGAAACGTGATCCTCGTAAAGCGATTGGGGAAGCGCGCAAAGATCGGAAGCTTCTCTTGCTCTGGATGACGGATTCATTGCGCAGCGCGACCTCGAAGGAGCAAGCGATTGAGGTCTTCCGCCACACGCAGTTTCTCCGCATGGCCAAGGACTTCATGGTCCTGACAAAGATCGATTACGCCGAGTCTGAGATTGCCAACCACAAGTATGCGCAGCATTTGAGAAAGGAACTTAAGGTGATCGGTTATCCCTCCCTCATCTTATTCTCGCCGGATTCGAAAGAGCTCTGGCGTTTCAGCGGGTATCGGCAAGGACGGTTTTCCCAGATCATCGATGAGTTGCGTTTCCAGGTGATGACCTTTGCTTTGAAAGAGCGTCATCGGCATGAGAAACTGATAGAAAAAGGCTATCGCACTTGGAATAATGTTAAGAATCAGCCCATCTTTGCCAAAGCGATAGAGGTGTGTAGGGAAGAGAAGACGGTGCTCTTGATCGATGAAGACGGAGAACAGTATCGCTATCCAGTGGTGAAATTGTCAGGAGGAGATCGGGCATGGTTGGCGGAGGAATTCCTTCGCTAGAGGTACGCATTATTTATGGAAGAAACAGATTTCTCCTTCGACCACACGCGTGAACGTCGCGGCACGGGATCCTTGAAATGGGATCTATACGAGGATCGATGCCTCCCTTTCTGGGTCGCGGACATGGACTTCGATTCTCCACAGGAGGTGATCGATGCGGTCTCTGCGAGGGGGGCGCATGGTGTCTTTGGCTACGCTCTCCCCAAGACGAGTGAGAGAGATGCCGTCGTCAACTACTTGCGCCAGCGTCATGGGGTGAATTGCAATGCCTCCTGGCTGGTCTGGCTCGCCGGACTCGTGCCCGCTCTCAGTGTGGCCTCGGCAGTCGCGAATACGAAAGGTGTGAAATCCTCTCTCACTTGCACACCTGTCTACCCGCCATTTCTTAAGTGCCCGGCAGACGGTGGCTTGGAAACCATTTATGTCTCGCTGGCTGAAGATGCTTCCGGGCATTATTCCTTTGATCGCGAGGCGTTGGAAGCGGCGGTGCGTCCGGATACCGGGCTGTTCATTCTTTGCAATCCTCACAATCCAGTGGGCCGAGTCTACACTCGCGAAGAGCTTGAATGGTTAGGCGATTTCTGTCTTCGGCACGATCTCCTCTTCTGTTCGGATGAGGTGCATTGTGATCTCATTCTTGATGAGGAATCAACTCCGCATATCTCTCTGCTTCATCTCGACCCAGAGATTCGTGATCGTTCGATCGTGCTTATGTCTGCCAGCAAGACCTACAACATCGCTGGGATCGGCTGTGCGTTTGCGCTGATCCCGGACAGCAAGTTGCGCACGGCTTTCCGCCGCGCGATGGGCGGCTGGGTACCTCCAGTCAATGTGTTTGGCTACACCGCCACGGAAGCCGCCTTTTGCCACGGTGAGCCTTGGAGAAAGGCATTGTTAGTGCATTTGAGGAATCAGCACCAGATCCTTGCCGATTACCTGAGTGCGCATCATCCCGAGGTGCGCTTGACCAAAGCGGAAGCTACTTATCTCGCGTGGACGGATGTGCGCGGGCTTGGAATAGCAGAGCCTGCTGCGCATTTTCAGAAACACGGAATTGCCTTGTCCAATGGCGCGGACTTTGGGGCGTCAGGTTATCTCCGGTGGAATCTGGGTTGTTCCTCTTCGATGTTGGAAGAAGGCTTGCGACGCTTCACGGATGGTTGTCAAACGGTGCATTGATGCCAAAGTCCGCATCATGAATGCGACGAAGACTGCGATGGATTGGACAGGGCGATTGGCCCAGGGAACTCGGCGCCTTCGTCGCAGTGCGGTCCGCGAGATTCTCAAAGCCGCCGTCCGGCCGGAAGTGATTTCCTTTGGGGGCGGCCTGCCGGCGCCAGAGTGCTTTCCTACCGAGCTCATCGGGCGAGCTACGGCAAATCTGCTAGACTCGGGAGGGAGCAGCGCCTTGCAGTATGGTGAGTCGGAGGGCGTGTCGGATCTTCGAACTTACTTGGCCGAAGGCATCGGGCAGCCCATGGAGCAGGTCCTCATCACATCGGGGGCGCAGCAGGGTTTGGACTTGTTAGGGCGTGTGTTGCTTGATGAAGGGGACACCGTGGCTGTGGAGAATCCAACCTACCTCGGCGCACTCGGAGCATGGCGACCCCATGGCGTTCAGTTTCTACCTATTTCGACAGATCAGGACGGTCTATGTGTGGATTCGCTAGAGAAGGTTCTGGAAACGCAGCGTCCCAAGTTTCTCTACACCATGCCCAACTTCCAGAATCCTGGAGGTTCCGTGCTTTCGTTAGAAAGGCGACATCGACTCATTGCTCTGGCAGAGAAACATGATCTGCTGATCATGGAGGACGATCCATACGGCGATCTTCGCTACGATGGTGAGGCCCTGCCAAGTCTCCTATCCCTCGCCGCAGAGCGGGGGATCGCGGATCATGTGGTGCACCTGCGATCCTTTTCCAAAGTCGTGGCTCCTGGACTTCGTATCGGCTGGTTGACCGCCGCTCCGCCGTTGATCGAGGCCTTGGTGATGTTAAAGCAATCCACGGACTTTCATCCGAACACGCTCGGGCAGCGTGTGATTCTCAGCGTGATTCAAGACGTGGCTTACCCGGAGCACCTAGCATTCTTGAGAAAGACCTACGGAGCTCGTCGAGACGCCATGGTCGCCGCCGTGACCGAAGCTTTCCCCGAAGGCACCACCTGGACCACGCCCGTCGGCGGCATGTTTCTCATGGCGCAACTTCCAGCAGGGCTAGACGCCGTTGACTGCCTCGTTCAAGCGTTAGAAGCCAAGGTCGCCTATGTGACGATCGATAACTTCACCGTCGACGGATCAGGAAGAGACGCCGTGAGATTAAATTTTACTAATGCTAGCAAAGAGAAGATCCACGAAGGCATTCATCGGCTGGGGGCACTCTTCCGTGGGATGCTGTAGGTGTGAAGCGCATGCTAGGTCGCGTTATCGAGGCGGTATCCGACGCGGTGGACGGTTTTTAAATAGACAGGTTCTTCCGAATGCGGCTCCAGTTTGGCTCTTAACGAAGCCATATGGTTGTCAACGGTTCTCGTAGTGACATAAGTGTGATATCCCCAGACTGTATCGAGAAAGCGTTCGCGGGAGATTGCTTCACCTGAGTGCGTGGCGAGTAGTTGCAGCATGCCAAGTTCTTTTGGCGTAAGGGAAATGTTATCGTCCCTGCGATGGCAGGTTTGTTTGGCGAAATCGACCACGATCTCACCTAACTGGAGTGTGTTGGCCATGTTTGCGGCATGAGGCGTTCGGCGCAGGAGAGCACGCACGCGTGCTAGCATTTCCTCCGTGCTGAAGGGCTTGACGAGATAGTCGTCGGCACCCGCATCAAGGCCCGTGACGCGGTCTTCGATCATACCCTTGGCGGTGAGCATGAGAATGGGCATCCGCTTGCCTGCTTCGCGCAATAGTCGGCAAAGACAGAATCCATCCATCTCTGGCATCATCACATCCATGAGGATTAGATCTGGTGACTCACGCATCGCCGATCCTATTCCTTCCAGGCCATCGACGGCTGCCGACACGAAATAACCGGCCTCTTGCAGGGAATCCACCAAAGCGGTGCGCATGGGGAGCTCGTCCTCAATGACTAACAATCGCGCCATGATGGAATAGTGAGTATGAACGACGTTCCCTGGCCAGGCTTGTTCTCGACGGATATGGATCCGCCGTGAGCATCGACGATGTGTCGTACGATGCTGAGCCCGACTCCGGCTCCTTGCGTTTCACGCCGCAGCTCTGAGCCGCAGCGATAGAATCGGTCGAAGATCTTGTCCTGCTCTCCCTGTAAAATGCCCGAACCTTGGTCGTGAACGCCTATCTGGAAAGCGTCGTTGTCAGCATGAGGTTCCAACGCAATCGAGACATGCGTTTTGGTGGGCGAGAATTTGATGGCATTGTCAATGAGGTTGATGAGCGCGCGTTGCAGCGCGGCGCCATCAATGACAGGAGACGTCCAGTAGATCGTTAAAATAGGAATGGTGGATGGTTGGCGCCCCGCCTACGGGGAGAGCACCAAAAACAAAGAAAAACCAACCAACCATGAACATCCAATCACTCAAACAGCAACTACTCCAGTCCGATTCCGCAGAAACCACAGCCATCTTCAACGAGTTTCTCCGTGGATCTGCCCGTCTCGCCCTCTTCGATCTCATGCGACAAGAAGTCGCAGAACTCTGTGGCCCCTCGCACTCCC
>JBLHHN010000126.1:0-15029 GCA_047616785.1 Verrucomicrobiales bacterium
AACCTTGTCTCAAGAGTGGTGCATCGGGCGTGCGGAATCACCAATCTTGCTTACGCTTGGCTCAAGTTTCGACAGCTTTCCATCCAGCCAATCTGACGGTGAACCTGATTTCTCAAGGGAAGGGTAAGCTTCGGGCGTTTCTATTGCATTCACTTAAGAATCATCTGGTGGATCATCATGGCAACGAGAACGCCGCCAAACGCGGCGGCGGGCAACAGGTGCTGTCCATCGATCGAAACCACGCTGAAGCGCTCTACGAAATGGAGCTGTTGGATGAACAATCTCCTGATGTTCTGTTTGAGCGCTCTTGGGCGATGACCTTGTTGCAGGATGTCCTGACGAAACTACAACAATCCTACGAGCGTGCGCAGAAGGTGCCGATCTTTGAAGCCATGTCGCCCTGTCTCTTGCGTGATGAGACGCCCAACTATCGCGGGCTGTCCAAACAACTGGGACTGACCGTCGTGGCTCTGCGATTCAGTTCTTTCGAATGAAGCCGCGTTATGGAGAGATGTTGGCAGAGGAGATCCGGCACACCGTGAATACGGATGCTGAAGCTGATGAAGAACGCGCCTTCCTCATGAGGGTCTTGGCCAATAGATAGTCTCGCCTTGGCCTGGTGATGATACCCGTTGCAACCCGTCAGAATGGCACCGATGTGAGAGGATCATGGATGCTTCTTCCAACCTCGCCTCTCTATTCTGTGTCGGGCTCAGTGGCCATGCCCTGAGCGATGAAGACAAGCGCATGCTCAGCCGCGGTGTCGGCGGGATCGTGCTCTTTTCGCGCAATGTCGACACGCCAGAACAAGTCGCCGCTTTGATAGAAGACGCCCGGGAGTATGCGGGGACCGATGTTCTTGCGTGTGTGGATCAGGAAGGCGGTAACACGGTCCGACTGGAATATGGGTTTACCAAGATCCCAAGCATGCGTGCCCTGGGCAAGGCCATCGCAGAGGAAGGCTCTGACCTCTCGCTCGCCATCGAAGTGGGGCAATGCTTCGGCCACGAACTGCGTGAGGTCGGCTTCGACATGGACTTTGCGCCTGTCCTCGATGTGGATACGAATCCTAACAATCCCGTCATCGGCGAGCGTTCTATCGGAAACGATCCAGATCAAGTCGCTGCCATCGGGCAGAAGTTCATTGAGGGACTTCAGAGCCAAGGCATCATCGCTTGTGGTAAGCACTTTCCCGGACATGGGGATACCTCACAGGATAGCCATTTCGATCTCCCACGTCTTCCCCACGCCATGGATCGCATGGAAACGATCGAGCTTCTTCCCTTTCGCCAGGTCATCTCTCAGGACGGCGACGAGGGCGGGTTGGCCATCATGACCGCGCATGTGGTCTTCGAGGCCATCGATGAGAATCTGCCAGGGACGCTCTGCCATGAAGTTCTGACCGCTCAACTTCGGGGTTCGTTAGGTTTCCGTGGTCTCTGCGTATCTGATTGCATGGAAATGAAGGCCATTGCGGATGGCAAACCGTGGGGTGGCACCGTCGGGGCTTCTGTCAGAGCCATCCAAGCAGGCGTCGACTTTGTGACGGTCTGTCACACGCACACAGTGATGCACGGCGCAGTGGATGCGGTGGAGAAGGCGGCGCAGAGTGGTGATCTGTCCGAGGAACGGATCGCGCAAGCGCTGGCAAGACTCGAACTCGCCCGCGAGTTCAGACGTTCGCAGCGGAGCAGGGAAATCGAACCGTTTCAAGCGTCTGCTCGCTTCAAGGCGTTTGTCGCATCTGGCGCAGACGAAGGTGGAGTCGACCCTACTTGGGAAGCTGTTGGCGGATTGGGCTAAATGATGGATGCCTGTTGTCTAACATCTATCCCGGAGGGCGATGCTCCGTCATCGCCGATTCTTCTGAAACGCGTTCGGACCCGAGGAATCTGCGGCTACTCCAGAAAGTTCGACATCAAGGTTGCGTCACCTTCACCCAATCAATGAGCATTCTCGCTTTGCCTTCTTTGACCAGCGCCACGGTTTCCTCTGCCAGACCAAAGTAAGGTTTCTTGAGACCATTGACTTTGAAAGAGTAGCCTCCGCCAAGGGCGAAATTCAGGATCAAATGCTCGGGACTATCAAACACCCATTTGCCATAGTGTTCCACCATGGTGCGGGTTACGCGGTAGATGATCCGGTCATCGATTTTGAAAACGATCTGATCTTTCGTCCAATCCGCAGAGTAAACGTGCCAATCCGTCGCGTCCGTTCCCGCATCGAAGAAGAACTTGTTGATCACAGGCGTGTCTCCCGAATAGCCAGGCCCATGCAGCGCCACGCCGATCCAGTCTTTCTCCCCGACATACTCCATGATATCGATTTCGCCCGTCTCTGGCCAGGTCCCATTGCCGAGAGCCCAGAAGGCCGGCCAGAGGCCTGTCGAGGAATCCGGCAATTTGATCCTAGCGGAAATGCTACCGTAGGTGAACTCGATCTTGTCTTTGGTGTGGAGGCGTCCTGATATGAAATCGAATTGCTGGCCTAACGTTGTCTTCGTCTTGGGAGCGTATCGTGGATGAATGACCAAAGCACCATTGGCGGCACCTTCCGCTTCATCGCCATGGACCACGTAGATCGTCTCTTCGGAATCCACGTAGGCCTGCTGCTCATTGTTGTAGACGGTGCCATTGATCACCACCGTCCACTGCTCGCGGTCTAGCACGGGCTTGGAAAAGTCATCAAAGAAAAGCACGCCATCCTCTGCGGCACACCATTGCATGGAAAGGGCGATCACCACAAAGCTGGTGAGATGGCATGGCGTGAATAAATTTTTTATTATAGTGTTACCTCCGTATGCATGATTTGTCTGGATTGTAAAGTCCACCATACCCGGGCTCATAAAGGAAGAGACCCAAGACTGGTTTCATTTGGTCAAAGTGTTTGTCCAAGCTGTAGATCCGGACATCGTGATGCTTGGCCAAGGTCGCGATGAGGATGTCATTCCAGGGCACTGTAATCCCGTTGTCTCGCAGGAGCCAGGCAGGCATTCTCAATGGCTTTCTGCCAGAGCTCTTCGTCGACTTTGGCATGCGGCAGGATAGCGAAGTACTTCTGCAAGCTTGGGCGCTCCTCTTTCCGTGTGCCGCCGAGCACTTCAAGCTTCACCGGTGAGCAGAGAAGGGCTTCATACTCATCCAGTAGACCTTGGATCGCGAGTTTGATCCTGGTATCTCCATCACGTCTCAGCGCACCGATCCAAGTAGATGAATCCACTAACACCATCATTCGGCGGAGCGGTCTTGCACTTCTTCCTGAGCTTCATGGGTGGCGCCATAGTCAAATTGACCTTCACGGATTCTCTGGCCGAACTCGCGCGCCTGGGCGCGTTTGACGAATGACTCCACCGCACTGGCGATGGCTGGGCTCTTCTTGGCTTCTCCAGTCAGTTCTAAACGCGCCGTAAGCATCGCTTCGTCGATGTCGACAGTGATTCGCATAGGAAGCCTTTAGCACAGAACACGCCGCTAATCACATCAATTTGCATCATTTCCAAGGGAAAAATGATGCAAATTCAATCACGTGTGATGGTTTCGTGAAGGTTGAAGAGGGAGCGCGTGATGCTCGTCCAGGCGGCTAGTTGGGCCGGGGTTGCGGTATCTACTGGCGCTAGACCGACCTTGAGAAGGCTCGCGGCAGCTTCTGAATCCTTCTCGAAGCGCTCGGATTGCTGTTGAAAGAGTTTCGTGAGAATGGATTCTTCCTGGGGAGACGGCAGTCGAGAGAGTACCTCTCGGTAGGCCCACCGGATACCGTTAGCAGCATCATTTCCTGAATGCTCTTGGATGCGACTAGCAAACACACGAGCGGCTTCGACATAGGTCGGGTCATTGAGGAGGACGAGGGCTTGAAGGGGTGTGTTAGAACGGGTTCGTTCGGCGGTGCACTCTTCGCGTGTGGGCGCATCGAAGGCGGCAAGACTTGGATGAAGAAATGTCCGGCACCAGTAAGTGTAGACGCCGCGTCGATACTGATCCTGGTCTGCATCATGCTGGTAGGTGCGCTTTGGAAAGTTGAGCTGCGCCCAGTAGCCTTCGGGTTGGTAGGGTTTGCTACTGGATCCACCAGCGGCATGAACGAGGAGGCCGCTTACAGCAAGAGCGTTGTCGCGAATCATCTCAGCTTCCAGGCGGAAACGTCCCTGCCGACCTAACATTTGATTGTACGGATCCGTTTCACGCATGACCGAATCTTCCATCGATGTCTGCTGGTAAGTCTGTGAGTGCACGATCGTGCGGATGAGATCCTTCACATCCCAACCACTCTCAACAAACTCGAGAGCCAACCAATCAAGCAATTCCGGGTGGGTGGGCCATTCACCCTGTGCGCCGACATCTTCCACCGTGCGTGCGATGGCATGGCCAAAGAAGAGTTTCCACATGCGATTCACAAATACACGCGATGTGAGAGGATTGTTAGGATTCACGATCCAACGCGCCAAGTCCATGCGGTTCGCTCGCTGATTGTCCTGAATGTCGAGTTGGCCAAGGTGTTTCGGAATCGAGGGTTTCACCACTTCACCGGTCTCGTCCAACCAATTGCCGCGCGGGAGGACTCGGGTCATGAGCGGCTCTTTCCGTAATTGCACGACCATCGTCTTGGTGATCTTGGCATCGAGGCCTTTGCGCTGGTTCTCGAGCTCTTTGAGTTCTTTTTCTAAGGACTTCTTAAGTTCGGCTTGTTCGGGAGCGCTGGTTTCTTTGATGCGTTCTTTCTTCGCGGCGATCTCCGCATCGGCGGCGGCAAGGGCTTCCGCTTGGGCGTCTGTCGGCAGGCTGAGATTGGCACCGTTTCTGCCAACCGCCACTTCCTCAATGTCAGAGAAGAACGCGGCTAAGCTGTAGAAATCTTTCTGTGTGAAAGGATCAAATTTGTGATCATGACATTCCGCGCATCCAAGAGTCGAGCCTAACCAAACCGTGGAAACATTGCGCACGCGATCGGCCGCATACTTGGCGATGTACTCCTTTGGCTGCGAGCCGCCTTCTTCAGTGGTCTGGAGAAGCCGATTGTATCCCGAGGCGATGCGCTGCTCTGTGCTTGGGTTCTCTAACAAATCACCAGCCAACTGCTCCGTGGTGAATCGATCGAAGGGCATGTTCTCATTGAAGGCATTGATCACATAGTCACGGTAGAGGGCGATCTCGCGATGTTGGTCACCATGGTAGCCACACGTGTCGGCAAACCGGACGAGATCGAGCCAGTAGATGGCCATGCGTTCTCCGAACCGAGGCGACGCTAACAGGTCCTCCACATAACGTGAGTAAGCTTCATTGCTCGTATCCGCAATGAAAGCGTCCACAACCTCTGGAGTGGGAGGAAGTCCGGTGATGTCGAAAGACAAGCGACGTGCCAAGATGCGTCGATCCGCGGGTTTCGAAACGGAGCGGTTCGCTGCTTTCAACTTGAATTGGACGAAAGCATCAATCTTGGCCTTGGCGGTGCGTTTGGGAGGCAAGTAAGCCCAGTGATCTTCCCAGACCGCGCCTTCCGCGATCCATTGCTTCAAAAGAGCTTTCTGTTCGGAGGTGAGACGTTTTTCTGAAGAAGGAGGGGGCATCATCTCTTCAGGATCGGTGCTCGACACATGCTGCCACAGTGGGCTTTTGTCAGGACTCCCAGGAACGATGGCACTCGCAGTGGCGCCATCCAAAGTGTCCAGCCTCAAGTCCGCCTTCCGCTTGTTCTGGTCGAATCCATGACAAGCATAGCAATTGTTCGAAAGGATCGGGCGGATATCCTGATTGAAAGAAACGGAACCGGCCCAAGCCGTCATTCCGACAGAAAGGAATCCTAGTGTGCAAATCAAGCGTGCTACCATACCGCCATTATCGCTGATCTTCGCCATGAGTCACGGCGGAAATGAGGGTTCTAAGGTGCGGTGATCTTTAGCCGCACGTACTGTTGAGCGGAGTCCTTCGACTCGGAACTCCACTTCAAGGCCTCTGCAGCCTCTTCATCGAGCGCAAACCCGTCGTTCGTCCAAGTTTTCAGATCGGACGACGTCTCCAGCTGAAATTGATCGGCGGTCGCTTGAGCGCTTTTCTCGACGGTGACGATCCAGCGATCGGCTTTCTCAGTCAAGGTGACACGGTCAGGCCCGGAGGTGGGATCGCTATCGCTGGAACCAAGCGCCATCTCGGCAAACTCAGGAAGCCCGTCTTGGTCATTGTCAGAACCCGTCACTGGCGGGGCAGAGTCTAGCAAGGTGCCAGGAGTGCCGCCGACGGTTTGGCTCGCTTGCCATTGCTCAGGATCATCCAGTGCCGGCAGGCTTGTTGGATCTTTGAATGTGAGACTCTTGCCGGAGTCATCCGCTTCTTCTGGCCAAGGTTCCTTGTTGTCGTACTGAAGTTCCTGAATCACCGCCCCATCGCGCAAGGAGATCCGAATGTCTTCTCCGCCGTTGCTGAGTTTTCCACTGGCAAAGACACCTGCGATGGGAAGGTCTGCGCCATAGCGCATCGTGAAGGCTTCGATGTTCGCTACGATTACCACGACGGCACCTGGAACAAGTGACGTCACCGAGGCGTCTGCAAACTCGAACCGCACGCCGTCGACGAGGGCGACCCTGGACAGGTCCAAGGTTTCTGTGCTTCGGTTATAGAATTCAATGAACTCGAAATCCGTGCGTGAAACAAAGCCAGCCTCGATCTCGGCAGCGGAGGGTCCTTCAGGTCGGTAATGCAATTCGGAAACGATCAGATCGCCAGGAGCAGGCGTTTTCTCCGTTTGAAACGTCGCCTCTGTGAGAGGGCTCCATTGCCCGTCCAGATCGAACGTACGCGCTTTGACTGTTGTGGTTTCCGTGAGGATCACCGGCGTGGCCAGACTGAATGTCATCGCACTCGCAGAGCGCGCACCGCCGGGAAGTCTCGGGTCAGTGCCGTCTGTCGTGTAGACCAGATCGCCTTTCTGCGGTCTGAAAATCGTGCCCGCGTTCAATACCAATTTGAAGCCTGACTCGATCTCTCCTCCCATCTGACTGAAGGAGGGCGCGATGATATTGTCAGGGTACCATCCTGCATTCGTGAACTTGCGGATCATGTCTTTGGTCAGGTCTGGGAAATGATCTTCAACCAAGTTGTCTTGAAAGCCCTGCCAGTAAGCCGGGGTGCTGTAGTCTGAAGTGTTCACCCCATTCCAACGGGCGGCTTCAGCGATGAATGACTTTTCGGTCTCATCGATTCGGGCCTTAAGGCGTGCGATGTTTCGCTCTGCGGTGAAGGCGCCGTTATTGAAATAGTGTTTGTGGATGGTGTCGGCTAACAAAAGTCGAAACTCCGGAGAATCCTCATCTCGGAACGCGCGCATCATATCACCTGGCCCACGATTGTTGATCGATTGAGTGGCCGGGCGCAGGTAGCCGTCAGCGTCTTTGAAGTAGAATTTGAACGGAACACCCTGCGATCTTGATCCCGCACTTTGGAACTCGCTTTCGCACTGACCACTGAGCCAGGTGAGTTGGAAGGAGAAAAGGGATCCTAGATCGATGTGGTTCTGCACCGATTCGAAGGGAGTGTCTCCTTTCGATAGGGCAAGGGCTTCATCCCAGTAATCGTCCGTGCCATCGAAGGAATCGCCAGGAAGAAATTCGCTTCCCGTATTGTTGCCATTGATGGCGTCGTAGTCTTTCTCATCGCCTCCGAAGTAGCTTGCGAACATCGCAGCATTCCATCTTTCCCGTAAATGAAACTGTCCCCAGTAGACCCCATTGAAATAAACGTGCATGAACCGCCCATGTGGTGCGATATGTCCCATGTCTAATAAGGTATCATCAGTGAATCGGTTAGAAAGATAAGCCCCTCGCCGACGCATGTCATGGGAACCGGAGCGGAGGTTGATCGCATCAAATTCCTCCGCAGGTGCGATGCCGTTCTCAAAGCCACGGTAGAGTGGGTATTTGAGTTTGGCCGCGCCATAGCGCTTGCGGAAATAAAGTCGGAAACTCTTCTTGGCGAAGTTGGTGAAGTAACCGCCGAAACGTGAGACACCGGCATCGACTTGAAATCCCTTGGTGCCATCAGGATTGATCAGTTCGACAGATGTGAGGAATTCGGTGTCATTGCCAGCGGACGTGCCTCCGGTCACATCGTCGAGATCCTCCACCGCAAACGAGATGCTTGGGAGTGATGTGAGAGCATCGATCATCTGTGGTCCGTAGAGGTCAGACTCGGTGATCGTCTTGCTCATGTCGGGTTGGTTCACCACATCCGCTACAAAGATGTAGGATTGGGTGTCGGTGTTGCTAGAAAGGTAGCCGTCTTTGAAAGCTTTGGCTCGGAGCACCGTTGTTTCATTGATCGTTATCGGGCCATCGTAGATGTGTTCAATCGGGCCGGTGAAGATCGTGCCTTTGCTAGGCTCTCGACCGCTCGTGGTGTAGAGGATCTGCGCTCCTTCAGTCTTGGACGTGATCTCGACGGTGAAAGGTTCGGTGTAGAAACCACGGTCCACGGTGAACGTGGTGTCGGCCACGATCCCAAGAATCGCATCCTGATTGGCGACCTTTGGTGTGGGCGTCCCGAAAAGAACCAGTTCCTCATCGCTCGGATTGAGCCGACCAAAGGAAGCGTCGGCGCGATGTTGGATGTCTCCAAGAGCGCTGACGATGGTGGTTCCGTCAGAGTCGACCAGGGCGAAATAGTCATCACCCTCACTAAATTTGAAGCTCGTGTGCACTTCGACATTGAACAGTGAACTGAAACCGGTGCCGGAGAGAAAGAGAATGCCGTAGGCCTCAGGATCGATCTGGAGTCGAGGCATCAAGTGCTTTGTCAGCTCATCGGGATCATTTGTCGCATACATTCCGATGAGATCGATGGGTTCGGGATCTGGATTGTAGATTTCCACCCAGGCGGAGAGCGATCCTTCGCGATCTTCCAAACCGCCCGTATTGATCGCGACGATTTCGGTGACAATAGGATCCGCCCAGATGGAAGGCGCGGCAATGAGGAGGGCGAGACAGAGGTTGAGAGAAATCTTCATGACAACGGGTGGAGCTTCGTATCACTTAAGTATAGCAAAGGTCCAGAACCATTCCAACTCATGGCGTTTCAAGATCATTTCTCTGGGCACGCAAGTTCCTATGCCGCGCATTGGCCGACTTATCCAAGTGAGTTGTATGCGTGGTTGGCGGATTTGGTCTCGGAAGGGGAGGTCGCTTGGGATTGCGCGACAGGCAATGGGCCGGCCGCAGTCGCTCTAGCGGAGCACTTTTAAAAGTGATCGCCACGGATGCCAGCGAAGCGCAAATACAAGCAACTCAGCCGCATCCGAAGGTGCGCTACCGATGCGCGCCCGCCGAAGCGCCGCCGATTGACGATGGGTCGATTGATCTGATCACGGTCGCGCAAGCGTTGCATTGGTTTGACGTCGAGGCGTTCTATTGTGAGGCCCATCGAGTCCTGCGCCCTAACGGAGTGCTGGCCGTGTGGTGTTATGGCTCGACCACGATCTCACCAGAGATAGATCCTCTAGTGAGGATCTTCGCCACGGAAACCATCGGTCCCTGCTGGCCAGAAGATCGTCGACACATCGAAGCGGGTTACGAGACTCTGCCATTTCCTTATCCGCAGATGGAAGTGTCGTCCTTTGAAATGACCGTGGAGTGGAATCTGAATGGTTTCCTCAGCTACCTCAGAACGTGGTCCTCGGTGAATCGCTACATGGCGGCCCATACGAATGATCCCGTCGATGCCTTGGAGGAGACCTTGCGACCGCTATGGGGGCCCGACGCTCGGTTGGTGCGTTGGCCGCTGGTCCTGAAAGTTGGCTGCAAAGCGGAGTGATTGGCATTCTAAACCGTGGCTATTCTCACGCCAATCAACTAGAACGTCCCTGTGAGATTCTTAATGCTCCTAGCCCTTCTTCCCGCAGCGATCCTCGCAGCGGCGGAGCCTATGAACGTGCTCATCATCCAAACGGATGAGCACAATTTCCGCACGCTTGGGTGCTACCGAGATCTGATGCCGAAGGAGCAAGCCTTCATCTGGGGAGGCGGTGTGAAGGTGGACACCCCTAACATTGACTGGCTGGCCAAGAACGGCGCGATCTGTGATCGCGACTACGCGACTACGCCGGTGTGCACCCCATCACGTGCCGCACTGATCTCTGGACTCTACCCGCAGAACACAGGAGCGATCACTAATAACACTCCGCTTAAGGAAAGTGTGATGACGTTCGCTGAAGTCTTGAATCGCAAAGGCTATGCCACGGGCTACGCAGGGAAATGGCATCTCGATGGAGACTCCAAGCCAGGTTGGAAGCTAGCCCGAAACTTCGGCTTCAGTGACAATCGTTTCATGTTCAATCGTGGGCAATGGAAGAAGTTGGAAATGGGGCCGGATGGCCCGCGTGTGGGCGCCCACAAGGATGGCGAGCCTAACTACAATCTCAACGGGGCCGATGAGAAGACCTTTGCCACAGACTTTCTCGCGGATCGCACCATTGATTTCATTCGCACGAACAAAGACAAGCCGTTCCGTTTCATGGTCGCCATCCCGGATCCCCATGGGCCGAACACCGTGCGTGCGCCTTACGACACCATGTTCGATCCCGCTCCATTTCGACAGCCTGCGAGCGCCCTCGCGAAAGGCGAAGGTCTAGCATCGTTCCAGAAGGCGGCGAAGGATCGCTTCAAGGCGAAACAAATGGCGCTCTACTTCGGCATGGTGAAGTGCATTGACGATAACCTCGGCAAGATCCTCGACGAATTGCGTCAACAGGACATTCTCAGCCGGACCTTGATCGTGTTCACCTCGGATCACGGCGACATGTGCGGTGAGCTTGGTCGGCATAACAAAGGCATCCCTTGCGAAGGCTCGGCACGCATCCCATTCGTGATTCACGCGCCGGGACTCATCGAACCGGGGACGGTGATTCATGAAGCGTTAGGCACCGTCGATTTCAAACCAACCTTGCTGAGCTTGCTTGGAGAGAAACTCGAAGGGCCACAAGAAGGTCGCGATGCCGCCTTGCTGTTTCGCACGGGAAAGGCTCCTGAGAATTGGGAGAACGTCACCTTCGTGCGTATTGGCAAAGCCGATCGTCCCACAGGCAAGAGCTGGTTCGGTGCGTTTACTAGCGGACATAAACCCGTTCTCTCCGCATCCGATCCTCCCGGCTTCTTCGACCTGACGAAAGATCCTCACGAACTCCGCAATGGGCTGAAAGCTCCGGGAAACCGTGATGAAATCCGTCGCCTGGCCAAGTTATTGAAGGCATACGGAGAGACGTACAAAGAGGCGCTCATGTCTTCGAAGGTGGTGCAGGCTGATCTCGAATGGGCGATCGGTGACCGTGTTTCCTATGATGTTTCCGCCCGTTAAGTCAGTGAATTATAAAACCTATTGAACAATGAATGTATCGAAACTTATCCTAGTCCACATCATCGTTGGATCGATGGTCGCTTCGGCGCAGAACGCCGATTGGCCTGTGTACCTTGGCGGCAAGGAGCGGAATCTTTACTCGTTCCTCGATCAGATCAATCCCGAGAACGTGTCCCAACTCGAAGTCGCTTGGACTTATGAGACAGGTCATCGTGCCGAGTACCAGGCGAACAATCTCATTGTGGATGGCGTGTTGTACACCCCGACGCCGACAAGGGAGGTCATAGCGTTAGATGCGGCCACCGGCAAGGAACTTTGGAAATGGGATCCTGCCAAGGATGGACCAGGCAAAGGCGGCGGACGGCAGCGAGGGTTGGTCTACTGGCAGAATGACACAGGCGGAGAGCAGCGATTGTTCACCGGCGTGCGTGGCTCTCTCTACGCCTTGGATCCAAAGACGGGCAAAGTGATTTCTACCTTTGGGAAAGAGGGATCAATCAGTCTCGGGTCTGGTCTCAACGTTCCAGGCGTCACCTATAAGGACCTGTTAGTGGTGGGTGGTGTCGGGGGCAAGGGTGCCATTCGTGCGTATGATGTCAGGACAGGCGAGCAGCGTTGGATCTTTCATTTGATCCCCCGGCCTGGCGAGGTGGGATACGATACTTGGCCAAAGGATGCCTACAAGACGGCGACTGGCGTCATGCCGTGGTGTGGCCAGTCGCTCGATGAAAAGCGTGGCATCGTCTACATCGCGACCAAGACCGCCGAGCCTGATTTTTATGGGGGGGAACGTCATGGACAGAATCTCTATGCCAATTGTGTGCTTGCGCTAGAAGCAGCGACCGGGAAGCGGCTCTGGCACTATCAGATTGTGCATCACGATCTGTTGGACAAGGATCTGCCATGCTCGCCGGTTCTGTTGACCGTCACCCACAACGGCAAGAAAGTGGATGCGGTGGCTCAGGGGACGAAGCATGGGCGACTCTTTGTCTTTGATCGCGTGACTGGTGAGCCGCTCTGGCCAATCGAGGAAAAGCCCGTCCCGGCATCTGCTCTGATTGGCGAAGCGGCATGGCCGACGCAACCCTTTCCCACAAAGCCGCCGCCCCTGATGCGACAGCATTACACCGAAGCGGATGCGTCTAACATTTCTCCGGAGACACATCAAATGACCTTGGATCGTATCCGAGCGTCACCCAACTTTGGTCCGTTCCCTGCGCCGAGTTTGAATGAGACCGTCATGTTCCCAGGCTTCGATGGCGGCATGGAGTGGGGTGGGGGAGCCGCAGATCCAGACGGGATCTATTATGTGAATGTGAATGAAATGCCCTGGCTGCTGCAAATGGTAGAGACGAAACGGGCCGACGGTTCCAGATTGGTCCCAGGCGAGCGGGATTACATGCTCTATTGCGGCGCCTGCCATGGATTGGACCGAAAAGGCAATGCCGCCGCAGAGTTTCCGTCGTTGATCGATGTGATCAAGCGGAAGACACGTGCGGAAATCGAACAGATTACCCGTCAAGGCGGCGGGCGCATGCCAGGCTACGCGACCATGCCTGAAGCCCGACGTGAGGCGATACTCAACTACGTGCTCAGTGAAGATGCGCCGCAGCCTTCAGCATCCCGGAAAGAAGAAGGAATCACTCCTAACGCAGATGCCACGACGCCGTCCTACGGCTTCGGAGGATTCCGCCGATGGCTGGACGATGAAGGTTACCCCGCGATCAAACCTCCGTGGGGAACCCTAAACGCCGTCGATCTCAACACCGGCGAGATTAAATGGAAGGTGCCACTGGGAGAGTATCCTGAACTGACCGCCCGCGGCATTCCTCCGACCGGCACCGAGAACTATGGAGGTCCGTTAGTGACGGCGAGTGGGCTCCTCTTTATAGGCGCGTCCGCCGACGAAACCTTCCGAGTCTTTGACAAGAACACCGGCAAAGTCCTTTGGAAAATGTCCTTGCCTTTCAGCGGCAACGCCACTCCGAGCACTTATAGCATCCATGGTAGGCAATACGTCGTCATTTCAGCCGGAGGCGGCAAGTCAGGACGGCCACGCGGTGGAAGCCTCGTCACCTTCGCCCTGCCAAAACCATAGGCAAGCGAAGCGAAAGATTGGAGACAGAAATATGATAGAAGATTGGAAGAATAGCCCTTCGTTCGAACTTGCCTATCTTCAGAAGCCTCTATTTCTGTCGTTCCCCTTCGACGCCTGCACTTTCACCTTCGGCTCATTGGTGACGTGGTCGCCTACTGTGGCTGACAATTAAATGTAGCTTTAGTTAGTCAACTTTTAGCCCGATCTTTGATCGACACGCAGGGTCTCGGACCAGTAGGAGGCTGAGCCTCGCTAATATTTATTATTGTGCACTTGCTCCCAAATCCCACGGTAGAACACAATATTATTGTGTATCTCGCCGGATAAGGGGTTCAGCAGGCCTAAATCGGTTTTAAAATTAACTTTCCGTAGAACCCATAGTTGGCCGTCTTGCCTTGACTCAGCTTTGAATTAAATTTCGATCAGCAGGCGTCACTTTGTTTTGGAGACCGAATACATTATTCCTATTATGGTGATCGATATTCTCGGCAAAGGCCCCATTCCAGGAAAAGGGTGGAGCCAGACGGGAGCAGGGATCACTCAGGTCCCGCGTCAGCCAGCCGTTTGGATGCTCTTTGATCGACGCGAAGAAGACAGTGGCCACGCGAGTGTTCTCAATGCCCCGCAGGTCGAGACACGCATCGGCATCCGCCAGCGATGCAGTTTTTCGAAAACTTGGAAAGAGAAGCCATACAGCGTGGAAGCCTGGGACGGTGAAGCCGAAGAAACCAAAGTGTCTCCGTTAGGGATGCCCAAGTATGCGGACTGGGTTCTCTACCCTAATGTTTCATAAATCTTGTTAGGAAAAGGCCTCTTTGGGAGCAAATCTTCGAATCATTTTCTCAATCACACCCCCTTGGCGGGTTTTACCCCCTGAAGGCAGCACTGATTCTTGCCGAATCTCCTTAAAAACAAGGCTCTGTCAGCTATTCGTGCATTTCAAGGTGGTGGCGACAAGGCCACTTTTAGGAGATTGAGGATCTGCTGTTGTTCAACGTCGCATTCCGTTGTCTGGTGAAAGCGCACCCCGTTGGATTCCACTTCGTTCCGCGTCACTTGCTTGAGACGTTCGATCACGTTCTGCACCGTCCAACGACGGTCTTTGCCCTCTCCGTCTGTCGCGAACAACGGCTCTAGGCGCTCTGTCATATGCTGCACATAGTAGGCCAGCGTGCATAGAAATACGTGCGCTTTGATCCGGCGGTCGATCTTGTGATAGCACGGACGCATCTCCAAATGTACTTGCTTCAGACTCCGAAAAGCGCGCTCGACGTTTCCTAACGCTTTGTAATTATCCACCACCTCATCTGTATTCATCCAGAACTCAGTGATTCCCCAATTTGTTCGTAAATTGAAAGCAGGTTCAGCGCCTCTCAATTGAAGAGAGAAACGTGTAAGGTGTAAGATCAAAGGATTCTATCTGCCCATCGATTGTGGTAAGCAGATTGCATGAGCGATTCTTTCCATGCTTTGCAAGCAGTCCTCGGCACCGACAAGAAGACCCCCTCTGCTCCGTTTATCACGACCCTGACAAGAGCGAACTCCACGTCTACTACGGCCTCGAACTACTCGAAGTCGTTCCCGACGACAAAGAATCA
>JBLHHN010000127.1:0-14993 GCA_047616785.1 Verrucomicrobiales bacterium
CGCTTTCTTCTGGTGGTCAATAAATGCGAAAAGGTCACCGCCTTCGTCTTGGCTCCGGCATTTCATGACTAATGATAGTTCCTGAAGCTAACACTGTAACTTTAAATGCCGAGAATCGAGGTTACCGGAGGTGCCCAGTAGAACTAAAATGGGCCAAAGCCAGCTCGCAAGGAAGATGATGAAGCCACTCAGACGCGAGCATCGTGAAGATTGAGATTGCGGTACGCTCATACCCTTGAATAGGGAGCGCGGTGGGAAAACATTAACAGGGAATTACTCTATTGTTGTCTGGCACGCCGATACGGGTGAGGGTCTCCGTGGGGACTCCCTAACCCTGGGAAGAGGATCGGATTTGAAAGCCCTGAAAGGGCGACACAACGATTGGGCTTGATGGGCAAGTGCTATCCAAGCGTTTGTCTCGCTCTTTCAAAGCTACATCGTGGCTAACTCTTAACCCAGGGCTGGGCCGCCTTGGGCTGACTTGTGTTGGCCTTTCAGGCCAGTGCCCACAACCAATTTCAAATTGTGATATGACATCTGGCTAGCGCGACCTATGAACTGCTGCAGCCCTCTGCCGCTTTCGGAGTTGCACTATCAAAGCGGCAGAGGGCGGCCGCAGGCCAAATATTAAACCCACCTTAATGATAGAGCTCGTTGCTCAGGCTCCGTGTCCACGGCTATCGGGCATTCATGAACTGTCGTCAGCTCTTCTGACGCAACGACATCGCGAGCGATGACCATGATTGGCAGTGAAACGACGACAGGGCCAAGTGTTAAGAGGCGGAGTTTCAGATCGCCGAGTTGTTAGTCGGAAGTGAGATCCCGAATGATCTTCTTCGTCAAATGTTCATTGATCTCTCGATGTCGTGGAACTGGCTGAGTCTTTCCGGTAATGGGATTATGATAGATGTCATGCTTTCCCCATGGCGGAGTAGTTCACATCCAGCGGACTCCAATCAGATCTTTGCGCTTCAAGCCACTTCGAGCTCAGCTACTTTTCTCATGCCAGGAATCGATTCCGAAGAGATGATCCATGAGGTCCTCAAGTGTTTCCCTTTGAGTCCAATGGTCTGGATACTCGTTGAGATACCCTAGGTACGTCCCGTCCTTCTCTTGCTAATAGGTGTATGCTACTTTCATCTGGTGATTCCAGGATTGTAGATTCGAAACGTGAAGATTGCACGTAGAACATCCCGGCTTCAGTTGGCTCTTAGGTAATTCGATGAAAACCTTCAATGCCCACGGGCCAAACGGTTGGGGCCCCGCATCGCGCACCTGGCCTGAAAGGCCGAGACAAGTCACCCCTGAAAAGGCGATCGGATTTCAAAGCCCTGAAAGGGCGACACAACGATTGGTCTTGATGGGCAAATGCGATCCAAGCGTTTGTCTCGCTCTTTCAGAGCGACATCAACGACATCACGAGCGAAACCATCATGAGCACGCCGATCAACATGATCGGCAGTAAAACCACAACTGACGCAGCTTGCAGTTTGCAGTTTGCTGTTTGCGGTTTGCAGTTTGCAGTTTGCAGTTTGCAGTTTGCAGTTTGCAGTTTGCAGTTTGCAGTTTGCAGTTTGCAGTTTGCAGTTTGCAGTTTGCAGTTTGCAGAGGGACGAGGGTTTCGGATTCATTGCCCAGTGAGAGGAGTGTGAGAAGGAGCACGCCCAGGGTTCCCTGTCGAGAAAAGCATGTCCGCCCAGCTGAGCGTGGAATGTCGGGGTGATTCGTGAGGCTCGCCTAACTTGATCTTGCGATACGGACTGAGGGCGAGAGCGATCAGAGAGAGCAGGCATCCAAATCCAGCGATGATGAAGAGCCATCCGGTCTTGGCCGTGACGAAACTGAATGTGGCAGCAATCGCCTGACCTCCAGCATTCGGAACGGCCACCAGCAGCAAGCAAATCGTGAAAACGATGCCGATGGATATCCCAAAGGCCAGCCAATCGATGGCATGACGCCCAGGAGACATCGGGGAGGGAGATTTCATGGGAACTTCGGCGGGTTTGCCACGAAATGACGGAGCCGTCTACGGAAACGGTCCGTTTTCCAATGGACGTATTTCTTGATATTTAAGATATCCGAAGTTTCTATAATTTCAGGACCGAGATATTCTCTGAAACTAGAAGATTCGGTCCCAAATCGGCGAGCTTGTGAAATTTTTCACAAATTCACCTTGCTGGGAAATTTTCGGTTGGCAATAGTGGCGGCACGGGCACGCCTCGGCTCATTCTGAGCGAGATGAGGTCCTACTTGCTGCCAATTTCTGACCCAACGAGAGCTACTGTGAGCGAATCGAAAGACGTGGAGATGGTGAATGTCCAGATCAATGGGAGCTGGATGAAATTCCCCAAGGGCACGCGCATGATCGAAGCATGCCGCCAAGCTGAGGTGGAGGTACCCCACTATTGTTACCATCCGAAGCTGAGTTCTCCGGGGAATTGCCGCATGTGCCTCGTGCAAATGGGCATGCCACCGCGCCTGGCTCCGGACCAGGAGCCAGAGAAAGACGAGCATGGCCATAAGGTCATTTCTTGGATGCCGCGTCCCGTCATCGCCTGTGCGAACACGATCGGAGAGGGGATGGGAATCCGCACTGAAGGGCCACTTGTGGAGGAAGTCCGCAAGGGGGTGATGGAGTTTCTGCTCATCAATCACCCACTCGATTGCCCAATCTGTGATCAGGCCGGGGAGTGCCGCCTCCAGGAATTCAGCGTCGAGTTCGGCAATGGCGAGTCGAGATTTCGAGAAAATAAGGTCAAGAAGCCGAAGAACGTGGACATCGGCCCGCGTATCCGGCTGGACGATGAGCGCTGCATCATGTGCTCGCGTTGCATTCGTTTCTGCCAAGAGATCGTTGAAGATGATGTGCTCGGCTTCACGGATCGCGGAAGTCACACCGTGCTCACCACGCATCAGGGCAAGGAATTGGCCAACAATTACAGCCTGAACACCGCTGACATTTGTCCCGTGGGCGCGCTGACGTCGAATGATTTCCGATTCCAGATGCGGGTCTGGTTCTTGAAAGAGACGAAGAGTCTCTGCACGAGTTGTGGCCGAGGGTGCAACACCTTGATCAGCAGCCGCGAGAATGAAGTGCATCGTCAGACCCCGCGTGAGAATGGCGAGGTCAACTCGACTTGGATGTGCGACAAGGGGCGATTGAATTTCCACTATCTGAATAGTGAATCCCGACTTACGGATCCAATGATTCGTGGTGATCAAGGACATCGCGTCGCTTCTTGGAGCGAAGTGCATCAGCTGTCTGCCGCGTGCCTGAAAGCGCTCGATCCGGGTCAGATCGCCATGGTTGTCTCGGCGCGTATGACCAATGAGGAACTCTTCATGGCGGGCCGTTTGGCCAAGGCTCTGAAGATCGAACTCATCGATATCGTGGCTCGCCCGCAAGCGTCTGATGCTTTGTTAGTGTCACGAGATGGCAATCCCAATTCGAACGGCGCGAAGTTGATCCTGGGGATTGACGAGCTTGGTTCGAAAATGAACGCGATCAAAGCGGGCATCGACCGAGGCGAGATCAAGGCGCTCTTGGCCTTCGACGAGAATCTTCTGAAGGCTGGCTTCACCGAAGACATTCTGAAGAAACTCACATTTCTGCTAAGCTCTCACTTATTGGCGAATCCCACGGCGGACCTTGCTCAAGTGGTGCTGCCATCGCCTGGATTTGCAGAGAAGCGGGGATCGATGATCAACGTGACAGGGCGTTTGCAGCGGCTCAATCAAGCCACGCAGCCTCCGGGTCAGGTCATGGATGGCTGGGAAGTCTTCCGTGATCTTATCCAAGCGATTTCTGGATCCAACGGTCTCTACATGATCGAGGATGTGTTCAAGCTTATGGCGGCGGACATTCCTGCTTTGGCAGAATTGAGCCTCACTAAGATCGGTGATGAAGGTGTTCACATCATGGACACTGGAGAAACGGTTCCGCTGATTGAGCGTGAACGTGAACGTGTCGCCAAGGGCATCATCGTAGGCTAACGGAGCAACAAGGGATAATGACTGAACTTCTCCAACTGCTGCCTGGACTGATTGAGGCCACCGTCAAGATCATCGTCTTGGTCTTCATGGTGATCCTTCCCATGGTGGCGTATTCCGTGTATGCGGAACGGCGCTTCAGCGCCCTTCTTCAGGACCGTGTCGGTCCGAATCGGACGGGCATTCCTTTCACCAAGATCAGTCTCGCAGGTCTGGGACAACCGATCGCGGATGGTCTAAAATTCATCCTCAAGGAGGATCTCACGCCAGGTCACGTTCGGAAATTCTATTACTGGCTCGCACCAGCTCTAACCATGGTGCCAGCGCTCTTGACCTGCGCGGTCTTGCCTTTCGGTGGATTCCTCAAGATTCCTTTCGTGGATGAACCCTTCCGCATGGTCATCGCGGATCTGGATGTGGGCATTCTCTTCGTCTTCGCCATCGCTTCGTTAGGCGTTTACGGAATCGTCATTGCGGGTTGGGCTTCGAATTCGAAATACCCGTTCTTTGGCGGCGTCCGATCGAGTAGCCAGATGATCTCCTATGAGATCTCACTCGGCTTGTCGGTCATTCCCATTCTCATGATCTATGGTGATCTGAACTTGGGCAGCATCGTTCAGCAACAACACGAGAATGGCTGGGCTCTGCTTCCAATCACCTTTACTGAGGGCACCAGTGTGCGCGACATGGCTCTGCTCGTGCCCTTGGGCATCTCGTTCGTGATCTTCGTCACCTCACTCTTCGCCGAGACGAACCGCTTGCCCTTCGACTTACCGGAGTGTGAGACGGAGTTGGTCGCGGGTTACCACACTGAGTACAGCTCGATGAAATTCGCGCTCTTCTTCCTCGGTGAATACGCCGCCATGATCATTGGTTCTGGATTCGCGGTCACCTTGTTCCTCGGTGGCTGGTCCTTGCCGTTTGGTTTGGGTGGGGATGGTAGCGAATCCCTCTTCTGGGGTCTCGTGGGCATCGGTACCTTCTTCGCCAAAGTGGTGGTATTCATCCTCTTCTTCATCTGGGTCCGCTGGTCGATCCCGCGTTTCCGCTACGATCAACTCATGCGCCTTGGCTGGGTCTTCTTCTTCGAGATCGCATTGTTTAACATCCTGCTTACAGCAGGCATCTTGATGTTCTTTAGATAGGGCTAAATTTACTCTCACAAACAAATCATGGCAATCGTCGTCAAAAGACCCAAGCTGAGCATCTTCGAAAAGATGTATCTGCCAGGCATTGTCAAAGGCCTATGGATCACATTGAGCCATGCCATCAAGATGGTGCTAGGGAGATCGAAGAAGGTCACCATGCAGTATCCTGAAGAAAAGTGGGATGACGAGCTTCCGGATTACTACCGTGGCGCCCCAGCGTTGGTCAAGGATGAGCAGGATCGCGAGCGGTGTGTGTCTTGCCAGTTATGCGAGTTCATTTGTCCGCCTCGCGCAATCACCATCATTGCTGGAGAGATTGAGAAGGGCGACAAATGGGAGAAAGTGGAGAAACGGCCCAAGACTTTTGAAATCGATATGATTCGATGCATCTATTGCGGCATGTGTGAGGAGGTCTGCCCGGAACAAGCAATCTACCTACGCAAAGATTACGCCATCACGGGGCTCACTCGCGAAGACATGGTCCACGACAAAGAGAAGCTCTACGAAATTGGTGGCGTGCGTGAAGGCCTGGTTAACAAGTGGAACGAGCTGAAGTAACAGCATGGACGTCCTTTTTTATATATTCTCAGCGATCATGCTCCTCTTCGGATTAGGAGTCGTGGTCAGTCTTAATCCGGTGACGAGTGCCATGTGCCTAGTCATGTCCTTTCTTGGACTCGCGGCCCTTTTCATTCAGTTGGATGCCTTCTTCATCGGGATCATTCAGATTTTGGTCTACGCCGGCGCGGTCATGGTGCTATTCCTCTTCATCATCATGCTGCTCGATCTGAAAGCAGAAGAGCATCGGCCCATGAATTACATGTCCTTTGCCGGTGGATTGATTCTAGCCATCGTCTTTGTCGTTCAGCTTTCGGCGGTATTATCGAGTTTCAAGGCAGGCGATGTCGGCTTCCCTGTCCAACAGCATGAACTCACCTTGGAGAAGGACGAGCCTGGCTTGCCTGATACTGCGGTGGATCGTTTGAAAGACGATAAACTCCCAGATGTGCATTTGGTCGGACGGACGCTCTTCACCAAGTTTAATTTTCCATTGCAGATCGTGGCCGTGCTGCTGCTGGTATCGACCATTGGGGTCGTCATTCTTAGCAAACGCAAACTGAGTTAAGAATGGTAACACTGAATCATTATCTGTTTGTAAGCGGCCTGCTTTTCACTCTTGGCCTTACCGGAGTGATGCTCCGCCGCAGCTTGATTATCATCTTCATGAGTTTGGAGATGATGCTGAGCGCAGCGAACCTATCACTTGTCGCTTTCTCCCGGTTTAATCTGGTGGACGGCTTGCCCAATTACAATGGTCAGGCCTTGGTCTTCTTCATCATCACCGTGGCCGCTGCAGAGGTGGCGGTTGGTTTGGCCATCATCGTCGCACTCTTCCGTTCACGGCGGACTACGAGTGTCGATGACATCACCAGCATGAAAAACTAACACGCTTTGATTTCCTAACTCATGCCTTGGCTTCTTCTCATCCTGCCGCTCGCGGCTGCGGTCATCATCTCGCTCTTCACGCGCAAGAATGGCCCCCTGAGTGCCTACATCTCGGTCGCTTCGGTGTTGGCGACACTGGCCATCAGTGTGCTGCTTCATCTCCAGGCAGCGAAAGATCATCCGTCGTTCACCTGGATTGCCGCCGGTGACTTCAACTTGAACATCGGCATCATGCTAGACGCGCTCAGTCGCGCCATGATGCTCATCGTCACCGCGGTCGGTGCGTTGGTGCACATCTTTTCGTTAGGCTACATGGCCAAGGACGAGAGCAAGGGGCGTTACTTTGGCTGCCTCTCGCTCTTCATGTTCTCTATGACGGGCATCGTCCTCGCGGACAACTTCGCCATGATGTTCATCTTCTGGGAACTCGTGGGTGTCAGTTCTTATCTTCTGATCGGGCATTGGTTCACCAAGAACGCCCCGGTCGAAGCTGCGAAGAAAGCTTTCCTTACCAACCGTATCGGTGACTTCGGTTTCATGATCGGCATTCTCATGCTTTGGGGCATGACGGGAACGATCGTCTTCAGTGACATGGAAGCGGGTGCGATCTCTGCAGCTGCCTCCCATTCGAAGATGTTCGGCATCGCGGTGCTTTGTCTGTTCTGCGGAGCGGTTGGTAAGTCGGCGCAAATGCCACTTCACGTCTGGTTGCCCGACGCCATGGAAGGCCCGACACCGGTGTCCGCGCTCATTCACGCAGCCACCATGGTTGCCGCGGGTGTCTTCATGTTAGCGCGTGTATCCTTTCTCCTACCGCTGACTGAGGCCGCACAAATCATCGCCTGGGTGGGAGCGATCACGTCTCTCTTCGCGGCGGTCATCGCCACTCAACAGAATGACATTAAGAAGGTGTTAGCATATTCCACGCTCTCGCAGTTGGGTTACATGGTCATGGCAGCCGGTTTGGCTCAGACGGATGCGGCCATGTTTCACCTCTACACGCATGCTGGATTCAAAGCGCTGCTCTTTCTTGGGGCTGGCGCGGTCATCTACGCCTGTCATCACGAGCAAGACATGTGGAAGATGGGTGGTCTGGCTAAGAAGATGCCGATCACCTTTATCACGTTCGCCATCGGCACCGCCGCGCTTGCTGCGGTCCCTTACATCACGAGCGGATTCTACAGTAAGGAACAGATCCTCACCGCAGCCTACAACGGGAATAAGATCATGTTCTACATCGCTGGGGCGGTCGCTTTCCTCACACCGTTCTACATGATGCGTCTATTCACCGTTGTCTTCTTAGGGAAGCCTCGGACGGATCATGCGGATCACGCCAAGGAAGTGCCTAGCGTCATGAGCATGCCTTTGGTTATTCTGGCAGGGGTATCGGTGATCGCTGGCTTCAGGGTGGTTGCCAAGATGGTGTTAGGAGAGCATTACGTGCATGAGCATGTTCCGACCGAAGTGCTGGTGGTTTCGGTTGGCACCTTGATTGCCGGTGCGTTCTTGGGATACGTCATGTATCGCGGCAAAGTGCGCGATTCGAATCCCATCGGCCTCATTCGCGACAAGTTCTACTTGGACGAACTCTACATCGTTCTGGTGCGAGTCTTTCAAGACGGTGTCGCTCTTATCATGAAAGCCATCGATACCCATGTGGTCGATGGCATCGCCAGCCGTGGCAGCGCCAAGAGCATGATTGGTCTTGGATCGCTCTTCCGTCGCATTCAGGTCGGAAACCTGCAGGCCTACGCCTTTCTCTTCGGCGTAGGGGTCATCCTTATCGTTTATCTCCTAGTCTTCGCTTCCTGAGTTTCTAACTGATTTCGCTTTGAGTATTCTCGATATCATCATCCTCCTTCCGCTCCTTGGCGCGCTTGCCATTGCGTTCGGAGCCCCCGCACGTTTGACTGCCATGGCCGCCACCGCTGCCAATCTCCTCCTCG
Source organism: Verrucomicrobiales bacterium (assembly GCA_047616785.1). Lineage (GTDB taxonomy): Bacteria > Verrucomicrobiota > Verrucomicrobiia > Verrucomicrobiales > DEV007 > JAACDM01. The sequence continues at coordinate 8,531 of JBLHHN010000127.1, forward strand.
GAGGCATTGCCTGGTTCCTCTTCGATTCTGCCAAAACAGGATTCCAACTCACGGCCTCCCGTTCCGTAGTGAAGATCCCTGAGATCAGTTATGCCGTTGGCATTGATGGCCTTAGCCTCATCATGCTGCTTCTTAGTGTGATTGTCAGTTTCTGTGCCATGTGGATGGCACCCAAGATCGACAAACGAGAGAAGCTCTACTTCATCTCGTTGCTCCTGATTTCGGCAGGCGCACTCGGCGCGTTCTGTTCCACGGACATCTTCTTCTTCTACGCCTTTCACGAGGTGGCCTTGATCCCGACCTTCCTCATGATCGGCATCTGGGGATCGGGTGACAATCGCGTGGGCACTGCATGGAAGATCACAATCTACCTGGCCGTCGGCAGCATCATCTTGTTGGCCGGCCTCATCGCGTTCCAGGCTCAGCTCAGCAATGGGGGACTCACCTTCGATTTCGCCACCTTGCAACAACGCGCCGCCGACGGAGCGATCCCTGCCAAAGCGCAAGGGTGGATCTTCTTAACGCTATTGATTGGCTTTGGCATCCTCGTCTCACTCTTTCCATTCCACTCCTGGGCCGCGCCCGCTTACGCTTCCGCGCCAGCACCCACGAGCATGCTGCACGCGGGCGTCCTTAAGAAATTTGGTCTTTACGGACTGCTCCGTTTCACGCCCATGCTACCTGAAGGCTTGGAAACGTGGCGCAACTTGCTTCTCGTTCTTCTGTTAGGAAATATCATCTTCGTAGGCTTCGTCACCATTGCTCAGAAGCATCTCGATACGATGTTAGGCAACTCCAGTGTCATGCACATGGGCTACGTGTTTCTCGGCATCGCCTGTTGGAATGGCACTACGGGTGAACCCATCGGGCTCACTGGTGCCGTCTTGCTCATGTTTGGTCATGGCATTTCCATCGCCTTGCTCTTTGGGCTCTGTGGCAAGCTCCGCGAACGACTGGGCACCTTGGAATTGGAGAAGTTAGGCGGTCTTGGCAAACAGATCCCCATGTTTTCCTTCATCTTCGGACTCGCCGCTTTTGCCGCTGCCGGTCTTCCTGGGTTCGCCAACTTCAGTGGGGAAGTGATGGTCTTCTTCGGTGGATTCCAAGGCTATCGAGGAGAGGCCTTGAACTATCTTCAATGGACCACCGTCCTCGCGCTCTGGGGCGTCGTCCTCTCCGCCGTCTACATGCTGCGCGCTTACCGTTCCATCTTTCTCGGCGAACAACCTGACGGCATGAAGACCGTTCAAGACCTCGTTCTCGAGCAACGCATCCCGTGCGCGATTCTGGTGGCATCTCTGCTAGTCATCGGATTCTACCCGCGCCTATTCAGCGATCTTCTCAGTTTCTAAATCATGCCCGCCTACTACCTAGAAGCCGCCGTTGTCGTCCTTGGTATCGTTCTGATGCTGATGGAGGCCTTTGTCGAGAAAGCTGATAAATCGTTCATCGCCAAAGCGGGAATTGTGGGCCTGTTCGTAATCTTTCTGGCGCTCTTCTTCGTCCGTGGCCCCAACGAAAGTGATGCCGATTGGCCCCTCTGGACCTTCTACGCCGTCGATCCCACCGCTCTCTTCTACAAAGGCTTCGCTCTCATCACAACCATCGTCGTCCTCATCATGGGGCTGGATTACCGAGGCGTGCTTCAGCATTACATGGGCGCCGATCAGGAGAAACCAGGTGCTGGGTTAGGGGAGTTCTTCTACCTACCACTCTTCACCTGTGCTGGGCTCATGTGGATGGCTTCGGCTAAGGACATTGTTAGTATCTTTGTCGCCCTTGAGTTGGTCACCATTTCTTTCTATGTCCTCGTCGCCTTCCTTCGGCGAAATGTCGGTTCTCTCGAAGCCGGCGTGAAGTATCTCATCCTCGGCGCGCTCTCCACCGGATTCTTTGTCTATGGCCTGACCTGGCTCTTCGGACTCAGTGGAGAAACGGAGCTGTCCAAGATCGCGGCTCAGCTCGCCAATGATCAATCGCCGATGAACTTGCATCCCAAGGCGCTGCTCTTTGCGCTCGCCATGATCATGGTCGGTCTTTGCTTTAAAGTGGCTGCCGTCCCGTTCCAGATCTGGGTTCCGGATGTCTACCAAGGCGCACCCACGCCGATCACAGCCTTCCTATCCGTCGGATCGAAAGCCGCAGGTTTCGTTGTGGGGTATCGGCTTCTCCAGCCGTTCATCGAGAACAACCACGCACCCCAGCTTATCACACTGATCCTGGCCATCGCCGGTGCCACCATCTTGTTAGGAAATCTCGCGGCCATGCAGCAAGAGAATTTCAAACGCATGCTCGCCTATTCGAGTATCTCGCACGCAGGCTTCCTCCTGCTCGCCCTGGGATGTTCTGGAGCCACGGGGTCTCAAGTGAATGTGCAAGGGGTCATGGCTCTTTACCTCGGTGGTTACCTTTGCATGACGCTGATCGCTTTCCATATCATGTGCTTGGTCCGCGATCAGTTAGGCGGCGAGAACATCTCCACTTACAAAGGCCTCAGCAAGCGTTCTCCTTTCCTAGCGTTCGTCTTGCTCATCGCCATGATTTCACTGGCAGGGGTTCCTTTCACGGCTGGCTTCTTCGGCAAGTTCTACGTCTTCCTCTTAGCGCTCCAAAGCAGCTATTACGTCATCATCGCTCTCGCCGTTCTCGGCGTGGGTGCTGGTTTCTACTACTATCTTAAGGTCGTGCGCGCCATGTATTGGGATGACGCCGAAGACGATCGCACGGTGACCACCTCGACCTTGACCAAGGTCTCTCTCGGCACCCTGGCTGCCATCATTCTCATTCTCGGCGTTTATCCTTCGCCGATTCTAAATCTCTTCAGTTAGCAAGGTCTCTGTAGTGATCGTGCCGGAGGCACGGGAAGAAGGTAGCCGGTAGTACAGCGAAGCGGAACTACCGGAAAAATCCGTCCCATCGACACCGCCCTGGAAGGGCGGGACAATGTTTAAGCTGGAAGAGGCTGCGGCATCTTTGCCGTTCAGGGGAAAGATTGACCACCGTTCCCATCGTGTGCAAAGTTAGCCTGTTATGGGCATCAGCCGCATCTACCCCTTCATCGTATTTCTTGGGGGCGTTCTCCTCGTGTCTTCCGCACTTCAAGGCGCCGTTCCAGAGATTGAATGGAGCCATCAGCGAGGACTGGTTGCAGAGCCATTCCAGCTCAGTCTAACAAGCGAGCCAGAAGCGTCGATCTTCTATACGACCGACGGTTCTGCGCCGTCACCAGAGAGCGCTATATACTCAGAGCCTCTTCAAATCGACAAGACGACCATCCTACGTGCGATCGCGATCGCCAACGGAGAGACGACATCCGTAGAAACGCATAGTTTCCTGTTCATTGATCAGGTCGCCAATCAAGAGGCCACTCCAGAAGGCTTCCCCATGCAGATCGTCTCAGGGCGCAATGGGCCAGATCGACCGCACACTTTTGATTGGGCCATGGACCCAGAGGTACTCGATGATGTCGCGAACAATGGCGATATTGTCGAGCATCTCCAAGACATCCCGACATTGTCAGTGGTCATGGAACTCAAGGACTTGAATTTCCTCTTCGAGAACCAAACCCGCCGAGGTGTCGACTATGAACGCGCAACTTCGTTAGAGCTCATTTACCCTAACAAAGAAGCCTGCGCGGAATTCGGAGGATTCCAGATCGACTGTGGCGCGCGCATGCAAGGCGGAGGGGCGGGGGATCAAGCGAGAAAGAAGTCGCTCAGGATCCTCTTCAAGAAAGACTATGGCAAAGGCTCTCTCAAATATCCGCTGTTCGAGAGCGCCGTGCACTTCGGTGGCAATGGAGAGAGTTCTTTCGATGGCATCGTGCTCCGCGCGGGCGGCAACACCAATTGGTCCAAAGATGACGCATGGAAGCACGAGCCTAGCACTTACTTGCGTGATCCCTTTGTCCGAGATTCACAAATTGCCATCAGCGGCATGGGCTCGCGTAGTGTCTTTGTCCATCTCTACATCAACGGGCTGTATTTCGGCCTCTACAACATCGCAGAACGCCCGGATGAGAAATTCATCTCAAGCTACATGGGTGGAGATGTCGAGGATTTCTACGCCATCAATCATGGAGGCACGGTCAATGGTGATGCCTCCTACTGGGACGACACGGTGAGTTCCTCGAGCCTGCGAAATCTAGACCAACCGGATCGTTACGAGAACATACGAGAACGAATCGATGTGGAAGCGTATTGTGACTATGTGTTGCTCAATTGGCTCGTTGGGATGGGTGACTGGCCGCACAACAATTTCTACGCCGGCGTGCGTCATGATCCTCCCGGCAAGATCCGTTACTTCGCCTGGGATTCTGAATACGCCTTCTGGACGTTGGAAGGCTATCTCGGTTCGAATCCCACCGCATGGGTGCACCCAGCCTTCGATTCTGACAGAAACACGCTTCCCGAGATCTGGCTAGCACTGTCTGAGAATGAAGACTTCCTCATGACCTTTGCCGATCGCGTCTATAGGCACTGTTTCAATGACGGTGCTCTGACCGATGCCAATTGCCGCGCCCGTTTCCAACGTCTCGCCGATCATATCGAGAACGCCATCGTCGCTGAATCCGCGCGTTGGGGAGATTCTTCATGGGGTAAGGAGGACCAGCCTCACACCCGAGCCAATGATTTCATTCCGAATCGTGATGCGGTGTTAGACCTCATGGAAGGCAACGTTGCCATCTTCATCGATGTTCTCCGACAGCGCGGATTCTATCCGGACTTGGAACCTCCTGTGATTTCGTCTATCGAGACGATGTTAGAACCTGACTCGGAAATCACGATGGAGAATCCCAATCGCGATGGATCGATCTACTACACCGTGGACGGAAGCGATCCTCGACTTTCGGGCGGCGGACCATCTCCCACAGCCGTGGAATATGATGCGAATGCACCAATCTTGATCACAGAAGCCACACGTTTGAAAGCCCGTGTGATCGACAAAGACACTGGCACTTCCAGTCCGTTGTATGAAAAACTCTATCTGACGTCACCCGTGGGATTCCCGCTCCGCATCACGGAAGTGATGTACCATCCTCAAGAGAACAAAGCACTCGAGTTTGTGGAATTCATGAATGTGAGTCTCGCGAACTTGGATCTCACAGGATTCTACGTCAAAGGGATCGACTATCGCTTTCCTCCCGGAACTTGTCTGGTACCTGATCAGATCGTCGTGCTCATTCCCAACGACGATCCTGCCGCGTTCAGAGAAGCCTATCCTGAGGTCGATTTCTTCGGAACCTATCGTCGACACCTTGCCAATGACGGTGAAGAGATCCAAATTCTCAACGCCAACGATCAGCGCATCACATCGATCACATTCGATGACGATCAAGAGTCCGCATGGCCTGGGCTGTCCGATGGGTTAGGGCATTCGTTAGAAGTTCTAGATCCTATCACCGCTGCCGTTCAGTCTTCCGACTGGATAGCAAGTTCTGATCCCGGTGGCACCCCTGGCGTTTTCGTGAAACGAGAGGGTCCCGGTGATCCTATCATTCCGCCTATGCTTCGAATCGAACGACTCGATGCGACCACTGTTCGACTTCACTTCGAAGCGCAACCTGACATCGCTTACGACATCGAAGCGATTGGAAACCTCCAAACCGACTCCTGGCAGACCGTGACTTCGTTTCCCACTGAAGAGGTGCTCAGCATAAGAGTCTTGGAGGACACCATTTCTAGCGATGAAGAATACTACCGTTTGAGAATTCCATAGGATAATAGCCACTGTGGAACAGGGCTTGCGCATGAAATCGCGCTAAAAATATAGCCTGATCTTTTAATTATAGCTATTATTTGAGGTGGGTATGAACCCATCTTCAAAGTCATATCCCACAAGAAAAAAATGGGGACAGAAACTATTTACAGCAACGCGATCGTGTGAAACGGTGGTCCAATGAGAAGAGCACGAATCGCAGGGGATCCAGGTGCGGCGGCGAATTGTCATCATCTGATGTCACGGGTGATCGAGGGACGTTTCATCTTTGACCGCGTGGTGAAGGAGAAGTTTCGGGAGTTCTTGGAGGCGCATTGTGCCTTTGCGGGGGTGGAGTTGATCACTTGGTGCTGCATGTCGAACCACTTTCATCTCCTGGTGCAGGTGCCGAACGCGGAGGAGATCCTCCGACGCTTGAGCTTGGTCTCGGGAGGGGAGCGGGTGACGGAGGCTGGCGAGATGTTGGCGCGGATGAAAGAGCAGTCGCCAGAGCTCGGGTATCCTGAGTATCGAGAGCGTTTGTTGGTGCGGATGTACGATGTGTCGGTGTTCATGCAGGAACTGAAGAAGCGCTTCACCTGGTGGTACAACAAGCGTGTGGGAAGGAAGGGGCCGTTGTGGGAGGATCGGTTTAAGAGCGTGCTGGTGGAGAACGATGAGAAGGTGCTGCTGACGATGGCGGCCTACATTGATCTGAACCCAGTGCGTGCCGGTTTGGTGAAAGATCCCAAAGATTACCGTTGGA
>JBLHHN010000128.1:0-14890 GCA_047616785.1 Verrucomicrobiales bacterium
GGACAGATCAACTTGTCGTGCGGGTCTTCGATCGTATGACTGAAGAGACGGGTTCATTGTTATGTGAGATCTACCAAGGAATTAGCGGCTATCGCGTGACGGATCTCTTGAGCGCGGACTCATTTCCTGATGCTCCTGATGCGCGAACTCAGATTCGAGGCTTGGAGATTCCTGAGAATTTCGGCGATGCCTATGGTGCGCGCATTCGAGGTTATCTTCACACGCACATCAGTGGGGTGCATCGATTCAACATTTCGGGTGATGACTGGGCCGAGTTCTATCTCAGCACGGATGAGTCTCCGGAGAATAAAGAGCTGGTTTGTTTCACGCCTCAAGCAGTCTCACACTATGATTGGTGGAAGTATCCTGAGTATCAGGTCTCGCGTCCCATCGTTCTTAAGAAAGGGGAAAAGTATTATTTGGAAGCACGTTTGAAAGACAACAGCTCTCGCGATCACTTTGCGGGGGCGTGGCACACGCCGAGGATTGAGCAGTATGAGATCATCCCAGGCGCAAATCTATCGCCACTGACGCCATTGTCAGATTCCGTAGCGCCGGTGATCTTCGTGCAGGGCGCTCCAGAAATCATATGGACGGTGGACAGCGCTTTCGTGGATCCTGGCATTATTGCGAGCGATGCTGTGGATGGCAATGTGACGGAAAGTGTCAGAGTGGAGCACAACGTGGACACCTCGACACCCGGGGAATACGCCGTTCGCTATCGTGTGGTCGATGCGGCGGGCAATGAGTCTGAGGAAATCGTGCGCCGTGTGACTGTCGTGATAGATGATAGCCCCGACGCTGTGTATCCGGTTGATTTTGGAAGTAATTATCCAGGAGAACCATTCCTCGAGCCTGCGTCGATGCCGGATCTGGCAGCGTCGCGTTTCCTTCTACAGTCAAGCTTTGGTCCGACCGAGGAAGCTATTGCCGAGGTGAAACGGCTAGGTTATGCAGGCTGGATCGATGAGCAGATCGCCATGGCTCCAAGCTTGCATCTTCCGGAACTTGATCGCTATGCCCGCTTCGCAGGGGCGCGCGGGGATACGACTTACGGCATGATGCCGATGGAGATGATGGCAGGGTCAGTTTCTGGACCACTGGACGCGGAGACCCGCACGCATCTTGAAGAAGCCGCGTCCATCTACAGCGGAGATCTCACGGCCGTGGCTAGGGCCGTCCTTCAGGTCCTTGGCGCCGCTCCCGAGTTTGCCATTCAGAAATAGTCAACATCCTGCGAATCATGAACACACAGAAAGCACCTCACATCATCACCTCCCGCCGAAGCTTTCTTCGAAAGTCCGCTTGTGCCGGAGCGGGATCCTTAAGCATGCTATCCACCTTGATGGGACTGCGGCAACTCAATGCGGCTGCCGGCGATAGTGGGGATGCGGATGACTACAAGGCACTCGTCTGTGTGTTCCTCTACGGTGGGAATGACGCCGCTAACATGTTGATACCCACAGCGGCGGCACCGTATGCGGACTACGCTGCAGGGCGAGGTTCTTTCACATTGGCGCAGAATACCATTCTCGATCTTCAAGCCGCCAATGACGATGGGGGAAAGTTAGGAATTCATCCATCCATGGGTGGCTTGGCCAATCTGAGTCGTCAAGGAGACGCTGCCTTGATCGCCAACGTGGGGACCCTGCTGGCACCGACGACTTTGGATCAGTTCCGCAACCCTACGTCTGAGTTGCCGCCAAATCTGATCTCACATAATGACAAGAAGGTGCTTTGGCGGACATCGCTCGCCAACGACAGTAACGCCTTCCAACCGAATGGTTGGGGTGGTCGCATCGCCGACCTGTTACATGCGAGTCACAACGATGATTCACTCTCCATGCTGATTTCCCTGGGCGGCACGAACTTCTTTCAGGTCGCCGATACCATTCAGCCGGTGCGTCTTCCCGGTGGCGGGCTTTATGCCTACAAGCTGGGACAGGACTCCAGTCCAGAGGGTGTCGAGCGGTACGCTGCTCTGCGCAGGATCCTTGATGAGGATTACTAGAATCTGTTAGAGAACGCGTTCTCGGATGTCTCGAATCGTGCCATTCAAGACATTGATACTGTGAATGGTGCCATCGCTGAAACCGGTGACTTCGCTGATACGATTCCTGACAACAGCCTTGGAAATCAATTGCGCGTCGTGGCTAAACTCATTCAGGCAAGGAAATCTCTTGGGATGCGCCGACAGATCTTCTTCTGCGCGACCGGCTGATTTGATACCCATGGAGACCAGCTCGGTCAACACGCCAATTTGTTGGGCAATCTTGACTCGGCTCTCACAGGGTTTCATGGGGCTGTTCAGTCGCTGGGTGAAAGTAATCGTGTGACCAGTTTCAAGGCTTCAGAATTCGGACGGACCTTTGATTGGAATGGTCGTGGTTCCGATCATGGCTGGGGCAGCCATCACATTGTCATGGGAGGGCCTGTTCGAGGAAACAATATCTATTGACAATTCCCTGCCCTCAAACTGACCGAAGGCAATCAGCAAGACACGCGTCGCGGTCGTTGGATTCCCCAAACATCCGTGGATCAATACAGTGCGACCTTGGCCAAATGGTTTGGAGTGAGTGATTCCAACCTGGCCGGTATCTTTCCCAACCTTGGGAACTTCGACAACGCAGATCTCGGGTTCATGAGTTTGTCAAAGAGGCAGATTCAATCATGAAACGCAAGCCACTCATTCTTCTCGCACTCCTGTTGGTTGTCGGCATCGCGATGTTAGGGGTTCTTTGGAAAGAAATGATTCGCCCAGAGATCGAAGAGAATACGACTGCTTCCGAAGCGGAAGGCCTAACGTATCAATCGATCTCTACGGATGATTCTGAAGTCATTCGTCCTGAATCCGATCCTTGCCGGCGGAATCCGGACTTGCCGCCTTCCTTACTCGATGATCTGAACAGCATGGAAACCGTTCCGCAGAATGATGTGCGGTTGCTAGGGATGCTCTTTGCCGATTACGCGAGTGTCTTCAAGCGGATGCCGCTGGGCATCCATCAAGAGATTGTGGCCGCTCTCAACGGAGACAACCCGAGATCAATCGCCTACATCCCGGAAGGTCATCCCGCCGTCTCTGTGGACAACGAGATCATCGATCGCTGGGGCAAGCCCTTCTTCTTTCACGTGATTTCAAAGAGTGCGGTGGAGATTATTTCCGCGGGTCCTGAGGGTGCATTTTTCACTGATGATGACATCCGGGATGCCCCGCCGAACGCAGCCGTCGAGCCCGTCTCACTCTCTTCCGTGCTCGTCATTGACTGAGTAGGTCGGTTGCACCTTCCCCTCCCCGCAGATGACGACGAGCAGAGAACTGACCCAAATGGGTTCGGGTGTGATCGTCGAGTTTGTAGCCGTGTCCGTTTAACATGGTGACGGCTTCGTCGACGATATCGACAGCACCTTTGGCTATGATCTTGCGAGCATCCACCAGATATTCCAAAGACCACCGTGGCTGATAGCAATGGCAACCCCGTCATCATTGGAGGCGTTTGCACATACAAAGTGACCCATGCAGAAATGGCGGCTCTCGATGTCGAGGAGTATCACTCTTTTCTCAAGACCCAAGTTATGGCCGTGCTTAAACAGGTTGCCTCTCAGTCTCCTTATGAATCTAAAGATGGGCACTCTCTAAGCCGAGGCTGTCGAGGTCGGTCAGGAGATGGTCAAGCTGCTCAATGAGAAGGTCTCACCAGCGGGTATCCTCGTCGAAAGCTACGAGTTGCACCACGACCCATCCAGCAAGGAATGTGATCGGGACTAAAGTGAAAATGTTGGCCATTCGAAAGCCTAGCCAATGATCCTCATCGCGTACTTACACGGCGCGCTCCTAGAGATTGGTCCAGTTGAAAGCCTCGGGAGCGGGCTTCTTGAGAGTTCCGCGAGGGCGCGAATTTGGGGCGACTTTCTCGGCTTCGTAACGATCAGGAGCGCCGAGAACTTGAGTCCAGAATCCGTTCACGTAGCCATGGCCGACCTCTTTCATCTTTGGGTCTAGCAGATTGCGACGATGGCCTGGACTTTCCATCCAGCTTTTCACCGCGTCGTCCGGACCAAGAATCGCGTGGTCGATGGCAGACATCGACATCCTTGGGCCGTAGACATTCTCGCCGACTCGCTGTGGCTTGTAGCCAGCTTTGCGGGAACGTTTCATGGAACTGTCAGTGCCGCCGGGCTCGTGGTGCCCGACGTAGCCGTGCTTGGCCATGACGGCCGAGTGACGTTTCGCAGCCAGAGCGAGCTGAGCATTGTGACGCAAGGGACGGAGACCATGACGTTGCCGTTCTTGATTGGTTAGGCGGAGAGCGTGCCGCTCGTAGTTTGAGGTGGAATCCCCGACCGGTGCGTTCAAGATCGTCGTGGCCGTGGGAGAACGGTAATCAGCCGAGCTGTGATGGCTGCAATTGGCCGCAAAGATGAGTGTCGCGAGCGATAAAAGTAGGAAAGGGAGAATCTGCATAGCTAAGATGAAATGGTAGTTATGAGGGTTACGATACCTTACCACAGAATCTTTCATTTCGCTGAGAGAAAGGATCTCATTGCCATGATTCCATCGGGCCCCCTAAGTTCGCAGGCGTGAGTCTCAGCGCCCTCGATTGGTCCATCATCATTGCCTACCTTATCTTTGCTCTATGGGTCGGTGTTCATTATGCGAAACGTGCTAGTAAGAGCTCTGAAGAGTATTACTTAGCGGGGCGTTCTCTTCCATGGTGGGTGCTAGGCACCTCCATGGTGGCTACGACCTTCGCCGCGGACACTCCGCTGGCGATTACCGAGTATCTCCGAGTCGATGGGATTTGGAAGAACTGGTTCTGGTGGAACTGGCTCTTAAGTGGCTTGTTAGGTGTCTTTCTGTTCTCGCGTCTTTGGCGAAGGGCTGGTGTCCTCACAGACAACGAGATCCTCGAGTTGCGATACGCCGGGAAGCCTGCAGCGTTTCTGCGCGGCTACAAAGCCGTTCACTTTGGCATCATCTTCAATCTCATTGTCATGGGGTGGGTGCTGGAGAGCATGAGTTCTGTTCTCGCCGTGACCATGGGAGCGGACAAGACCTCCGCGATGTGGGCCTTGGTCGCCATCGCGCTCTTGTATTCGCTTCTGTCAGGATTCTGGGGCGTGGTCGTCACCGACGTCGTGCAGTTCGTCATCGCAATGATCGGTGCCATCGTCCTCGCCTATGTTGCCATCGATCATGTGGGTGGCATGTCGGCACTCATTGAGAAGCTTGACCTCGCCGCGAAAGAACGCGCGCCGTTGGTCGAACAACTCACCGCCATCGAAGAGGCGGCGGAAGGGACCGACGAAGACATTTCAAAGAACGCCGAAGCGAACCGTCTCAAAGATGAGCTTCGTCAGATCCCGCCGGTAAATGAGACGACGTTGCAACTCTTCCCATCACCGCCTGAGAGTCCAAGTATCAAAGAGTTTCTCACATCGCCCTTTTTCAATGTCTTGGTCCTGATACTTCTCATGCCGTGGAATCATCATGGTACGGATGGCAGTGGCTACATCATCCAACGGATGATGTCGGCCAAAGACGAACGTCATGCATTGTTAGGGACTCTTTGGTACAACCTGGCGAATTACGCCTTGCGGGTATGGCCTTGGATCATCGTTGCCATGGCTTCGCTCGCTCTCTTTCCTGATCTTGCGGATTTCAAGGATGTTGCAGGAAATGATGTGGGTGATAAGGCCGGTTACTCACTTGTCATGCAGGAAGTGCTTGGCTCTGGCCTGAAGGGGCTCCTGATCGTCAGTTTCCTAGCTGCCTTCATGTCGACTATTGATAGTCATCTCAACTGGGGATCCTCCTACTTGGTCAATGATCTCTACAAGCGCTTCTTTGTGAAAGATAAAGGGCCGAAACATTACGTTCTGGCAGGCCGTGTCATCACGGTGGTGCTTATGCTCATTGCTGCCATCCTTTCGACGAAAATTGGCAGTGTGAGCAAGGCGTGGTCTTATGTCTGGGCTATGGGAGCTGGCATTGGTCTTGTCCTCATTCTTCGTTGGTTCTGGTGGCGGGTCAACGCTTGGTCGGAGATCACCGCCCTCGCGACTTCTTTCATTATTGCCACGATCTTTCATGTGACTGCCTACGTTCAGTCTAGCGCTGACCCTAACGTTACCTACGAACTCTTCGAAACCCTTCCGAAGTTCTTTGGCATCAAGTGGGAGTTCCATTTGCAATTGCTGATCATCGTTCCGGTCTGCTTGATCTCTTGGTTGGCCGTGACCTTCATGACGCGTCCTGAGCCTGAGGAGCAATTGCGCGCCTTTTACAAACGCGTGCAACCGGGTGGATTCTGGGGGCCTTATCGCACGACTGACACTGATCTTGAGCCCGTCGCGAAAGGGCTCTTGCCTAACTTCATTGGTGGCCTCTTGTTCATCTATGGCATGACTTTCGGGATTGGATATTTCATCCTGCTGCAGCCTATCAAAGGTGTGATCTGCACTGTTCTATCTTTGGCAGGATTTGCGGTGATTTGGATGACTTGCCTGCGCCATCTTGGCACGCCGAAGAATCCTGCGAAGTAAGAAAGGGATCGCCAGATAACAGATTTCCTAAGCGGGAATTTGTGAACCTATTTTGTGAAAGTCAATGATCAATATTTGCGTTATAACAAGCACTGAAATCACTTGGCATGTCCTTGGGATCAGCTAAAGTTTCAATCCAGCGAAATATTTTCCACCTTCTCTAGAGTTCTCGAATCCAGGTATTCCTTGATGCTCAAGTTGCCCTCCTCCCTAGCTGCTCCCCTTCTTTCCCGGCAGGAATCCTTTGCCTGAACGCGGTTTCGCGTTTCGTCGTCTGCCCTTTCTCCTCATGTTCCCATCCATCAAACGCCTACAATTGCAGCGGCGCGGACTCGCGACCACTCGCAAACGGCGCAAACAGGGCGAAAGCGAGATTCGCCAAATGCTTGAGCAGAGCCCCCTTATCAAGGCGCTGATCTTCTTAGGCTTCTATGGTGGGCTGATCGCGCTAATCTACTCGGCAGATGTCAGGCAAGTCTTCGGTCAGGACCCGCTGAAAGCTTCCGTCATTGGAGGCCTGGTCTTCTTCGCTGCGTTTGTTCAATTCTACGCGAATCATCCGATCAGTTTCGCGCACAATGGACGCACCATGCTCATGTTTGGGGCGGTCTTGGTGCAACTCAGTTTGGTTAGGCTGTGCAGCTTGATTGTGGATCTCTTGCCAGCATTGAATCAGAGCGCAGAGATGGGGCAGCACTTCCTCTTTCTCCTCATCCCCTATGCCCTGGCGCCGATGGCGTTGTCGGTATTGTTAGGGCGACGTCAGGCTGTCTTTGCGACGATCTTTGGAGGCATCTTCGGTTGTCTTATTGTCGAAGAGACCATGCTCTACGACTTTCTCTTGGGAAGTCTGCTTGCCGGAATGGTCGCTGTCTACGCGACTCATGACCTGCGCAAGAGAGGTCGGCTCATGCGTGCAGGTTGTTATGTTGGGCTGATCTCGTTGATCTTGTCACTGATCCTTGGCCACATTTCTCTGCTAGAAGACTTCAGCGCGATCAGCCCACCAGTCGTCGGCGTGCAGATCCTCACCGTCTTGCTTGTTGGTATCATCACCGCTGGCATTGTTGGAGGCTTCCTGCCATTGCTCGAAGGGTTGTTCGGTATCACGACGAATATCACATGGCTAGAGTTGGCCGACCTGAATCACAAGTTGCTCAAGCGCATGACGATCGAAGCTCCTGGGACCTATCATCACAGTTTGGTCGTCGCGCGGATCGCGGAGAGTGCCGCTGAGAAGATCGGGGCCAATGCCATCCAGTGCCAAGTGTGCAGCTATTTCCATGACATCGGTAAGCTTAAGAAGCCGACCTATTTCATTGAGAATATCAATCCAGAGGACAACCCGCACGATGATCTTTCGCCGAGCATGAGCGTGCTCGTGATCCTTTCACACGTGAAGGAAGGCGTGGATTTGGCATTGAAGCACAAGCTGAAAGTCCCTATCATTGGTGCCATTCAAGAGCATCATGGGAATTCCCTAGTTTATTATTTCTACCGTCGTGCTCTGGATAAGCAGGACGAAGTGCGTAAGCTCGTGGAAGAAGGCAAGGCGCGTGAGGAAGACATTCCGGAGGTGAACGAAGAGGATTTCCGTTACCCGGGGCCTCTGCCACAAACCAAAGAAAGCGCCATCATCAGCTTGGCGGACTCTGTGGAGAGCGCTTCACGGAGCTTGGAAAAGCCGACCCATTCGAAGATCGAGCAGCTCGTGGAAGACATTGTCACAGCACGGATCAAGGATGGTCAGTTAGACGATTGCGATCTGACTTTACGCGAGGTGGCTTTGATTAAAGAAAGCTTCACTAAGACCCTTATCAGCATGTTGCACACGCGCATCGCCTATCCCAAGGCGGCCAAACGGGATGATGATACGGAGACAAAGAACAATCCCTCCGCGACAAAGCGGCTTCGGGTCATTGATGCCGCTTGATGGATGCGCTGCCCGAGATCCTGCTCACGGATCACTCAGGTCTCACTCATTTGCTTGATATTGCGTGGCTCAATCAGTTAGGCCACGAGGCCTTGCCCAAGGTGATCGGAAGGCAACGTCCTGAGAGTGTCCTCTCATCGCTCACAGAAGTCGAGATCACCCTCATTGATGATGCCACCATCGCCCATTTGCATGCGCTGTTCATGGATCTTCCTGAGCCCACGGATGTCATCACTTTTCATCATGGGGAAGTGCTCATCAGCATTGAGACGGCGGAGCGGCAAGCCGCGGACTACGGGCGTTCCTTGCGTGATGAGGTAGCCCTTTACATCATCCATGGGCTTCTGCATCTCGCCGGTTACTTGGACAAGACGCCGGAAGATTTCGAGTGCATGGCGGCGACGCAGGAGTCCATTCTGAGAGATTGCCTGGCAGAGAAATGACGAACGAGGCGACGCGTAAGATCATCCATATCGACATGGATTGTTTCTACGCGGCCATTGAGATACGTGATCACCCCGAACTTGAGGGGAAACCTGTCGCTGTCGGAGGCAGTTCGTCACGGCGCGGCGTTCTTACCACCTGCAACTATGAAGCGCGAACCTTTGGGTGCCACTCGGCGATGCCTACCTTCAAGGCCTTGCAACGCTGCCCGCGCCTTGTGGTTATGCCCGTGCGCTTCGATGTTTACCGCGCGGAGTCGAAACGCATTCGCGAGATCCTCGCCCCTTTCACAGAATTGATTGAACCACTCTCGCTCGATGAAGCCTACCTTGATGTCAGCCATTGGCGCTCAACCGGAGCCTCTGTCGCGTTGGAGATTCGCACGCAGATCCACGAGACCACTGGCCTGACCGCGTCGGCTGGCATTGCACCTAACAAACTGATAGCAAAGATTGCCAGTGATTGGAAGAAGCCCAACGGGCAATTTGAAGTCACTCCTGAAGAGGTGGCTAAGTTCATGGCAGCTTTGCCGGTGCGCAAGCTTTGGGGAGTCGGAAAGAAGACCGCGCAACGCCTATCCAATCTCGGTATCGAAACGTGTGGGGATGTTCTCGAAAAATCTATCACGGAGTTGCATAGACGACTTGGCCGATTCGGAGGAGAACTCCATGAATTGAGTCAGGGCGTCGATGATCGCCCCGTGCAACCCTCGCGGGTGCGGAAATCCGTGAGCAACGAGCGGACCTACCGAGAAGACCTGACAAACTTTGAGCAGAGCATCCCCAAGCTCCAAGAAATCTGGGAGGAACTCGTCCAAGACCTCACGACGCATCATGCCAAACGACGAATCAAAGGTGCATTTGTGAAGCTGAAGTTTAGCGACTTCCAACAAACTACCGTGGAACGGCAGACCAGCGAGCCCAAGTGGGAGATCTACGAGACCCTCTTGGAAGAAGGCTGGCAACGCGCCGAAGATCGCCATGTCCGTCTGCTAGGAGCCGGTGTCCGTTTTCACAGCGATCTGGATGACCGTGATGATCCAGGTCAACTCGCTCTCTTCGAGGACGAGGAAACGTAATGTTTGGCAATGATAGTTCTATGGCGGGAAGAGAATATGGAGCTTGTAACAGCAGAAGAAGCCGCTCTCACCCGAAGATCAAAAGCTTCTCGCTTAAGCAGCAGAGTGGCAAATGTGGGTGACCCACGAGATCCGATTACTGAGTTGGAAGAGCGCGTGCAAGAACAACTCAGCGCCCTCCAAAGCTGCGCCGGAGAAAGCGGCTGCGTTCTAAAAAAGAGGCGGATCTTCCACAAAGGTTAGAAAGAGCGATGCCGGAAAAGGGGTGCTGTTAGTGCACTCTCAGTGCGAGAAGCCATAACGGCTCTTGCCCTGTTGTCTTGAGTTGCCATAGTGGTTCCATGCGTATCTCTCTTTGGCTTCTCCTTGCTGTCTCTAGTCTTGCCTCGAGCATAGCGGAATCGTCTCCTCCGCCGAACATCCTGTTCATTCTGTCTGACGATCAGCGTGCAGAGTTTCTGGGCTGCGCGGGGCATTCTATTTTGAAAACCCCTCACATTGACCGCTTGGCTCAGCGGGGGACTCGTTTCACCAATGCCTGTGTGACGACTGCCATTTGCGCGGCGAGTCGGGCCTCGATCCTGACAGGGTTGCACGAGCGCACGCACAAGTACACCTTCGGCACGCCACCGATCTCGACACGGCACACGGAGGCGAGCTATCCAGCGGTGCTGCGTCGCGCAGGCTACCGTACGGGATTCGTCGGTAAGTTTGGGGTGAGTGTCCTGAAGGG
This sequence comes from Verrucomicrobiales bacterium, assembly GCA_047616785.1. Taxonomy (GTDB): domain Bacteria; phylum Verrucomicrobiota; class Verrucomicrobiia; order Verrucomicrobiales; family DEV007; genus JAACDM01. Next base: position 10,732 of record JBLHHN010000128.1, read on the forward strand.
GCAGAAGGAAGCGATGTTCGACAAGTTTGTCCCGTTGAATCGCAGTCCCTACATGAAGAAGCAGGTGGATGGCTCATTGCGGCATGTGTCAGAGATCGCGGGCGATCACGCGATTGCCTTTCTTCAGGAACAAGACAAAGAGAAGCCCTTTTGTCTTTCTGTGAGTTTCAATGCGCCGCACGCTGAGGATGGTGATAAAGAGAATCACTACCCGTGGCCGAAGGCCGTCGATGGTCTGTATGACGATCTCACCATGCCCGCTCCGCGATTGGGAGATCCCCGCATCTTTTCCAGCCAACCACAGTTTCTTCGCGAGTCGATGAATCGTGATCGCTGGTACTGGCGTTGGGACACGCCGGAGAAGTATCAGAAGAATGTCAAAGCCTACTACTGCATGATCAGTGGCGTGGATCATGTGGTGGGGCGTCTGATAGAGAAATTGGATCAGTTAGGGTTGGCTGAGAATACCGTGGTCATCTTCAATGGCGACAACGGCTACTACAAGGGCGATCGAGGATTTGCGGGGAAGTGGTCGCACTATGAAGAGTCACTTCGAGTGCCTCTCATAATCTTTGATCCACGCCAGGTGCGTGAAGCGGCCGTGGATGATCACCCAGTCCTGAACATCGATATTCCCGCGACCGTTCTTGAATACGCGGGTATTCCTACCCCAACCCACTATGCAGGGAGGCGCCTTAACAATCTCGCCAAAGGAAGGGCTCCCAATTCATGGCGAAGTGATTCGTTCCATGAACATCTCTTTGACCGCATTGATATCCCGAAATGGGAAGGCATCCGCGGAAAGCGTTATGTGTATGCGAGGTATTTCGAACAAGACCCACCCTTCGAATTCCTCCATGATCTGGAAGAGGATCCTGATCAGCTCAAGAACTTCGTCGGCGATCCGAGCAAGGCAGAGGCGCTCACCATCATGCGAGCTCGCTGTGATCAGCGCCGCAACGAACTCGGTGGGGCCTACAATTTGGAGACGTTTCCTACGGTGAAATCGCTCCGCGCAAAGAAGGTGGGCTTGTAGTCACATCACTCCGCAGCCATTTCGAAGATGTAATCCGTAGAGGCTCCAAACTGAGGCGGGATAGGAAATTGAGCCCACGCGGAGTTGTCGCCGAGTCGTGCCTGCCACCGGCCTTTCAACGAAATGGTCGCTCCGCTTTCGTTGGTGATCGAGGGCGCTTCAGCGGCGACGGGAGAACTCTTTTTCGATTGTCGCACAGTGAGGGTATTCAGCGCTCCGAGATTGACGGTCTTGCTAGGGATCTTACCATCTTTGATCGGGTGCCCATTGAGATGCACGGCGACATCGGTTCCAAAGCAAGTCAGCTGCAAGTGGGGTTCTTGATCTTTCCATGATTTCGGAATCAAGATGAGGCTTCGCCACCATGTCGTCGTAGATGGACTTTCGAGATCGTTGGGAACCCGCTTTGGCGTCCAAGTCACTTCGGTCTTCGTTGGTTTCTTGGCCGCTGAAGTGGCATTGCTGAATTGAAACGGCTTGTCGCCGATGACCTGATCGCTCGTGACAGTTGGACACACATACTTTTCGATGTGCTCCATGACGAGATCGATGCCTTCGAAGTGACTGACATAAGGCCAGCTGTTGGGTTCATACATCACATCCGTCATGTCACGCATCAGGATGACGTTCTTGCCGCCGCGTTTCATTTGCCGCAAACCAAAGGGCCTCCCTAGCACGCACATATTCGTATGCACGCCTGTGAGGACGACGTTTTGAATGCCCTTGGATTCGAGGACATTCCAGACCACATCGCCCTCGGCGCAAACGTAGTCCTGGTCGTCATTGATTGTGAGTATCTCGTTCTGGCGTTGCCATGGCGTGCCGGGATTTCGACTGATGGACTTGAGATGCGCAGCCCATTCAGCGTGTTCTTCGAGGTCATCATCTTCACCACCATTGGATTGATCGATCGGATAGGTGGCCTTTTCCTCTTCAGGAATGCGATGACACCAGTCTGCGATACCACTGGGTGCATTCTTCGCTGCGCTCACGGCCAAAGCCCGTTTCCTCGCCGGATGCGATTCATAGAATGACATGCAATCACTCGGCGCATGGATGATGGTGGCTCCACGACGACGTGCCTCTGTCAGGACGGCATTCAGGCATGGCGCGAATTCTTTCAAACGTCGGACTGCATTGATGCTGTGATGATAGTCCCACATGTCACAGACGATGAAAGCCGTGTCCTCGGCATCCCAGCGTTGCTCTTCCTGTTTCAGAGCCGAATCGACACGTGAGCGGAGATTCCAGGTGAACGACTTGCTTGGAGTGTTTTGAGAAAACGATGACGCCATGACGACGGAATGCAGTAGGAAAAGATTGAGGATGCGTCGAACCATCACCGACCTTATCACGATATCGAGTCTCTCAGAAGAGGGAAAAACTACGGCGCATTGCGAAAGGCCTCGAAGATCTCGAGCAATCGATGCGGCTGTGTCTGGTCACAGGCCCCGACAAACTGGCTTTCCTGGACGGAGCAATGTATCCAGACCGGAGTGGTTGGCATCGCATCGGCATCGCACCCTTCGGAGATCTCTTTCATTTCCTTCTCTCCCAGAGCGGTGTGGTGGAGATCGACGGTGAGGCACCAGCCTGGATTGTCCAGCGTCTCAAGGCGCATGCCACATTCTTGTTCCCAGGTCCCGTTGCATTGGCTCGCATACCAAGATGCTAGGCGTGAGAGATCGATGGATTGGTCGGATTTCATGTGATAGAGAAAGAGTTTGGATCTAGATGAGAGATTCGTCGCGTGATGGATGAGCTACGAACAAAGGTTCGCCATCTATGCTATGGGTGACAAGTTCCAAAGACCAATCGTTCTTCTTGACGCCATGTAACGTGATGAATGTTAGAAACAGTGATTTCTTTGTTCCTGTTCTTCTTCGAAATGTTTCCATCTTGTGGCGTAAGTTCTCTGCGTAGGCTTTCGTGATGACGAAGGGAGTATCAGAGAACTTGATTTCGCAAAGATGGATGCATTCGTCTCCACGATCAATGACGAGATCAATCTGTGCTCCGGGTTCCGACGGGTCATTGCTGTGATACCTCCAAGAGGATTCTTCGGTGTGGACACCTGGAATACCTAACGCTTGCTTTATCATTGCGACGTGCTTCAAGCAGATGGTTCCAAACGCGAAGCCACTCCAAGCTTTCCAATTGCTTTCTGATTGCTTCTTCTGCCAGGTGCCTCCGGTCTTTGGCGAGTCTGTTGGTGCAATCCATCGCAGATAGAAAGCCGAGTATTCGTCTGCGAGATAGTAGATGGATCTTGATTTAGGGTGGGCAAAGGAACTTGCTCGCATGATAAAGCCGGACTCCTCGAGCTCTGATAGGATCTTCGTGAAACGGCCCCCATCGGTCTCCTTCAAGGTCATCAGCAATTCGCCGCGAGTCATACCGGTACGCTTTTTAGCCAAGGTGCGAATGATCATGACATGACGCTCTGGTTTATCAAAGAGCGCAGCGTAGAGCTGATCAAATTCGTCGCGTAGCAATCCGTTCCGAGTGAAGGCAATCTTGTCGATGTTCTGTGTTAATGAAATGTCAGGGCGAAGCTCTTTCAAGTAATGCGGGACCCCTCCCATGATCATGTAGAGTTCTAAGACTTGGCGTTGCGTGTAGCGAAGCCCTCTTGTTTGGAGATAGTGTTCCGTTTCGCTTAAATCAAAGGGCTCTAATCGTAAACGAGCGGTGACCCGATTGTGGAGGCCTCCTCGATCTCTCAGAACTTTCTCAATCATCCAAGACGTCGAGGATCCGCAGATGACTAGGACGATGTGAGGATATCGGGATGCCCAACTGTTCCAGAAATGGTCCAAGCCCATGAGAAAGCGGGAACGACGCGATGCGAGCCATGGTACCTCGTCGAAGAAGATCACCCGTTTTCGTCCTTTCTTTGGTTTGGGGAGAGAATCGAGAAAGCGGGTTAGTTGATGGAATGCCTCCTGCCAATTCTTTGGGATGACTCCTCGTTGGTCCTCTCCTTTAGCGGTCGCTAACGCGGAGGCGAAATGCGTCAGATGCTCTCTGAGGGTTCCTCCGAGTTGACCAGACAGTTCAAAGCACAGATCCGCTTGGAAAAACTGCCGAATCAAATAGGTCTTCCCGACCCTGCGACGACCG
>JBLHHN010000129.1:0-14792 GCA_047616785.1 Verrucomicrobiales bacterium
TGCCCGCTACGATCCGACCCTTCCTGGAAACGGCACGGTGCAGGTGGATTTCTCAAATCCCGTGGTCCTCAGGCGCGCCTGCAAAGTGCTTTCGCATGAGATGGGCCACATGTTTGGAGCGCGCCATTGCGCTCACTATCACTGCAACTTGAATGGCTCTGGAAGCCTACATGAGACGGATCGAGCCCCTCTGCGGCTGTGCCCCGTGTGCCTTAGAAAACTGCACCTCGCGATAGGATTCGATCCTATGAAACGCTACGAGATGTTGGAACAATTCTATGCCAACCACGAACTTGCGGATGCGTCCAAATGGATCAAGCGGCGTGTCGAGACCATCAGGCACTAACGCGAGGGAGGGAGGGAACTGTCGCTGCATCGTCCGGATCATTCGCTGACCGTTAGTGAAGAGGGTTGAGAGTTTGATCGTGAATTCCTTCTGATCACTTTCACGTCTTAAGGTGACGTCGGCACCTTTCACGCTGATGATCGCGGCCTTCAACAGCTTTTCCCCTACGACGCCTGGCTCCGCCCCGGCGGAAGATGCATTTCTAGCACACCCGCAGCTTCCCGTTGGGCTTCTTGGGTGCGCTTGGACGCCTGCTCTGCAAAGTGTTTCTGCAGACGGAAGGCGGATTTCTGTTTGTTGATTGTAGGTCCATACTGCCCTTCCGCATCCAAGTGCCACGCTTGCACATTGTCCTCAAACTGCTTTGTTAGTATTTCTAACATCGATTTGCGACTCTTCGTATCTTCCACTGGCACCATGAGTTCAACCCGACTTTCTAGATTGCGCGTCATCCAATCGGCACTCGAAAGATAGACACGTTCCTCACCACCATGGTGAAAAGCAAAGAGGCGCGCATGTTCGAGGTAACGATCAATCAGACTGTGCACGACAATGTTCTCACTGAGACCTCGAACCTGTGGGCGGAGGCAGCAGATACCACGGATCATAAGACGAATCTTCACCCCAGCTTTCGACGCTTCGTAAAGCGCATCAATGACTTCTTTGTCTTGCAGGCTGTTGATCTTGACTAGAATCTTCGCTTTATCTCCAAGCGCGGCTTGATCACGCTCATAAGCGATGAGCTCTAACAACGTCTTCTTCAGATGTGTGGGCGCTGGCAACAACTTGCGCAATCCAGACAACTGAGATCGTCCCGTGATCCCATTGAAGAATGCTGCCGCATCGCGTCCATATTCGGAGCGGGCGGTGAGGTAACTCACATCCGTGTAAAGTTTGGCCGTGGATTCGTTGTAGTTGCCCGTGCCGAAGTGCACGTAGCGGCGCATGCGGCCCGCTTCTCGGCGCATGACAAGGCACACCTTGGCATGACATTTCAATCCCTTGATCCCGTAGATCAGCTGCGCTCCCGCGAGTTCCAGCTCTTCAGCGCGTTCGAGGTTCCGCGCTTCATCAAAGCGTGCCTTCAATTCGATGAGCACAACGACGCTCTTTCCCTTCTGAGCCGCGCGGATCAGCGCAGAGATGATCCGGCTGTCTTGTGCGGTGCGATAGAGGATCTGCTTGATCGCCACGACATTAGGATCATCGGCAGCTTCTTCGACCAGACGCACCACCGGTTCGAAGCTATCGTAGGGATGATGCAAGAGCAGATCTTGATCTTCTAGCAGATCAAAGATCGACGCTTCATGCAGGGCCACGCATGGCTGCGGCTTCCACGGTGCGTCACGCAGACCCTCAAACCCATCAAGGAAAGCAATGTACATGAGCGCCGAGAGATCTAGCAAGCTCGTCACTCGATAAACTTCCTGTTTGAGCGTGCCCGTGAGCTGGAGCATCAGGCTGAGCAACTCAGGAGATGTCTGTTTAGGAATCTCCAGGCGAACACTATCACTGAACTTGCGCGCCGTGAGCACCGCTTCCATCGCCTCAGAGAGATCGAAGGCGTAGTCTTCCTCCACTGGGATATCTCCATTCCGCGTTAGCCGAAAGAAGCCGAACGCATGGATGGTTTCGTTAGGAAAGAATTCACCGGCAAAGGCCGCGATCATTTCCTCCATGAGAACGAACTCGAAACCTTCTGTCTCCGGCACACGAATGAAACGAGGCATGCTCGACGGGATAGCGATGACGACAGGACGACGCTCACCTCCGTCTTTCGAGCCGACATCCAGTAGCACGCACACTTGGCGACCAGGGATGCGGAAGGTCGATTCTTCCGGATCGAGAGCAACGGGATTGAGAAGATCTTGAAATTCTTCTGAGAAATGATGGCGCAGACTTTCGCGTGCTTGAGGCGTGACTTGATCGAGGGTGCGGCGACGGATGCCGTTTGCGGAGAGCGCTGGCTCAAGCAGCGTCCCCCAAATGCGATACTGATCTTCGTAATGCGTCGCAACGACTTCTTTGATCTGACGCAATTGCTGATTCGGTGTGAGCCCAGCGATATCGCGCGCACGGCTACCAGCCTTCACCATCGCATGAAGCCCACCCACTCGAACCATGAAGAATTCATCCAGGTTCGAGGCGCTGATCGCGAGAAACTTAGCGCGCTCTAGAAGAGGAAGCGATTCGCGCTCTGCCTCCCATAGAACACGCTGATTGAATCGCAGCCAACTCAGCTCTCGATTGAAATAGGACGTCATTATCGGGGCCACGTTGTCGCGGCGGCTTGCCAGGAGCAAGGCGTTTCGTGTGACAAGCTGGGCGTTTCATGATGTAAGTTGAGGATCATGAATCGCCGCACTCTCTTCACCCTTCTCCTACTCGTCGGATTCCTTCCTCTTGCCCAGGCGCAGGACTCCGAGAAACCAAAGCCAGTCCGAGTCGGCGTCGTCGGCCTGACCCATGCACACGTACACGGGATCCTCAGCCGGAAGCGCGATCTTGGAGACATCGAGATCGTGGGAATCGCAGAACCCAATCGTGACTTGGCCGAGCGCTATCTCAAGCAGCATCGGTTGGACAAAGCACTCTGGCATGAAGATCTCGTCACGATGCTAGACACGGCCAAGCCGGAAGCGGTCACGATTTTCACCAGCACCTTTGCCCATAAGGAGGTCGTCGAGATCTGCGCGCCGCGGGGCATCCATGTCATGATGGAAAAACCGCTCGCGGTGAGCATGGAACACGCCACCGCCATGGCGGCTTCAGCCAAGAAGCACGAAGTTCAATTGTTAGTAAACTACGAGACCACTTGGTATCGAAGCAATCATCACGCCTACGCGCTGGCTCACGATGAGAAGAAGTTAGGAGAACTGCGCAAGATCGTCGTGCACGATGGCCATCAAGGCCCCATCGAGATCGGTTGCAATGCCGAGTTTCTCGAATGGCTCACCGATCCGGTGCTCAACGGGGGCGGCGCTCTGACCGACTTTGGTTGCTACGGCGCAAATCTCATCACCTGGCTCATGCACAATGAACGCCCGCTCTCGGTCACAGCCGTGACCCAACAGATCAAGCCTGACAAGTATCCCAAAGTCGATGACGAAGCAACGATCCTCCTTACTTACCCCAAGGCACAAGGCATCATCCAGGCCTCTTGGAATTGGCCCTACAACCGCAAGGACATGGAAGTCTATGGCACCGAAGGCTACGCCAACACCATGGGCAACCACAGCGTCAGTCTCAAAGACTCCAGCGCTCCGGAATCGGTGGTGCGCTCACCCGCCCGCCCTCAGCCCTATCATGACCCCTTCGCTTTCTTCGCCAATGTCGTTCGTGGAGAGACCAGTCCGGATGGGTTGTCTTCTTTGGCTAACAATCTGATCGTCACAGAGATTCTCGATGCGGCGAGAGCTTCGGCATTGACCGGAAAGACGGTCCAGTTGGCTCGATAATCAAGGACGGGTTCGTTTGAAGAGGCCCTTCACATCTTCTAGCATGATGTAAATGCACGGCACCAGGAACAGGGTGATCACGGTGGCAAATAAGATTCCAAAGCTCAGCGAGATGGCCATCGGGATCAGAAACTTTGCCTGAAGATCCGTTTCCAAAAGCATCGGCGTCAACCCCGCGAAGGTCGTGAGAGACGTGAGAAGAATCGGCCGGAAACGCGCCGCTCCCGCTTCCCACGCAGCATCGATCACACCTCGCCCTTTCGCCAATTCTCGATTCACATAGTCGACCAACACCAGACTATCATTGACCACCACACCCGCAAGAGCAACGATGCCGCACATGGACATGATGCTGAGATTCTCGCCCATGATGATGTGGCCCGCGATCGCTCCGACCAAACCAAACGGGATCACTGACATGACAATCGCCGGTTGAATGTAAGAGCGAAGCGGGATCGCCATGAGCACATACATGATCAACAGGGCGATGTAGAACTTGTTCTGAATCTCGACCACCGATTCCCGCTGATCTTTCTGCTCACCGAGGAATGAGAAGGTCACTCCGGGATACTCACTGGCCAGTCTCGGCAGGTGCACATTCTGCATTTCCTCCGCCACTTTGGTCGCGCTCGCCTTCGGATTTCCTTTATCAATGTCAGCGCTAATCTTGATCGCACGTTTGCCTTCCGCGCGTTCCACCGTCGAGTAGCCTCGCCCATACGAGGCCACGGCCACTTGACCGAACGGCACTTCGCTTCCGTCAGCCAGACGGATCATCATCTGATCCAGATTCTCTAACGAACGTCTTTCATCTTGAGGATAACGCACCATCACCTTCACTTCATGACGCCCACGTTGCAAACGCTGCACTTCTTCGCCGTAGAATCCTTGGCGCACTTGTCGCGCCACATCCACCAAACGCAGCCCTAACGCTTCGGCCTGAGGCGTGAGCGATTCCAGTTTCAACTGACGTTTTCCTGCGCGGTTGTTATCCGCAATGTCGGTGACCCAGCCATACTTGGCTAACTGATCCTGAATCTCGCGCGATACGATCTCCAAGGTCTTGATGTCCCGTCCGGCAATCTCCAGATCGATCGCATTGCCACCCGCGCCTGATTCTGTGCGAAAGGTGAGTTCCTCCGCACCCGGGATGCCACCCACCAACTCACGCCACTTCGCAGTCAGATCACTCGCCATGACCGAGCGCAATTTCGCCTCGCTCAATTCGATGCTTACCTCACCCAGATGATCCCCCGAAGGTGGACCACCCACCGCGTCGAATCCAATCTGAAACGGCTGCGTTCCCACACTCGCTAACATGTGTCGAATCACCGAAGAACCCGTTTCATCCTGAAATTTTGCTCCTAACTGTTTTGCCGCCGCCTCGATCTTCTTCACAGCTGCCGCCGTCGTTTCAGCAGGCACGCCTTTCGCCATCGCCAACTTCGCCGAGATGAGCTCCGCCTCCACTTCAGGGAAGAATTCAAACTTGATCCAGCCCCCTTTCACAAACGCGCCACTGATTCCTAGCAACGCCACAAAGATAGAGAGCACAACGTAGCGGTTGTGCAAGGCCACTCGAAGTAATGGGCGATAGAATTTGTCCACAAAGCGTTCCAGCCCATGACTGAAAAGATGCCGAAATCGAGTGAAAGCACCCACCGGACGATTCGGATCCAGCTTGGGCAGCAACGACAGATGCGCTGGTAGAATGAATTTCGACTGCAGCAGTGAGAACATCAACGTCGGAATCACAATGAGCGGGATGTTAGGCCAGATCTTGCCGCTCACGCCTGTCAATCCGAGCATCGGCGTGAAGGCAACCGCCGTCGTCAGGATCCCGAAGATCACAATCACGCCCACCTCATGAGTCCCGCGCGGGGCGGCCAGTTTCGGATCCTCTCCTTCGCGCATTCTTCGATAAACGTTCTCGCCCACCACGATCGCGTCATCCACCACAATCCCTAACACCAAGATGAACCCAAAGAGCGAGATCATATTGATCGAAACTCCCAACCAAGGCATCATCATGATCGCGCCCGCAAACGACACGGGAATCCCAATCGAAACCAACGCCGCCAGGCTCGGTCTCAAGAACAGCGCTAGAACAAGGAACACCAGGATCAAACCAAACGTCCCATTCTTCGCAAGCAGGCCCATTCTTCCTTTCAAGTAGACCGACGTGTCATTCCAGATCTCAAGCTTCACCCCGCCTGGGAGAAACGCCTCCGCGCGCTCGATCACATCCTTCGCTGCATCCGCCACGCCACGGGTGTCTTCATTTCCGACTCGAAAAACGTTCACCAGAATTGCCGACTTCCCATCCAAACGTGTCTTTACATAAACATCTTCGAAGCCATCGACAATCTCTGCCAGATCACCCAAGAGAACCCTCTGGCCATCCGCCTGCGTGACCACGGTGATGTCACGAAACTCTGCCGCCGTGTAGCGCTTCTGTGCCGTGCGAAACATGATTTCACCGCCACTCGTCCTCACAGAACCACTGGGAAGGTCCAGTGAAGACGCCCGCACCGCATTCGCCACTTGCTCGAAGGTCAACCCATACTCAAGCAACGTCTGTTCTGACACTTCGATCGAAATCTCATAGTTCCGCACACCGGCAAGACTGACTTGGGTGATGGAGTCGGAAGCGATCAACTCGTCGCGCACCCGCTCGGCCAGTTCACGCAAGGTCTTCTCATCCGTCTCTGCCGTCACCGCCACACTCAGAACCTGGACCTTCAAGAGAAGCTCTTGAATCGTCGGCTCTTCCGCATTCTCCGCCAGATTCGTGATCGCATCGATCCGCGTCTTCACGTCGTCCATCACATTGCGCAATTCGAAGCCCGACTCGACCTCCACATTGACCAACCCGATCGATTCTGAAGAAGTCGAAGTGATTCGCTTCACCCCGTCGACGTCCTGAATGGCTTCTTCAACCGGCAAACACACGCCACTAGCAACTTCCTCAGGCGCAGCATTCGGATAGGGCACTTGAATCGAAATGATATCGACCCCTGTCTCCGGAAAGATCTCTTTCTTCAGCTTCCCCCACTGGACGACACCCATCACCAGCACGATGAGCATGAGGAAATTCCCAGCGACGTGATTGCGAGAGAACCAATGAATGAGACCTTCCATGATATCGCTAGGGTTTCTCTGATTCCACCACGCGCACCTGCATGCCTTCAACAAAGGCCGCTAAGAAAGACACACACACGCGGTCGCCATTCTCCAACCCTTCACTCACCAGAACCGTATCCGTTTCTTTGCGAAGCACCGTGACCTTCCGCCTTGTCAACTTCTCCTCGTCAGTGACCAACACCAGCTCGTCCTCGTTCTGCAACGCCCGTCGAGGGATCTCGAAAACCTTCGTCAAGGTTTCGCCTTCAATCCTTGCTCTCACAAACAAACCAGGCACCAACAACGGATCATTCGCCACCCTCTCAGGTTCAAGCTCTGCGATCAGTGACAGTGAACCACTCCGCCGATCGATCTCAGAATCTTGCCTGACGATCTTGGCGGTCCAAGACTGCCCCGTGGACGCCGTCAGAGCCACTGGCGTCCCTGGCTTTGATAGATCCACGAAACGCAAATCATCCAAAGGCACCGGCAAACGTACCTCCAACGCATTCGCCGCATAGAATTCTGATAGTGTTGCCCCCGCCGCCGCAAACGAGCCCAGATCGGTAAACGTCCGAATGATCCTTCCCGCGTAGGGAGCCTTCAGCACCGTCCTATCCAAATCTCGCTCCGCCTTCTCCACGCCTGCCTTCGCTGCCTCCAATCGCGCAGTCGCACTGGCAAGCTGTGGCTCTCGTTTCACCAAGCCACTAGCATCTTTCCGACGCCCCAATTTCTTCCAGTCACGCAGAGACTGCCCCGCCTTTGCCTCTTCCACTTGCAAGGCCAACTCAGCGTCCGCTACCGAGGACTTCGCTTGCGCCAAGGCAGCCCGATAGTCCGCATCATCAATCCGCAGAAGCACATCGCCTTCATCAAAACGCCCCCCAGCTTCAAAAGCAGCCGAAACTTCAATCACTTTACCTGACACTTCACTCGCAGCACTTGTCAGTGTCTTAGCTTCGATCACCCCTTGAGAAGCCACTCCCAGGGACACATCCTGACGCTTCACCACTTCGATCTCCACCGGCGTGACCAACACCACCATCTCTTTCTCTTCAGGCTTAGGCCGGAAATACCAAAGCCCCGCACCCACACCTCCAGCAAGCGCCAGGATAATGATCGAGAATAGTATCGAACGCATCATGATGTTAGTTTACCTTGGAATCTGGTTTGAAATCACCACCCAACGCCAGATGCAGATTGACCCGGTTGTCCAAACGCAGCCGGCGCAGGCTGATCAACTGGCCCGAGAATTGCAGAACACGGGATTGCGCCGTCAACACCGTGAGAATGTCCCCCACCCCATCGCGATAATCAGCGCGTGAAGCTTGGTCCGCTTCTTTGGCCAACGACAGTGCTTCCTTGAGAGCTGATTCCCGTTCTGCCAGATACTGATCCGCTTCCAATGCGAGTTCCACCTCAAGAAATGCCTGCAACACAGTCGACTGCACATTGGCCAACGCCTGTTTCTCCTCTTCCTCGCGGATATTCAGCTGCGCCTTGATCTGCCCACCTGTTAGAATGGGCTGGATCAGATTGCCGGCCAAGTTCCACACGCCGAAATCGCTGTTCAGGATATCTTGTAACGCGTCGGTCGAGGTACCACCGCTCGCCGTCAGTTTCAGCTGTGGAAACACTGCCAATCTGCCTTCCTTGACGCGCTTGCCCTTGGAAGCGAAACGTCTCTCCGCCGCTTGAATGTCAGGCCGCCGCAAGAGCAACTCTGATGGCAATCCCACAGGAGGAGCCGCTGGCAAGTCGGGAAGTGTCTGCGATCTTTGCAGTTCATTCTTTGGATAACGGCCTAGCAAGACCTCCAACTGACGCGTCGCTTGCTGCACCTGATCTTTGCGCAACCCCAGCTGTTCCCTAGCAGAAGCCACATCCGACTTGGCCAAACGCAGTTGTGCTCCCGTACCTCCTCCGTCGGCTTCGCCAATCTCAAACCGGTCGGCAATCACCTCTTCCGTCTCTCGGAAGGTTCGCACCGTGTCCTCTGCCAATGCCCGCTGCTGAATCGCCTCCGTCAGGGCAAACCAGGACTTGGCGACCTGCCCGACCAAGGACGCACGAGCACCGCGATAGTCCGCTTCTGCTGCTTGATACTCAGCTAAAGTCGCGGACTCGCCCGCGCGAATTCGTCCCCACACATCTATCTCCCAAGACAAATCTAGCGAAGCCCCAAACGTATCTGAGATCGTACTGATCACCGCCGTTTCATTTCCGCCTTCGCCGCCGAACCCATCGAAATCAGGGAACCCAATGAAGTTTGTCTTCCGGCGATTCCCGGAAAGCACTCCGTTGATTTGCGGTTTTCCCGCTGCCCCAGCGACCTTGGCCGAAGCCGCCGCCATTCGAATACGCGACTCGGCCGCTTTAAGATCAGGATTGTTCGCCACCGCCTCTTTCGCCAGATCCTTCAGAGAGCGATCCTTGAAACGATCCAGCCACTGCTGGTCCACGCCCGCCTGCGCCACTTTGGAAGCAGACCATCCGTTAGGCACCGAAACGGCCACTTCGCCAGTTCGCAATCCCGGAGGAAAAGCCCGACAACCTAACAAAGCAAGGCTGCAGATGGTTAGAATGAGTAATCGCATAAAGGCAGTCAGTTTGAATCTGTGGGCAGTTCTGTTTGAGGCGCTTCCAAGCCCGCTCGGCAATAGGTGATCACCATCGTTAGGATATTCTCCAGCGAAGGCCTACCCACACGATCACCCGCAAACTGCAACAGACCTTCTGTGTGAATGAGCACATGGATCAGCACGCCCACCGTGAAGTGAAGCCGCCAAATGATCTCTTTCTCCGATAGACTCGGCAAGGCGCGCCCGATCGCTTGGGGAAAACGTGAGACCACTTGCTGATACAATGGCATCGCATGAGTAGGCAACGCTCGCATCGATCGTTCATTCATGCACCTTCCCATCAGCTGAAAGAAGAGCTGCTCCGCCATGTCACTTTTCCCAACCGCTTCCAGGACCGGACGCATGAAGCAATCCAAGATCGTTTCCAACGGAAGCGCACCATCCGCGCCTGCCTCAGCTTTATCCAACAAAGCCAATCGAGCTTCATTCACAGGATTCACAAATCCCGTCGTCACCGCATCGATCAGGCCCTGCTTCGAGCCGAAATGATAATTCACCCCAGCAAGATTCACCCCAGCCTCTTGAGTCAAAGCGCGCATGGAAACCTTCTCGAATCCCTCCTTGGCAAACAAACGCTGGGCCGCCTCAAAAATTGCGAGCTTGGCTGAGGTATCGGGGTCGGATGGCATTTCTGATTCAAACGATCGTTTCAAACATACGTTTGCATGGATTGACTCAAGGTCAAACATTGGTTTCAGGGCCTGCCTTACGTATAATACGCCATGAATCGGCTCTTTGTTCCCAAGATCCTCTTACCATTTCTTGCTCTGATGACGGCCCACTGCGCGCCTCCAACGTCCGCCCGCGCCAAAGAAGTCGCCCGCCGCGTCACACCCACGTTGACCAAAGCCCTCGCAGCCAAGGATCTGAAGTTCGGGGCCCCGGTCTACATGCGCATTTTCAAAGAGACCAAAGAGCTCGAACTCTGGGTCCAACACGCCAGCGGTCCTTACCGACTCTTCAAGACTTACGCCATCGCCACCTATTCTGGCAGCCTCGGCCCCAAACTCAAAGAAGGCGACGGCCAAGCCCCTGAAGGATTCTACTTCGTGCCACCCAAGATGATGAACCCCAACAGTTCCTATCATTTATCCTTCAATCTCGGCTATCCCAACACTTACGACCGCGCCCACGATCGCACCGGCAGTTTCCTCATGGTCCATGGCAGCTTCGTCTCCATCGGCTGCTTCGCCGTGACCGATCCCCGGATCGAAGAGATCTACACCCTCGCCGACGCCGCGCTCAGAAACGGCCAACCCCTCTTCCGCGTCCACTGCTTCCCCTTCCGCATGACCAAGGAACGACTAGCCAAACTCACCCAACCCGAAGAGAAGTGGCGCTCATTCTGGCAGAACCTCAAAGAAGGCTACGACCACTTCGAGAAAACCAAGTCCCCACCCAACGTCACGGTGAAGGACAAACGCTACCATTTCTCCCCACTGAAGACTAACTGATCGTACTCTTAGCAATGGCGGCACGCCCTTGCCACAGGCCGATGACGAACCAGAACGTCGCTAGCAGCATGATGCATTGAAAGAACCAGAACGCCCGTGGTACGGCTTTGAAGAGTTCGATCGGCAAGTCCGCCATCGGAAGTGTCGCACCCGGACCAAAGAATGGTCCCGTCACAGGAGACATGCCATAGAACCAAGTCGCGATGGCGATGAATCGATCATTCATCGAGCCAATGACGGTGCCAAGCATGATCGGCACAACCCCTAACAAGATCGCGGTCAGTGTGGCAACTTTGCCGCCGCGCCCTTCGAGGAGCGCGTGAAAGCCAACGCCGCCAATGATCAAGGTGAGCCCGAAGGCCAGGCCCGAGATCATGGGCATGGGCTGCGCGAACCAATGGGACTCCACCACTGCGGCCGAGAAGATGAACCAGCCCGTCGTGCCTAGCAAAGCCATTAGAACAACCGCCCAGAATCCCGTGGCCGGATCAGACGTCGGAGGCATCGAACGGCGCCCGAGTTTCCGCATGCGACGCCAGCCACGTATCTGGGTATCGGATGAGGGCGTGATCAATAGAGTCATGACCCAAAGAGAGATCAGGCTAACCAATCCGAAAGCACCAGACATGACCACGGCTTCGACGCCCTCAGGTTGCCAGTCCTGAGATTGGAAATTGCGGAAGCGACGGTTCATTTCCCGCGAGGGAAAGACGCTTCCGGTATCGATCAATGGCAGGGCATTGCCTAACAGCATCACTTGAGTCCATGCGTAAAGACCAACCGCCCAAGCCTTTCCTAGCAAGTGCGATTCGTCCCGTCGCCAGCGACGCCACAACATGACAATGCCCGTGAGAATGAGCATGGCCTGAGAGGACAAGGTGAAGATGGTCTCAGGGAGATTGAGATTGAAGAACCGCGCTTGAGGAATCAGGCGTTGAAACGTGGCCACGACGGCACCAGCTGTTTGCGGAAGGAGAGCGGCAAGGTGCTCTTCAAAAACAGGACGGACCGTGAGGTAACGAAAGTAAACGAGACCAAATTTGGCCAGTTGGGGGATGATCGTGTAGAGAAGAAAGACGATACCTATGGAGACCAAGAACGCCCAGCGACGATTCTTCACCACGGTGCCCGCGATGAGCCCGGTCAAATGATAGAGTATGGCGGAGCAGAAGAACGTGGCATACAATTCAAAGGCCACCTGGAGGGGCACACCACCCTTCCAAAGACACCAAAACGTGAAGGGAAAGGTCGCAGTGCAAAGCAAGTATTCTCGGATGGGAAGGCCAAAGAGATATCCAAGCACTTTTGCCAACGGCGTCATGGGTGCGAGGCGTTGGTAGTCAAGCACGCCTTCATCACCCTCTGCCGTCATGGCCCCAGCAACTTGGCCCGTACCTAGCAGAAACAAGATGACACCTTGAAGGATGAAAAGTGGTATGAGCGGCGCACGTTCCGCATCGATCATTTCCAGGCTGCCTCGATTGAAGGCCAAAGAGCGTCCAAGAAAGAAGATAAAGCCCGCAATGAGCAGCGTGATGAGTAGCCAAACGCCAAAGCCCTGTGGCCGCAAACGCGATTGCGCGTAGCGCCTTACGATAGGATTTGCCCAAAGCTTCCAAGTCGGCGCAGGAGTTCGCGGTGTGTTAGATTCAGTCATGATGCGCGATTCCCCTCCGCCACTTCGACAAGAATCTCTTCAAATGAGGAACCTTTCTCATGGTAATCCGCCACGCGGAACCCTTTCTCAAAGAAAGCTCCCAGCAAATCCGCCTTGGCCTCGTCGTCCCCTGTGAATGTGAAGATGACTTCTGTGCTAGACGGATTCTCGATCGCTTCGACACCAGACCGAGTGCCCAGCCAGTCCATGGCGGCAGCCGCCTTCTCTTCCACGAGCACTGCCGTGATGCGACGTTCCGCATTTCCAAGCTCACGCAGCACATTGTCAGACGAACCAGACGCGAGCAGTTTCCCTTGGTTCATGACACAAAGTGAGGAACACATCTCGGCGAGTTCGCTTAAGATATGAGAGCTCACGATCACAGTGGCTCCCTCCTTGGCCAAGTCCTGCAATGCGTGCCGGAGTTCACGGCGAGAAAGGGGATCCAGCCCACTCGCAGGCTCATCCAAGATGAGAATTCTAGGACGATGTAAGAGCGTCTTCGCAAGGACGACACGTTGGGTCTGGCCGCGCGAGAGTTTCTTGCACCATGCATCTCGTTTGTCTGTCAGATTCACTCGAGCAAGACATTCCTCCACCCGCTCAAGTCGCGCCTGCCGAGTGCCCAGCGCATGCGTGTCCGCATGGAAATTGAGAAACTCCCACACCTTGAGGTCAGAAGGCACTGGTGCCTGATCGGGCATGTAGCCGAGCACACGTCGGGCACCCTCGGTGTCCTCCAGCACATCGAATCCGGCGATACGGACCTCGCCATAAGTCTGCTCCATGAGCGTGGCGAGCACTTTGAAAGTGCTCGTCTTGCCCGCGCCATTCGGCCCGACCAACCCATAGACTTCGCCAAAGGGAATGGTGAGACTGATGTCCTCCACGGCGACGAAGTTGCCGTAGTCCACCCGGAGATCCTTGATCTCGATAGCCGATGCGGTGCCCATAATTGGTTTGTTAGAAAGGGTTGGACCCCATCTCTTCCCAGCCATTCGGCGGTATGAGTCCGACCTCTTGAAACTCTTGCAAGGTATCGGCCAAGCGTTCTTGCCGCCCCTCTTCAAGGATGAGCTCTTGCTCTGGTCGAAGAATAGACTTGATCGCTTCGTTAGGATCCGCGCCGGGACGCAGTCCTTCCATTTCAGTCTCCAGCCCTTCAAACTGCATGCTAGGATCAAAGTTCTCGGAGCTGTGGGCCATGATGGCAAACGCCTGATCCTTCTGGTCCTCATCAAGTTCAACCAGCGAGTCCAAACGTTGCACACGACCTTCGGCCTCATTCTGCACATGTTCAACGCGCTCGGTCATGCGATCCATCTGATACGTTGATAGAGTTTCAGGGTCGAGCGTGGTCGCCATGAAAGCATCGAGATTCTTAAGATACCGTGGCGAATCCACACGCTCGTCCATCACTTTGGCGAAATCAATGAAGCCCGAATCATTGTTTTCGAGAACGTTCGTGATACGATCCGAATTGACCTCGGCTTGTTGATCCAGCCATCGGTTCAAAGCGTCCTGCTGGGCGTCATCAAGATCATACTTCCGGGTCAACTCGCCACCGTATCGATCGAAACGCCGTTTCTGATCGACCATCCGTCCGCGATCAAAGAGGGGTGCCACGTCACGCATCCAAGGCTTCATCGTGCCCTTGAAGACGTCATCCAGATTCACCCGCTTACCGGAGCGAATCCGTTGGCCGATGCTCTCCATAGCCTGACGTTGTGCGACTTTACGGCGGTTAGGATCCAGTTGTGCCCTCAGGGTGTGGATCTCTTGTGCCGCTTTCTGCAGTTCGAATTCCGCCTTTTCCACCCGCGCCTCGAGACTCTTCGGTTCGGGAGGAAGACTCTGCGTGAAGAGCACCGCTCCGATCGCACCAACAATGACACCAATAACCAGTCCAAGAAAGGATCGCATTGCGGCACAGTAGACAGGCCCCGCCCTCAGGCAACCTCTCTCGTCCACGACCGACCATATCCGGTAACAAAAGTAGCCCGGGTTTCTAGCCTGGAATCCCTCGCGAAGCGCCAAAGCCTAACGCATGCCATGTCCGCCCAAGCTTCTAGCCAACTTCCAAACCCGCCACCCAACCTCTATCATAAC
>JBLHHN010000130.1:0-14703 GCA_047616785.1 Verrucomicrobiales bacterium
TCACTCTTTTGATCTTCAGATCACGAAGTCTCTGAAGCGGAATAGACTCGACTACCTTAACCATCATATCGGCAGTGTTGGAATCAACACTAGCCGACTGACAGTTGAAGCACTTGGGATAAAATTCATGCCAAGAAATCTCTTAACCAGCGGGTCCTTCTTATGGCTCTCCGTCAGATTGGCTGGGCCTGAATCAGCGAATCCCGAAGAAATCAGGATCAGTCAGAGTCGTCTTCGTTACTGATGATCAAGGGGTTATGGGCTCCGACTCGGCACAGCATCTCTCCGGAAACCATCGTCCAGACCTGCACCAAAGTTGAGGCAGCGGTTTCGCTAGACTTAGATTCGGTAGTGAAACCGCAAGGCAGCTTTTTTTTCGAGCCTGAAACTGCCTACTGGCCCCTGTCACCTTCCAGAGGTAGGCGAAACCATCCAGCCAACCTGACGGAGGGCCCTTCTTATAACAGTTGACGTCACGCAACCTGGAAAATCCAAGGATGATATTTTTGCCGATGCATGGCCTTAAACTGGTGCCATTCCTTCTAGTAGAGATCGATATTCTTCGTCAGAGATCACCAAGACTGAGCCGTCAAGAAACCCTGCGATACGTTTGTCCACACAGGCCACCGGCGATGCCAGGATGGGCGGTTTCACTCACCGGAATCGATGAGTCCGGCAATGTAGTGAATCGGAATGGGCACCCCTTCGGAAGACCGCCAATACAAGAGTGAATCTCGAGTCTCCTCGGAAATGTCTTGTAGTTCACTAAGAGAGTTTGGGTAGTGTCCTGCATGATCTCCAGAATAGAGAACAAGGTAGGTAAGCACTTGATGGAGATCCTTACTTTCTCTAATCAAATGAATTCTCTCGCGAGCATCTTTGGGAAAACCGACAGGATAAGACCCGTAGACGAGGCATCCAAGCACCAACAGAAACAAGGTGCGCGCTGGTTTCACAGAGAAACGTTAGAATCGGTGGCTCCGCCATGCAAGACCACCGGTTCTAGCAAGGATTTTCGAAATGTAATGAAAGTCTTTGGCGTTACGCGAGGGGTCACAGGCTGGAAGCCTATGCTACTTTGCTAGACGGGCTTCATCACGAGGTCTAGCTGGCCTACGGAGATCCCTTTGGGCCACTTTCCTTCGCCGAAGTCTTTCTTGAGCTTCTTTTGCAAGGTCTTGTCCGCTTTCTCGATCGATTGGAAATCGACGGTGACCAACTTCTGATCTTCTGCGCTGAGCTTGTTGTAGAGCCCGTCCTGATCATTGAACTTCTCACCAGCAAAGTAGAGCTGGGTGGTCAGCTCATGATAGCCACGACGCGCGACCTTGTAGTGAATGTGTGGGGTCCGTAGAAACTTCTCATCACCATAATGGCGCGGCTTGATCGATTTGAAATGATACGTCCCATCCTCACCAGTGACGAACCGTCCGTAGCATTGGAAATTCTTGTCCTTCTTCCCCTGGTTCGGATCACCGGCATGATCATAGATCCCTTGATGATCCGTCTGCCAGATATCGACGAGCGCATTCGAGACGGGCTTGCCATCCGTATCGCTCACCACGCCATGCACATAAAGATGATCGCCCTGAGCGCGTTCTTTTCGGCTTGCCACAAAGGTCAGATCATTGTCGAGGTCGGGATAAAACGGCCCTTCCGTCTGAGCTGGCGTGGGACCCGATTTGCCAAGGGCGGTGCTTGCCAAGCCTGCTGATGCGCCTAACAAGACGGTGGCTTTCAAAGCATCGCGACGTGAATAAGAAGAGGGCGCATTGGACATGGGACAACTATTAACCCGTTCACGGCGAACCGACAAGCCTCATTCACTTTGCCCATGAGAGACTCGGATCCAACGCGTGCGCGGGTGCAT
Organism: Verrucomicrobiales bacterium; assembly: GCA_047616785.1. Taxonomy (GTDB): domain Bacteria; phylum Verrucomicrobiota; class Verrucomicrobiia; order Verrucomicrobiales; family DEV007; genus JAACDM01. Next base: position 1,871 of record JBLHHN010000130.1, read on the forward strand.
ACTCGAAATGAATGACCCGGCGATGCTTCTGCACCACAGACGGCGATGACGCGTGTAGGATCAAGGGCTTCATCAGCAGCACATCCCCCTCCTCGCAAGCACACATCACGGAATCCCCATCGGCGACACGAGCTTGGATGTCCTCCGCATTCAATCCGCCCATCCGATGGGATCGCGCGATCACTTTCAAAGCACCATCCTCTTCCGGCGTCGGATCCAGATGAAGACGGACAGTCACCATTCGATCTAACAATTCCACTGGGGGTTGCACATGCGGGATGCCATCCTTCACGGACCATGCGGCATAGCCATTCACGTCCTTCCGCTCCGCCACCGCAATGGTCAAATCTTGATGCCAAGCCGCGGCCCAATTGCTCCCTGCCGTTTTATCGAATAGCAATCTTCTAACAATGTGCTATTCGAGATCATCATCAGGCTTAAGCTGCTCCGCCAACACCGCTATCATAGTCGAAAGCCGTATGATATCTCGAACGCAGGCGCGCCCACGATGCTCAACAAGGCGCACCGCTTCATCTCTCGAGGATCGAATCCTATCAGCCTCAATGACTTGTCGCTGAATCTGATAGCCCTCGCATTCTAACATCATCAAGTCCTCTAGCCAATTTCCCATCCCTTTCGCGCGGGTTCGCGAATGAGGTCATCGGCTTTCTCAAGCCCTTTCGCTTTCATGTTGGCGGCATCCCAATGGATCTTCTCACCACCGAGCCGAAGCGAGAGGACCCCAAGGAGTGTGATCTCAGTGAGATTCGCGGCGACATCAAAGTTCGAGCTTGCCGGACTGCCGCCTTTGATCGCGTCCACCCAATCACGGTAGTGCCCTTTGGAACGTGGTATCGTCGGCTCGGGTTTCGTCATGGATGCCCGCAAGGTATCCGGGAACACACGCGGCGCTCCGCCGGCACCATCACATTGTATGATTCCTTTCTCACCGACGATGAGAATCCCTCTCCTTGGCAAGGACATCTTCTCTGGCATCTGATCTGGATGCGATGGCTTGAGTCCACCGGAGTACCAGGTGACCTTCATGGGAGGGTGGTCACCGCGCGAGGGAAAGTGATAGTAACCGATTTCACCATAAGGCGCAATGATCGCATCTCCATGTCCAGCAGGGAGAATCTCCACCGAATCGGGTGCCTTCAAGGCACAAGCCCAGGTGATGGCATCGAGATCGTGGCAACCAAAGTCACCCAGCGCCCCACAGCCGAACGCCCAGAAATCTCTCCATTTCACGGGTGCCAAGGCCTCATGATAGGGCCGTTCTTGCGCAGGCCCTAACCATAGATCCCAGTTCAATCCCTTGGGCACGGGCGGTCTCTCAGACGGATATCCGGTGAGACCCGGCGTCCAACGCGAAGTCGGCACCCACGCATGAGACTCTGTCACTTTCCCAATAACACCGGCCTTCACATACTCAACCGTTTGGCGAATCCCATCGCTGCTGTGACCACCATTTCCCATCTGGGTGGCCAGCCCCGTTTCACGCGCCATGTCGCGGATCTGGCGCACTTCCCAAATATTGTGCGTCAAAGGCTTCTCACAGTAGACGTGCTTCCCAGAGCGCATCGCGAGGGCGGAAACATAGGCATGGCAGTGATCCGGCGTGGAACACACCACGGCATCGAGCGACGACTCTTTCTCTAACATCACACGGAAATCTTCGTATCTCGACACGCGGTAGTTCGGCGTCTTGGCTGAGAAATGCGCCTCGACCATCTTCTTCACGGGTCCCATCCCAGCTTCTGTCTTGTAATAGAAGTCTGCTAGATTCCAATACTCAGCAGGATCAGCGATGGCCGTGATCTGCACATCATCCAGTTTGAGGAGGTTTCCGGTGTTCTCCTTTCCTTTGCCACCGGCGCCGATGATTCCAATGTTCACCTTCTCACTGGGAGGAACCACATTGGGCCCGCCCAAGACATGGCGCGGGATGATGGTAGGGAAGCCGAGGACGGCGGCAGAACTGGTTTTGAGGAACTGGCGACGATTGGGCTTCATCTCTGACCTTATCCCCATTCTTCTCACGACGCCAGCGAGCTATTCTGACTTCTTCTGATGCAAGGCTTCCGTCAGATGAAAGAAGCCTTTCAGTGCCAACCAGACGACAAACACGGCCAAGGGAAATCCCAAGATGGCCCAGCGCTTGTAGGCTTCCAGCCAACTGAGAATCGCGCCGCCGAAGAACATGGCAAACCCCACGACCACGGGCGTCCAGATGGCACAGGCCACGCACATGTAGACGGCGAAACATTTCCACGAATAGCCTAACATGCCTGCAGCAATGTAGGCGATCATCCGAGTGCCAGGAAGGAAACGGGAGATCACAACCAAGGCACCTCCATAACGCTTGTAGAGTCCCTTGCCCAATTCGAGTCGCTTCGGGGTGACGAGCCAGGAGATCGGCGGGTAACGAATGATCTTCTCACCCCATAATTGGCCTAACAAGAACAAGCCGACGTCACTGACTACGATCCCGAGTAGGCAACCACAGGCAGCAAGGGGAAATGAGAATGTCCCCTTCGCCGCCCCCCCCGCGCAGAAACACAAGCAATGTCCTCGCTCGTCACCGTGGCGATGGCGAGGACCAGAAGAATCAAAACGGGCGATGATTCAGACGCGGCCTCGAGCCAATCTAGAAGCCCATTTCCGTCACCGCTCATCGTCGATCACTCGATTCTCGTTCTCCCATGATGCCAATCAACTTACGCGGTAGACTCCCCGCGCCTAACAATTTCGTAGCAGGAAGTGGATAAGGCTGGGCAATGTCTTTCTCAAAGCTCTCGGTGAACATGCGATGCATGTGCTGCGCCGCCGTCTCAGAACCCACGAGGCCAGCGACTGATCCCGGCGATCTCTTCTCTTCACGCTTCTCCAGAAGCTGCACTAACATCCGTCGTGCGAGAAAGCGGTTCAAAGCCTGACTGATGGACTTGTGGCAGTGGACTTCCAACTTGCTGGGGTCATGCCGCAAATGCACGCCTACCTGAGCCGCGTGTTTCCGCAAGCGACCTGAGTTGGGACAGAAGAAATTCTCGACCAGTTCGCTCTCCACGATGCCTTGCTCGGCCATCCGCTGACGCAGACCCTCTGCTTTGCCTGGACTGACGGGAAAACGTAACATGTCGCTCAACGTTCCTTTCGACTTACGGAAGCGTCAATTGTTTCCGAAGCCAGTCCCCATATTCAGGTCGTTTCTGCCACGATTCAAAGTATGGCCGATAGGCATCAATATCCGCCCAATGCCGCGGCTCGGGATCTCCTGGCAGAAGCTTCCCCTCAGAATAGTCTTGCCCGGCGATGCTCCTGCGCATGGAGCCCAACCAGGCGTCGTGCCCCGCCCGCATGCGTTTCGCTTCCTCGGCGTTGCTCTCATAGAGATTGGTCTTCTCAAGAGGATCATTCTCTAAATGATAGAGTTCGTAGGCCTCAGCATTCTTCTTCCCCATGTGAACCAGCTTGTGAGGATAATCCAGCCACGCCGAGTTCCCCAGGCAGTGAAAAGGGATCGGTTTCTCACGCTTGGCCAGGGTCCCTTTGAACAATCCTTTCAAGCTCATTCCATCGTGCGGTTGAAGCAGCGATGTTTCTGGCAGATTCACTATCGCAGCGATGGTAGGATATATGTCCATGGTCACGGCGGGAAATTTCGTCACTCGACCGGGAACGATCTCTGCGGGCCATTCAAGAATGGCGGGGACGCGGAGACCGCCTTCATAGACACTCCCCTTGAACCCGCGCAATCCGCCTACGGTGGCCGGTGAAATCTTGGGCAAGCCACCGTTATCACTGCAGAACCAAACCAAGGTGTCTTTCGCGATCCCGGCATCGCGCAGACCTTGACGCAGAGCGCCGATGCTCCGATCCATGGCCACGAGTTCGCCGTAGTGATTCTGTGAGTTCTTGTCAAGATTTGCGAAGGGTGCCTTGTCCTCATCCGAGGCCACAAACGGGCTGTGCGGCGTGCCATACCAGATCACGGAGAACGATGGCTTCTCTGCGGCCGCTTGTTTCTGAATGAACGTGAGAGCTTCTCTGACAATGATCTCAGAAGAATCCCCAGTGAACTCTTCGAAGACGCCTTGCCTACTCATGATCGGATCCCGATCAAAGAAGTTCGTCACGGAAAGCCAGGTATCGAATCCGAAAACTCCCGGATGGTGCGTGTCATTGGCGAAGACCGGCACGCCGGGACCGCGCATGCCATTGAGATGCCATTTCCCAAAGTGCCCTGTGGCATAGCCAGCCTTTCGAAGCGCCATGGCCACCGTGGGTTCTTGGCGACGCAAGGCATATCCGTGAGAGTTCACACCGGTAAGCATGTTCGAACGACCGGTCAACACGCTGGCCCGGGTCGGCGAGCAGACCGGAGCACCCGCGTAGAATCGATCGAAACGCAAGCCGTTGGCGACCATGGCATCGAGATGCGGCGTCTTGAGCACGGGATGATCATAGTAGCTCGTCTCACCCCAACCTTGGTCATCGGTCATGACCAAGACGATGTTAGGCTGGACAGCGACGGCATGGAAGATGCCGCAAAAGAATAGCAGGAGCGATTTCATGGATCGATGATTGATCGTCCAGAGGTAAACGTCCAACATCATCGAACTTTGAATCGTTCTCACGCCATGCATCACACTTTACTGATCTTCATTGCTTTTCTTGGCTTGCTGGTGACTGCCTGGTCCGAAGCGGACGGCTTGTTTCATCCTTTGCTCCCAGGGATCACCGCCGAGCCGTTGCTGATCGATCTGCCGAATTGCAACAACGTGCTTTATCGGCACGACTGCAAGTTGATCGCGCTCGGTTACGCAGGGGATCTGTTTCTCTTGAGCGACACCGACAATGATGGAGCTGAGGACAAGGTGGAATTGTTCTGGGAAAGTGCGGGACGCATCACCGGACAGATCGGCATGGATCTGGCACCGAAAGGAAGCCCTCATGGCAATGCCGTGTTTCTCGCCGCAAAAGGGAAGATCCTCATGATCGCAGATCAAGATGGCGACGACCGAGCCGAAATCGTGCAAACGTTAGCAGAGGGTTGGCCACCCGCACGTGCGGGTGTGGATGTGACAGGGTTGACCGTGAATCCACGCGACGGCTCTGTCTGGTTCGGACTGGGCGTGCGCCTATACAACGATGCCTATGAGATCGAAGAAACGGGCACGGCTCAGAATGACTTGAGCGGGGAACGAGGCAGCATCTTGCGCATCGCTCCGGATTTCAAATCGCGTGAGAAGATCTGCACGGGGATTCGCTGGCCAATCGCGCTTCGATTCAATCCGTTAGGCGATCTCTTTTGCACCGATCAGGAAGGTGCCACCTGGTTGCCTAACGGAAATCCCTACGACGAATTGCTTCACATCCAACCAGGGCGGCACTATGGCTTCCCGCCGCGTCATCCGAAGCATCTTCCAAACGTCATTGATGAACCAAGCGTCTTCGATTACGGCCCACAACATCAGTCGGCTTGTGGAATGAATTTCAATGAGCCCGTCAATGGAGGCCCCGTCTTCGGCCCTTCCTGGTGGCGCGGCGATGCGCTGGTCGTCGGCGAATCGCGCGGGAAACTCTACCGCACGAAACTCGTGAAGACCGAAGTGGGCTACGTCGCCCACAATGAGATCTTTGCTTGCCTCGGAATGCTAGCGATTGATGCTTGCGTGAGTCCCGGAGGTGAACTCCGCGTGTGCACGCATTCTGGAGATCCCGATTGGGGCACGGGTCCGAAAGGAAAAGGCCAGATCTGGCGTGTGCGTTATGATTCCTCTAGCAGCACACCACAGCCGGTCATGGCTTGGCGCAGCAGCCCTGAAGAGGTGCGCGTGGCCTTTGACGGGACGCTCCCAGCAGAACTCGTATTTGCTGGAACGACCATTCACGCAGGTCCCAACTCCAGGGCGGGTGATCGTTTCGAGACCATGCGCCCACCGTATGAGGTGGTGAAACGGCAGGTCACGGAAGGGCGACGTGCAGTCACTGTGCTCGGTGCCGAGCCAAAGGCAGACCAACTCTCCATCAGGACCGAATCCATCTCAGAGCGGACAAGTTTCAGCATCGATCTAACGGATCAATCATTGCAGGCCAGCGCCAACGGTGTCTCGGCAACGTGGAAGGACCGCGAAACCGTCACCGAATGGTTTCCACACGTGGATCTCACCGTTTGCCGTGACTTCATGCAACCAAGCGGACAACACGCCACAATCTTCGCTCGCATGGAAAGCCCAGGCACTCTGACGCTGAAGACACAACTCGATCTCTGGCAGATGCTCCACCCCAAAGTGCAGAAGGACGCTCAGCTAGACTATCAATATTCTCCCGAAACCGTCACCGTGACGTTCGCCTCCACCACGGGGCCGCTCAGTATCAAGTGGGGAAACAAGTTCCAAACTTCCTCACGCGGTCACGTCACCCATGACCTCAGCCTGACAGTCACACCACTCAAGGATCGATGGCTTCCGATCGAACTCACATTGGAACATGCAGGTGGAACAGCGCCGCAGCTGACCGCTTTCTGGTCGACCACTGAGGACCGGCGACAACGCGCGTTTCCCACCCGGCGCTTCCTTCAGCCATGGGTCACACCAAGCGAACCCTCGAGTGCCTGGGTACCTGCCAGACCCGAAACCCAAGGTGGCCATTGGGCCAAAGGCAAAGCCCTCTTCTTCGGGCAAAGGGCCCTTTGCTCCACCTGCCATCAACATGAGGGCCAAGGCATCCACATCGGGCCCGACCTTTCGCAACTGCCTTTCCGCGACCACGATTCCGTCTTGCGCGACATCCGCGAGCCTTCGGCGAATATCAATCCTGACTACCCGACTCACGAAGTCACACTGACATCTGGCGAGACACTGATCGCCGTTGCTATCATTCAGACAGATGGAAACGTTCGCCTCGGCATCGGCCCAGGCACCGCGAAAATTGTGCGCAAGACGGACATTGCCCAGTCACGCCCGCTCGCTCATTCTCTCATGCCAGCAGGACTCACAGAAACTCTAAGCACGGAAGAACGGCGGGATCTCATGACCTTCCTCCTTCATGAACGGCCGGTCATGCGGGACTATGCGTCTTTGCCACGCGATGGGATGGATCATGCGCCCCACCCTCGTACGCGCGCCGAACTCGATGCCGTGCTCACGGGTGCCCCGAATCCACCTGCCCCAACTCGCGACATCAGCGTCGTGCTCGTCGCCGGAAAGAAAGATCATGGCGACGGCGAACACGATTACCCTCGCTGGCAGCGTGTGTGGAGTCATATGCTCGCCATGACAGACAAGACAGAGATCTCGACCGCTTGGGAATGGCCATCTCGTCGCCAATGGGACAAGGCCGATGTGCTCGTCTTCTTCAAACGCGGCAACTGGACGCCCGAGCGCACGGCAGAGCTGACGCAATTTGTCAGCCGAGGCGGCGGAGCCGTCTTCATCCACTGGGGATGTGAGGCTGGGGACCACGCAGATACATTAGCGGATGTGATCGGGTTAGCTTCCAACTCCAAACAAACGCGTTACCGCCACGGGATCATCGATCTCACGTTCGGTAGCAAAGACGCCCATCCGATCACTCGAGGTTACGAAAAGGCGACCTTCCACGATGAGAGCTATTGGAAACTGATAGGCGACCAGACTCAACTCCATTCTCTTGCCACAGGTATCGAAGAAGGAGATGCCCATCCTCTTTTCTGGTTTCGCGAATCCTCACCAAGCGGCGATCATCTGCCTGGCCGAATCTTTGTCTCCATCCTAGGCCACTATTCCTGGACCTTTGATGATCCCCTCTTCCGCGCCCTCTTATTGCGAGGTATCGCATGGACGGCACACGAGCCCGTCGATCGTTTCAACAACGTGATCGAGGCGGGCGTTGAAGTGCGCTAGCATCGAAGATCGGCGCTCCCAATACGATTCGGTGTCATGCGACGGACGGGTCGCGTGGCTTGAGAACCGCTTAACCCACAAGCGGCCCGAGATTCTCCGTGCACCACTGGCCGTTCTGCTTGGTCACCCCGTCAGGATCACCGATGGCATCATGACACTCATCCTCACAGATGATCCAACCTTCGTAGTTGTTCGTGGTGAGCCATTCTGTGATCCGGTGGAAGTCCAACTTGCCCGTGCCCATCTGAGCCCATGGTTCGGGACCATTGCCACTGAAGTCTTTGTAGTGAATGTGATTCACGAGATGAGACCATTTCGTCATCGTATCGATGACATCCATGCCGCCGCGAATAATGTGCCCCACATCGGGAGTCCAACCTGTGGCAGAAGGATCGAGGCTATTGAGGACGACATCATAATCGTCCTGAGTTCGCACGAGAGAAGTAGGCGGACTGTTCGGGTGAAAAGAGCACTGAAGTCCTGCATCCGCAGCGCGCCTGGACACACGATTGACGTTGTTGACCAGATTCACGCGACGCTGCTGCAGATCATGCCGACCATCCGGCAGGGGCACTGTCCCAAGCGCAGCTCCTGGAAAGAGCTTCAACGTCTCGATCGTCCAATCCGCACAGGCACGCTCAGATTCGGTTTCTTCCTCTCCGTCCCACTTGCAGATGAGAGCGAGTGCCGCCAGCTCGATACCAGCCTCATCCAGCGCGTCCTTCAACTTGGCAGGATCTTTGCAGTCGCCTAACCAATAGGTGTCGTAAGGCTCAAGAACCATCGGCTCAACGCCGACGAATCCTGCTTCCTTGATCACTTTGATCATGTGAGGGAGCTTGTTGTTGTTGCCCTCTCCATACCCATCCATGAACCAGGTGTAGACTTCTGAACCGAATTTGATTTTTCCCATGATTTTGAAATTACGTTAGTTTTTAAAAGAGGTGACGTTGTTTAGTGAGCGAGCAACCACTCCGTGCTGCGTGGATTGAAGTCATCCATGCATTCCCAGTGAAAAGCATGCCCTGCTCCGTCGTAAAGATGAAGATCGCTATTGGGAAGCGCTGCAGCCGTTTCTTCACCCATCCAGCGTGGGGTGAAGACGTCGTCCTTGCCGCCAATGACGAGGCAAGGGCATTGGATAGCCTTCAATTGATCGTAAATATCATGCTCGGTGCATGCGGCTGCCTGCCCTTCCATCGCATGCAACGGCTGAGGAGCAGCGCCGTAGGTAGCATCCTTACGTCCATCGAGGAGACTCTGGAAAGCTTCATCATTGTCCCAGAATGGCTTGGTGAAAATGAGAAGCTGAATGTACTCCATGAACTCTTCTGGACGCAGCCGCGCTTTGATATCCTTCATGTGCGCAAAAACCGACTTCGCGTAGCGATCACAGCGTGCCCAGGTGCACATCAGCACGGCGCTCTTCACTTTCTGTGGATGACGCAATGCCAGTTGCTGCGCAATGATGCTCCCCATGGAACACCCGACGATCCGCGCTTGCTCGATGCCTAACGCATCCATCAATCCTGCGTAATCGTCCGCCATCATCGCACTGGTGTAGGGCCCCTCCGGCTTATCACTGTTCCCGACCCCGCGATTGTCTCCCAAGATGCATCGGAAATGCTGCTGCCAGACCTCTGCATGCGCTTCCCACACACCGCCCGGTGCCGTGATTCCCATGATGCAAATCAGGGGATCCCCTGACCCGCGTTCCTCATAATACATCTGAATTCCGTTCGTTTCGACGTGTGGCATAGCGCGATCCTATAACGAGAATCCGCAGCACGTCCAAGAAGAAAGAAGAGACAATCTTCCACCCGAAGAGAGATTGCTTCCCTCTTGCAGTGGGCAAGCCATAGACTGCGCCAGCTCATGAATGTCCACTACCTGGAACTCTTCTACTACGTCGCCAAACATCAGGGCATCACCCCCGCCGTGCGCAAAATGCCCTTTGGCATCCAGCAACCCGCCGTGAGCGCTCAGCTTCTCAAGCTCGAGGAAGAGCTCAACGTGACTCTCTTCCAACGTCGCCCCTTCTCTCTCACGGATGCCGGAAGCACCCTCTATCAGTTCATCGAGCCCTTCTTCTCCAAGCTCCCGCGGGTGGAAGATCAGCTGCGCGGAAAGGAAGAACAGCACCTGCGGCTCGGCGCCTCCCAGACCGTAATCGCCCACTACCTTCCTGTCTTGCTCAGGCAGTTGCGTAAAGAGAACCCACACATTCGCCTCAATCTGAAACAAGTCGCTCCGTCCGAAGCGGAGAAACTCTTGTTAGACGAACAGATCGATGTCGCCATCAGCATCCTTCATGGACGACCTGCCAGCGGGCTTCGCACCATCGAACTCCTCACCACGCCATTGGCCCTTCTGGCCCACCGTGATTCCAAGGAAATCAGCCTTCAGAATCTGTTTAAACAGGCTTCTGAGGGGAAAGAACCTCTATCTCTCATCTCACTCCCACCAGAGGAGACGATCAGCCAAGTCTTTCAGAAAGAGCTCGGTCGCCGACACCTTCACTGGGAACCCGAAATCATCGTCAATCAGTTAGAGCTTGTTCAATCTTACGTCTCCGAAGGTTTCGGCTACGGCGTTTATGCCGAAGTTCCCGGACTTCGATTGCGCAAGACCGTCCGCCGCATCCCGCTGCCTGACTTCCCCAAGATCACCATCGGCTTTCTTCATCGCGCCTATGTAAACCCCATGGCACAGCGCTTCATGAACAGCGCCAAGGACTTCGCCGAGACGCTTCGCAAACTTGTCCCTGTGGACTGACCTTCGTCGGTAGCAATGAGATCTTCGTCGGTAGCAATGAGATCACGATGCGCACTGAAGACACCCTTCCTGGTTCTGCCGGAGGTCAGGAGGTCATTGCCAGAGTCGCGCTCCCTGAGATAGGACACAATCTAGGGTTGGGGCATCTGAAAGCTACTGCCGATCTCCACGTCACACGCAATCGCAAGGTTCGTGACAAGGCTCCATCCATTTGTTAAGATCGCTTCATGCGATCACTCCTCATGCTTGTTGTCGTCTTGCCGTTGGCTAGTTGCGAAACTGGCCCCTCGAAACCACCCGTCGCGCCAGCCGTTTCCGAAGTTCCAGTCGCAGCCCCAAGCCCGCCTACGTCCCGACTGGCAAAGTGCATCATGGGAAAGCCTCCTACTACAGCATCAAAACCAATGGCGGCACCGCCACGGCGAGTGGGCAGCGTTTGAGCAATTCAGCACACACGGCCGCGCATCGCAACCTTCCCATGGTTACTCGCGTTCGCGTGACCAATTTGAAGAACGGCAAGTCCCAGATCGTCAGCATCAATGATCGCGGCCCTTTCATCAAAGGCCGCATCATCGACGTCACCATCGGCGTGGGAAGAAAGCTTGGAATGATCGGCCCCGGAGTCGTGCCCTGCAAAGTTGAGGTAATGAAGAAGCGAGGGTAGCGCAGAAGAGAGAGAATCCTGGCACTGCTTCAGTGCGATATCTCGCAGAAACACATCGATCAAATGAGCATGACCGGAAGCCCAAATCTCCGGCCCATCGGCACATCTTTTGTAATAGCTTGCCTACATTTTCCTAAAACGATACGCTGAATGCTAATGATGCAATCGCGTAGATCTGACCATTGTTCAGGTTTTTACGTCTCAACATGTTGCATGAGAAGACATTCACGACATGAAATCTGGACTCATTATATGGATCGCATTTATCATCAATGCTTTAGTGGCCAAAGGAGGTGAGCTGGAGAAAGGGCTGCTCGGGTATTGGCCTCTTGATGGGAATGTTGCGGATGTGATCCATGGTTGGCACGGGATCCCGCGGGGCGGAATCAATCAGACTTCTTATGTCGAGGGGCCTGTGGGAAAGGCGCTCTATTTGGATGGTATCGATGATTATGTGAGGTTTGAGTCGCCGAAGCCTTTTCCGGGAGACGATGTGCGGGCTGTTTCATTCTGGATTCGGGTTGAGGGAGAAAGCGGATCCGTTCTTCATACGACTGGAGGATGGTTTGTGGACTACCAAGTTCCGGGCTTCTTGATAGGCGCGGGACATCTTCGGCCAGTTACGCCCATTCTACAAGGCAAGGCGATTGGGCAGTGGCATCATGTCGTCGCTCAGTCGCGGTTTATCAAGATTGCCGATGGGGGAGAGGGAGAGGGAGAGATAATAGATGGGGAGATGTTTGTTGATGGTGAGTTGTTGCCTCTATTACCTGACGCCAATCCCCCTTTGTTGAAGCAGCCATTTTTTAACATGGGAGGGCTGGCTGGTACGAAGCCATGGTTTCGGGGCACGATGGACGAATTGGCCATCTGGGACCGTGGGCTAACGATCGAGGAAGTGCATCAGCTCTTGCTGGCTGGTCAGAACGGGGAGTCGATCGCGAGGCTGTTGCCCGATGACGATCAGGATGGTCTTCCCGACATGTAGGAGATACGAGTTGGACTTGGCGATGACATGGACGGTGAGGAAGATCCGGATGACGATGGCTTAGCAAATCAAGTCGAGTGGAGACTTGGGCTCAATCCTCTGGTTGCCGACTCCGACGCTGATGGTTTGGACGATTCTTTTGAAGCGGCCACTGGAGTGTTTTCGAGTGAAACCGATACTGGGACGGATCCGAGGTTAGCGGACTCTGACGAAGACGGCATTCAAGACGGAGAGGAACTCACCATGAAGGGTCTAGATCCTCATGCATGGGATACAGATCAAGATGGCTTTGGCGATGGTGACGAACAAACCGCAGGCACGGATCCAACAGATCCCAATTCAAAACCTGACATTGGTATAGGCTTAAAAGCCTATTGGTCGTTTGATGGTGACTTGGATTCATACTCCTAGCGCACATCGATTTGGGAGATTGCGGGAAGCGTAAAGATGAAATTGAATGAACAGATGTATCCGCGTAGCGGCAAGCTTTTTAAGAAAGATCTCGTGGTCAGCCGGC
>JBLHHN010000131.1:0-14703 GCA_047616785.1 Verrucomicrobiales bacterium
CTCACGTCCCACTCTCTGCCGAAAAGCGAGCCCGTTGGCAGCGGCTTGAGTTCATTTTTCTCACCGCCAGAAATATTCTTTTCCTTATCAGGATTGTTCTCTTTTTATCCACAATGAATTACATATCAACAAGTTACAATGCGCGACACTCATCTTACGCGAATAATTCCGGCTAGCGCCTTTACCGAACAAGAATTCGACAAGTTCTTGATGTTTCTTGTGACGCGCGATCGCGTAGCTACTCAACGCCACAAAGTACGGGGTGTAGTGCGTACCGCAGGCATCAATGTCAGCCTTCCGCTGCACCAGGTACTTCACCATCTCCAGTTTGCCGCGATGCGCCGCTTCCCAGAGCATGGTGCGCCCATGCGAACCCACAAGCTTGAGCCAATGCGGCCGGGCTTTCAAGATCTCGCGCACAGCCTCAAGATCGCCGCGTGCTGCCGTGGCGACACCAATCTTCAGAAAGTCACTGGCTTTCCCTGGAAAATGAATCTTCATGGAGGGCTGTTAGATCTCTATGAAATATCGCGTTTCTATGAATCAAATGTCAAGATTAGGTCACTTCCTAGGATTCTTAAGCTTTCCAATTGAACGCCTAGCGCTAATCTGACTCTAAGGACATTTGAAAGGGATCGCTATTTGAAAGAGAAACTCAACACACTCCACCAACGCCTCACCCAGACCGTTCTCGGTTCGGAAGAACCTGCTTACCTGATTCTCGTCGCACTCCTGGCCCGGGGTCATGTGCTGATTCAGGGCGCGCCAGGTATCGGCAAGACGTCCTTGGCGAAAACGTTGGCGCAATCGATCACTGGCAGTTTCAAGAGGCTGCAGTTCACACCGGACCTTTTGCCAGCAGATATCCTTGGCTATTCCATGTATCACCAAGGCACAGGCCAGTTCCAGTTCATCGAAGGGCCCGTGTTCAGTAACATCCTTCTAGCCGACGAGATCAATCGCACGAGCCCGCGCATCCAAAGTGCGTTGTTGGAGTGCATGAATGAAGGACAGGTCTCCATTGATGGCGTTACTCGCCCCTTGCAGAAGCCTTTCATGGTACTAGCCACGCAGAACAATCGTTACGCGTCTGGCACATTTCCGCTGCCAGAACCACAGTTGGACCGCTTTCTAGTCGCGATCAACATGCGACTCCCGGATATGGAGACGCAGACGGACATCCTCATGCTTCATGCCAAGGACAACCCAGATCGTGATCGATCTCCCATTCTCACGAGTGAAGAGCTCAGTGCTCTGCAAAGTGAGGCTTCAAATGTCACTGTCAGTGAGAATGTCTGCCGCTACATCGCCCACCTCTGTGAGGCGGCGAGACACCACAAGTCTCTCGGAAATGGGCTCTCCGCGCGGGCATCCATCGCCCTCATGCGCGCGGCTCAAGCCGTCGCTTTCTTGGAGAACCACGCCGCAGTCCATCCAGACGATGTGAAACGCATTGCCATCCCCGTCTTCCAGCATCGCCTGAGTGGCAGAGATCAAGGCAGCGCCAAGGGCACCCGAGTGGCCCTGGAAGACGTGCTCTTAAATACGCCGGTGGCCTGACCATGGCCACCCACTTCACCCGAAGAGGCCCGGTGAAGAAGGGGCCTCGATTGGCCAATCGAGGGCTAGTTCTCATAAGCGTCTCCGTGCTCGCCGTCCTCGCAGGCAGCTACATGCAAGAGCGCGTGGTGACTCAGCTAGGGTTGTTTGGCATCACACTCACCTTGATTTCCCTCCTCTTGTGTTGGGTCAATGTGAAGAAGCTTGAGATCGTGCGCCTAGCCCCACCGGCCACGCACGCCATGGAAGATTTCCGCATCGAGCTCGTAGTCACAAATCACAAGCCTTGGATGGATAGTTTCGCCTTAGAAATCGAGGACTCACTCCTACCTTTTGCGAATCGAGGTTTGTTAGCCAATTGGATTCGCGCCGGAGGGCATTGCCGCATGGCTTTCTCGACGCGCTTGGTCAAACGCGGCGTGCTGCGCCAGGCTTCCGTCACCGTGACTTCTGAGTTTCCCTTTGGTCTCTGCCGTATTGCTGAGCGGCGAAAGCTTCAAACGGAAATCACCATCTATCCACGCGCGGTCACTCCTCGCAGCTTGGAACATCACTACGAGAGCGACTACATGGAAGGCACCACCGAGGGACTGCTCACTCGGGACATGTCAGGCGATCTCCATGGCATCCGTGAATTTCAACCGGGAGATCCTGTCAAAAGCATCCACTGGCCAGCCACAGCGCGAGCTGGCCGACCGATGATCCGCGAGTTCGATCAGCCGATGCCGGAGAAGTATTCCATCGTCTTCCATTCCTACTGCCCACAGAAGAGCTTGATCTGGCCAGATGCCTTTGAAACGAGCATGGAACTGCTCGCCGGACTTCTCTACTACTGCGCCCAGAAACAAGTGCCTATCGATTTCACTGCGTCCTTCAATGGTTGGCGTACCGTACAAGTCCAAGATCCTCGGGATCTCAGCACTCCGCTGAGCATCCTCGCGGAAGCTGCTCATCAACCTAACAAAACCCTAAATCGCTTGGTCAGCACCATCGATCAGATGCCAGGTCGCCATGCTCTTTTCGTCTTCAGCGAGACACCCGTGAAACTCTGGGCATCGAAGCTGCCCTCACTCCCCCGCCCCGTGACCTGTCTCGACAACGCCGATGTGCAAATCCGCACACCGATCTTCAGAACTGCCTAACATTTCCATCCGTGCACGCGCCTCGTCTTCCAGTCCTCTTGACCACCGCCCTCATTCTTGGGGCTGGGTTGCTCATGTTGCTGTTAGGGAGTGCCTTGCCCCTTCTTGTTTCGGGCGTCGGCCTCCTCATCGCTGGACTGCTAGGTGGGAAGACAGGCAACATTTCGGCTTGGATCAGCACATTCGGCAGCATTGCCATCTTTCTAGCAGGCACACCTCTGGCAGGATCGCCACCGGAAGGGCTCCTCATCACGGCCGTCATGGCGGTGTATTTCATCTGCTGGGTGCAGCAAATGAAGAACACCCCCCTGAGCCCACTCGTCCCCACCGGCCCAATCACCCTAGCATTCTACGGAACGCTGCTGCTCGCCTACCTGCTACTCAAGGGCCAGCCCTTTCTCCTCCCCTTCGTCGTCACCATCTTCATCGCCACGCTTTTCATTCTGATCAATCTCGCTCTCTGGGAGATGGGCCGTCGCAGTCGCCTCACTCAAGCGGCGCAGGTTCAGAGCCCTTCCCTTCCCGATTGGTTAGGCCGAGCGTGCGTCATGGCGGCCATTCTGTTAGGCACCTTTCTCCTCTTCCGACTGCCTCTGCCCTGGATCGCCAATCGCGCTCTGGATGTCGCCGACGAGATGAATCTCACCTACAACCCGCCTTCACAGAATCGCCAGCAATCGGATCGCGATAGGCCCCTTGATGGAAGAACGTGGCAGGACAAGGCCGCTGGAAAAGACGGTGAGAACGCCGGGCAAACGTCCAACGATGGCCCGGGAAGCGAGAACGGCGAGTCTTGGAAACGAAGTCAGTTGCCCAAGCAAGCGGACCTCGAACTCAGCGACGTCGCACGATGCCATCTCAAGATTCTCGATGAAGCGGAAGAGAAGAAAGTATTAGGGAGACCACTCTATCTCCGCTCGCACACCCTCAGCGTCTATCAAGACAACACGTGGTTGCGCGGAGCGCACGAAGGCAGTTGGATTGCCGACGACGACGATGGCAAAACGGACGGATGGGTGACCATGAACCAGGCCCCTGAAGATCAGGTCATTCACCAGAGGCTGTACCTCTACAACCATCTACGAAGTGGGCCCTTGTTAGGCATGCCAAATCTCCTGGCATTCAAAGGTTCCGGCGTCTTCCGCCAGAGCGACGATTTCTTCTCGTTCCGCAAGGCTGGAGACGTCACTTACGAAATGGTCTCGGCCCCCACTTGGAGCGAAGAGGTGATGAAATCGCGAATCCTTGAGGCCGGTCCGGCACCTGCTCAATTCTTAGAGCGAGCGCAAGGTCTGACTTTCCGGGACATAGACAATATTCTACTCGCTCCTATCCAGAAACCGGATCGCACGCTGAAACAGAAGCTCGCCTACCTCCGTCGGCTCTTCCAAGAGAAGTACACTTATAGTACCCAGATCGAGAATCCCGGGAATCATGATCCCCTTGCCAACTTCCTACTCTTTGAGAAGCGCGGCTACTGTGACTTCTACGCCCAAGCCGGGGCGCACCTGCTTCGGCGAATCGGTGTGCCTTCACGAGTCGCCTATGGTTACACAGGCGGAGTCTACGATCCATCTCAGGGCATCTACACTTTTCGGAACCGCGACGCTCACGCTTGGACCGAGATGTTTCTAAATGAACACGGCTGGGTCATCTTCGATCTGGTCCCGAGTGGTCAGGGGGCGCATCGCCCGGCCGAGACTTCGCAGATGGGCTCTCAAATGGGTGATCCCACTCTGAGATTCCGCAAAGCCGAGGAAGCCACGGCCGAAAGGAATGAGAATCGAGCGTCATCCCCATCATCCTCCACTGACTGGATGCGCAAACTCGAAGACTTCTGGATCCTTCGCTACCTTGATCTGATCCTTGGGGTCGTCATTCTTGGCCTCCTACTCACCTACATCATTCGGCGATGGCGTCAGCGCTCCGATTCAGAAACCAAGAACAGCGTAACAGGAAGGAGCCATCGCCGAGAAGCTCCGGGCTATTTCCGAGACTTTTGCGAGTTCTTCGCTTCCGTGGGTCACCATCGTGCGCCTGGGCAGACCTTGAAAGAATATTTCAGCAAGCTGAGGGAAGCCCAGCTTTTCAAAGATGAGTTCGACACGATTCTCGAGTACTACTACAAGGTGGAGTATGAAAATACTGAGCGCTCCAAGCGATTGGAGAAACAGTTTCAACGGGAAATACGAGAGTTCGGAGGCAATCTGCGGGGAAGAACACCCGATTTAGTTAAGAAAAATTATAATTTCCAAAAATAATTCCCAAAAATAGTTATGATTTCTATTTGAAAAATCATGTAATTATCACTACCTTACAATCCAAGTCATGAATCGTATCCTTCTGATCACCTCCACAGCCCTACTCGGGTGGACATCTTTTGTGTCCGGTCAAACCACGAGTTCTACTCCTCCGATTGGATTCATCAGAAAGGATTGTCCCGCCAATTCTGATACTCGTATTTCAATTCCGTTAGAGAGATCAGCCGTCTTCATGGGACCATTGGTGACCATCACGGGGGACACGCTGACCGTTGAAGGCAGCCCCGCTTGGACCACGAACCAATTCAAGTATGTCGCCACCGGAGAGGCGCCGCAGTTGGAACATTACTATGTGCTCTTCCTAACAGGCACCCATGCAGGACGCCAGTTTGATATCCTTGAGAATGAGACTAACACATTGAAACTCGATCTCGGCGCAGCCAATCTCACCGGCGTGGTTGCTGGAGATCGTATCAAGTTGCTTCCACATTGGACTCTCGATGCCGCCTTTCCTGATGGCGATGGAGTTGTCGCTTCGACCTTCTTTGAAACTCAGACAGAACTGCTAGTGCAGGATACCACGACCAAGGGAATTAACTTGGGACCTGTTCAAGCTTTCTACTTCCATGATGACTGGAAAGATCCTAACACTGCGGGAAATTCTGGCGCCACGGTCATCCCCACGCATAGGCCTTTGTTAGTTCGCAACCGTGATACTGCCACTTCAGCGGTCTTCGTCGGCGTGGTCCCTTCTGACACACAAGCCGTCCCTATCCGTGTCCCAGCAGGCACCGGCCAACAAGACAACTTCGTTGCACTCAATCGCCCTGTTCCCGTGAAACTCCGTGACAGCGGTCTGGATAGTGTGATCTCCCCTTCCATCTCTTTCTTGTCCATTGATGACGAGATTCTCGTCTACGATGAAGAGCAAACGGAGATCAACAAATCTCCAAAGTTCACTTACTACCGGGATACTGGTGGTACCTGGAGAAACTTCGATGACTTAGAATCCGATGCGGGTGACGTAGAAATCTTCACACCGGGAACAGGTGTTATCATTCGCAAAACAGGTACGGGCGGCACCGAAGAACAAACGATCTATTGGACCCACACAGACCCAACGCAGTAATAAAATTTACTCCTTAAATCAATGGACTCCACTCCAATATTACCCTTGAAAAGCATTTTCCGTGTCAGTTGTGCTTGCCTTTTGATGGCAACACCAGCCTTCTCCCAGGGCACCGTGCTCCTCAAACCATTCGTTGGTGCTCTCACAGACGCTGCAGGAAACTCCATTGGAGTTGAAAGGCTCGTCGTGTTCGTTGCCGACTTGGATGGCGACGGCGTGCAAGCTCCGACTGCCACATCTTTCGCTCCGGGCTCTGACGATTTCGTCATTGGAAGCCTGAATACCATCGTGGAGGGTGGTCAGGCATTTGCTCGCGGCAGCTTTAACATCAATGTGGATACAAGCCTCTACGGCACCAGCGGTCCAACCGTTGAAAATGGAGACTCATTCGCCATGTTCTGGTACCCTGAACTGAACCAGACGAACTTTCTTACTCTTGATGGAAGTGGAAATGAAGATCTCTCCGCATGGACAGCCGAAGCTCCAGGAGACACTCCTTACGGAGCCTACACGAGCAACACGTGGACAGTCCCATCTGCTGGCAGCGCCGTTGATTATCGAGTGTTTTCCCAAAGCGCCATCGGTTCTACTGGCGTTGCAGACGATGTGCTTCAAGCCCAATTCTCAACAGCAGGAGCAGTGATTCCCGAACCCTCTTCTTCTCTGCTTTCGCTCCTCGGCACTGGCCTCTTACTCTTCCGTCGCCGCCGGGCCTAAAAAACCTTTCATTTTCAAACATAACTCGACGTCTTTATGAGAATCCCACAAGCTCTTGTCTCTCTTTTCTCTTTCAACGCCCTCCTAGGCGTTTGCTCCGCCGTGACATTCAATGTCGCAGGAGATTGGTTAGCCGACGAGAACGGTGTTCAAGCCATCCCTAACGGATCCCTCATTATGCTCGTCGCTAGTACGAAGGATGCCGAGTTCTCCAGTCCTTCAAGCGCAGGCTTTGTCGCACCAGGCTCCGATGACGTCATCCTTGGAACGATCATTGCCATGGACGGCAACGGCAACCTAAACCGCGGCTCTTATGCGGCGACGATTCAAGCCAACTTCAACGACACTGCCAACGGTTTGGCAGATTTTGACGCTGGTGATCCTGTCATGCTTCGTTGGTTTCCAACACTAACCAAAGGTTCCCTGGAGCAAATGCCAAGCGGCCCCGTTCCCTACGGTGAGTTTCGTTCCGACGAGACGCTTCTTGGAAGTACCACGGGATGGTTCACACCAGGATCCAATAGCGCCAAGATCAGCTTGAGCATCGTCGCCGCTTCCGCTGGAAGCCGTTACAATCCTAAAGGTGGCATTGCTGTGAACGAACTTTCCGCGAAGCGCGTTTTGGAACAAGCCATCTTCGAGACAACTCAAGCTCAACTCCGGATCTCCGCTCTCGCCAACGGAGCACTGTCCTTGTCATGGCCTCTCTTAGAGGGAGCCGATGCTATGGGACGCCTTCAGCAAAGTGAGAATCTGTTCGATTGGTCCGATGTGCCAACGAAGATCGACCTTTCCACCAATGGTACCGCAACTGCCGTCGCACAGCCGAATGGCAAAGCGATGTTCTACCGCATAGCTTCCGAGTAAACGGTGCGCTTGACAGGCTTCCCCTCCAAGGCGAGGCACGATCATGGACAAAGAACGTGTAGGCCCTGCTCTGGGTCAGGTTACTAGCGGTCTCTACATCGCGACCGCTTCAGTTGAAGAAGAACCCATAGGGATGCTCTGTAGCTTTGTTGAGCAAGCAGGATTCTACCCTCCCATGATCACCATCGCGCTGGCCCCGGACCGACGCTTAGTCGAGGTCGTCACTCAAAGCGATAGAGGACTGTTAGGGCTTAACATCCTGAGCACTGAGAACAATGGGCTGATCGGTCCGTTCGCGAATCCTAACAATGAGGATCCTTTTCACGAAGTCGATCTGATCGAGAATGCCTATCAGTTGCCTCAATTGAAGGACGCCTTGTCTTTCCTCGTCTGCGAATATAAGAATGAAATGCCCGCAGGCGATCATCATGTCTACCTCTTCGAGGTCCTGGATGGACACCTCATGGATCGTAGACTTGAGCCCATGATGCGCGTTCGCAGGAACGGCTTCAGCTACTAGCGCTCCAAAAGACGCACAAAGATCTTGCCCCTTTTTCGTGGATAGGTGTCTTGCATGACAAGATACCTTGTCATTCAACATCCCATGGCTGCATTCTTCGATAACTGGACCATTCAAGTACGCAAGGGCGTCCTTGAGCTTTGCATTCTCAATGCACTTCAGGAGGACGAATGCTACGGCTACGCCTTGGTCAAACAGCTAGTCGCCATTCCAGGACTTCACGTGGCGGAAGGGACGATCTATCCCCTCCTCTCTCGGCTCAAACAGCAGAATCTCGTCGCCACACGGCTTGAAGAATCTCCAGATGGGCCTGCGCGTAAGTATTACAAACTGACGAATGAAGGCAGATTAGCACGAGCGCGTATGAACACTTACTACCGAGAGCTCTCTCTAGCTCTTGAGGGGCTGGCATCGCCCATCTAACGCACACAACTTCAAACCTATTGGAGACCTCTCATGACCACGTGGACACCTGCTGCCCAAGCGTTTTTCAGATCCTACCTTGCCTCACAATTCGGCGCTCGCCCGGTCGATGGCGTTGCCCATGACCTTCGCTCCCATGTGCATGAAGAGTTGACCCTGCGCGGGGTGTCTCAAGTCACCCGCGTTGAACTCCAGAACGTTATCGATCAGTTAGGCATTCCTGATGAATCAGTCTGGGAAAGGCCAAGAACAGAAGTCACACCAGATCCGGAAATCCCACCCTCCACTTTCCGCAGAAACGCCTGGTTCGCTTTCAATGTCATCATTCCGTTAGTCGCCGCTATTCTAGAGCTGATCTATCATTGGTGCGCGCAAGCCATCTTCGATCCCATGCCCACACCGTGGCATGTCGCCCTGGTCTTTGCCACACCACTCGTGGCGGGTTGGCTCAAGCTTCGCAGCGAGCCTTGGACGCCACAGGCACTCAACGTAGCAGCGAGTCTATCCGGCCTTAGTCTTGTCGTGGTTGCCTACTACGCGATCATCACCATTTGGTGGATCCCATTCGCCATGCTCGGAGTCATCGTCTTTGGCTTAGGCCTCATACCATTGGCTTCGCACTTGGCGTTCTTTGGAGTGAAGGAGGCTCGAGGGAGTGTTTGGAAACGTCTGCATAGAGCCCAAGAGATTCCCTGGCAACAGTGGTCACGTTGCGGCATCGCCCTTGGGATCATCATCATCGCCATCTTAGAAGTCCCTAGCATGATCGCTCACGTCGGCATTGCGATGGCGAATTCGGACGATCCCTCGACCCACGAGCGTGGGGTATCTATCATTAGCGCGACGCACTACGAGAAACGTATCTTAAGGTCCTGCTACGTGACTCGCTCCAGAGTCAATCGTCGCGGTGCTTCAACTGAGAAGGATGCCGCGGGCATGTTTGCATCGTTCATGGACTCCTCATTAAAGCCTCAGCAGGCTCAAGCCCTCTATTTCCGCCTCTCTGGCAAGCCATTCAATAGTGTCACTCCCCCACACGCGCACGGTTTCCTCACACAGTCTGAAGTGTGGCAAGAGTCGACCTTCGATACCGATCGAGGCGGTGATCACGTCGGTGGAAGGCTGCGCGGTCTCAGCATGAACACCAGCCGAATCGATACTCATCTGGATGCCGCATCCCGACTGAAATACACGGAATGGGCCATTACATTCAACAATGCTATCACTGACACTCACGAAGCAAGGTTCCAATTGATCCTTCCGGAAGGCGGTGTGGTCAGTCGCCTCACCCTTTGGGTCAATGGAGAGCCCCAAGAAGCCGCATTCGGATCTAATGGACAAGTCAAAGGGGCCTACAAAGATGTCGTCCTCGTCGAAAAAAGAGATCCGGTCTTAGTCCTAACGTCAGGAACCGACCGCGTTCTGGTCCAATGCTTCCAAATCACGCCTTTTGGCGGTCAGATGAAGATTCGGTTAGGCATCACGGCGCCATGGTCAGAAGATTCACCCAAGCTTACGTTGCCCATGATCATCGAACGCAACTTCAACTACAATGATTCCTTCGAACATGCCATTTGGGTTCAGGGCGATGGTCTTGATCAAGGAACCCAGATGACTGTCAGCAATGACCAGCTATTGAAAGGAGGTGTGCTCGATTCCCTAAAACCACTAACAAAGCATCTCCCGAATCAAGTCTGGGCTCGAGATCCCTTCGCCTGCAAAGAAGAAGCCATCGTCGTTGGCACTCGCGTCACCGAAACAGCCGAACCCGCGGAGAGAGTGATCGTCGTGCTCGATGACTCCATCGCGATGCTCCCCTACTTGGGCTCCGTGACAAACATTCTCAGAAGCCTCTCCTCCGATCAGTTAAGCATCGTGCTGGCATCGGAGTCCGCGCGCGGCGACCGAGTCGTTGGATCTCTTGACGTGCTCGAACGCTGGCACCCGAAGCATGGCGTGGACAATGCACCAGCATTAGGCGCGGCATCGAAGGCCCTCGGCCGTTCGAAAATCTCTGCAATCGTCTGGATTCATGGACCCCAACCTACCTTGATGCCAGTCGCCAAGCTCCAACCAGCCGTCGAACGTTCCGGCTGGATTCATCTTTATGATATTCCCATGACTCATGGAGCCAATGCCGTGGCCGAGGCGTTGAAGCATGCTCCAAGATTCAAGTCAGGACCTCGGAAGGGCCCAGATTTCGAGGAGAGAACCACTCACTTCATACAGGAACTGCTCCAGCCGACACCAAAGCTCGCTTGGCAATGGAAACGACAGTCTGACGACGCTCCAAGACCAGAAGGAGCCCTTGAAGTTTCAGATCAGTTCGTTCGCTACACAAAGTATCTGGATGGGATGGAAGCATGGTCACAAACCACTCGCAGCAAACTTTGGCACACCGAGCTCGCACGCTATCAATTGGTCACGCCCATGTCTGGAGCCGTCGTGTTAGAGCGCAAGGAACAGTACAAGCGTCATGGTCTAGACCAAGTCGATGATACCACGATTCCTTTCATTCCCACCACCCCATCCTTACCTGAACCTTCCACGACGCTTCTCATTCTCTTCGGAATGAGCGCCACCCTCCTCCGGCGCCGTCGGTAGGACTTGCCAATGCCTCCTCTGAGAGGCAAATTTCGCCAACCATCCATGAAGCTGCCCCTAACCCCGCAAGCCCTCGCTATCCAACGGTGCCCCAAGACCAAGCAAGCCCTCCATGTGGCCACGGATGAAGAATCAACGACGTGGAAAACGTTAGATGAAGATGCTGAAGGATTTCTCGTCACCAAAGACGGCGCCATCGCTTATCCCATCGATGATGGCTATCCTATCCTTCTCCTAGAACGCGCTCTCACACGGCCTGAATAACAAACATCTCGCCCGGGTTGCATGCGTCTGCAAGGGTGGATGATTGATGTATCGAACGGCGTGATCCGCGGTTCAAACGGGTCTTTCTAGGACGACTCTTTCATTCTAAAGGAAGACGGCTTGAGTGCCTTCTTCCGACTCGTGGCCGCCAGTGTGGCCACATGGCAGCTCGGCCTTTCTGAAGCTTCGTGATCTGCCGTTCGGCGCCGCTTCCCAAATCTCTCACAAAGATCTGACGCACACCATCGCGTTTCGAACCATAGAGCAGCCACTTGCCATCCAGCGAAGGCTTTGGGTGATAATGTGGGGTTTCTTCAGGAGAAGTCGTGAGCCTTTCGCTATCACCATCGAGGGTGACTTGGAACAGCTCAATACATGAAGCAACCTTTGCCGTGCAGAAGATTGTCTGACCGTCCGCCGACCACACTGGCGTGTCGCTGCTGCCGCCGTGGAAATCCGGCACATCAAGAAACTCGGTCACGCCACGGTAGCCCGCACGATCTGCAATCTTCCGCAGCCCGGTGCCATCCGCACGCACGACATGGGGATGACAGTCGTAATGCTCGCCACTAACAAAGAGCAACCAGTTACCATCCGGCGACCAGGTCGGTGCGAAGTTGAAAGGATGGCCGGTATCGATGTGCTTCTTGTCAGTGCCGTCTGCGTTGGCCAGGTAGACCTGATAGTTCTCATGATAGCAGATCCGTTTGCCATCCGGCGAAGCATTGAAACCGTAAGTGAAGCCGTCCGTTTCTCCGGAAACATCCGTCTTGTTGGTTCCATCGAGTTCCATCAAGTAGAGTTTCGAAGTGCCGGCGACCAACGAAGTCATGAGTAGCTTCTTGCCATCGGTTGAAAACGACACGGCATTATAATGGCTGACGCGATCGACCTCACTGACATTCTTCGATTTGCCTGAGGCCAAATCCAACAACCAGGAATCGTAGCGCCATCTGCCGGGTTCCATGCGAAACGTCTTGTTCTCCTCTTCCCACTTGGCGTTCTCGGGATCCTGCCATCCGCTACCGATGATCGCTGTCTCCCCGTCCCGTGACCAACCGGCGAATTGCGTCCACGTGTCCGCTGCCTCCGCAAGATGCGGTGCCAGTTCCCGCCGACCGGAGCCGTCGAGTTTGACTACGAAGGCTCTGCTTGTACTCGTGTTAGCGTGTCGACCACCGGGAAGATCCGTGCGCAGCTCCGTGTAGCCAATCAAGCCCTCGACCGATGCGCGGGTGTCTTCTGTCCATCCCGTCTGGACGGATACCACAAAGGCTAACAACATGGCAGCCAGCAATGATTGGACGCGGAAGCAATTCATGAGGGTATTCTAGATCAAACGCAGACGACAGCTCAAGACATACGGTCACGCCCGAAAAGATCGCAGAGCTCAAACATCCGTTTCGAGCGGGGACGAGATTGATATGGCAACCACGCTGGATATTTGGCATCCTTAGCATTATTCCATGAAACACTCCCCTTTACCACGCTTTGGCTGTGCCGCATTTCTGGTTACAGTCGCTCTTTCCTTGAATGCTCTTTCCTTGAATGCTCTTGCCGCGCCTGCGCAGGAAGAAACTTGGCCGCAGGTTCAGCGTGGCGATACGGCAGTCGCTGAGGGTATGCGACCTACTCGAGGCATTTCGTTAGGCTTCGCTGACGGCACGATCTTGTTTGATGCGGATCAACTGCAGCCGATCAGTTGTTGGTTTGGTGGGTTCGTTAGCTTCACTGATCAACCTTACTTTGGTCGCTATTGGGCCAAGGCAGGAGAGGAGGTGCCGGATTCGAGCTGGTTCCTGCCCCGAGCGTTTATGGTGCAGTTGCCGGGAGACTCAGAGTGGCAGAGCTTTGAGCCGCCACTCGAAAGCGATCCTAACGATGGGTCACGTTTCGACGGTTACGAGATCGGCGAATCCGCCATCCTTCTCCGCTATCGGTTAGCCTGCAAAGGGACGCGAGTCAGCATCACCGAGGACGTTCGCCTGGAATCCCATTTGCCATGGCAAGGCATGGCGGGTTCTTTCGGGATCACGGGATTGCCGGAAGGCGCCCGCATCGGACTTGCCATTTCCGCAGCGGAGAATGTCGACTATTCCGATGCCGATGCTGGACTCATCGCGACGTATCGCAGCAGTGACCGACCTCACGTGATCCTGGCTAGCGGATCCTCCGAACAGCGCTGGGAATTGTCCGGCTCGAATCGACTCCTAACACTGCAATCCAAAGAGAGAACCGAGCCGCTGTTGCTTCGCCTCGATTGCTGGCGCACGCGCGATGCTTCTCCTGCGGGCGCACTAACAGCAGACGTATTGACGAAACTTCAAGGGCAAACAATCGCACTAAAGCTCGAACCCCCTACTTCGCCCAAAGCTGCTTTGCCGAGTGATCCGCTAGTGGAAGAGGAAGCGCCAAATTCAAAGGAAGAGAAGCAACCACGCTTGGGCGCGTTGAAGCATTCAGAGAATCTTGAGACTTTTACGCCGATCAAGACGCGGCAGTTACGCTTTGTGATCGAGGGAACCAGCGGTGGTGCGGCCGGCATTGATGAAGTGGAAGTCTTCGGCCCAGGGAACGATCAGAATCTCGCCCTGAGCGGTATCGCAAGCGCGTCGTCGGTGATCGAGGGATTCTCCATTCACCAGATTGCCCATTTGAATGATGGCATCCTTGGCAACGAGCATAGCTGGGTGGCGGGTAGTGATAAGGCCTGGCTACAGATCGACTGGCCCGCGGCGGTGGAAATTGAGAAGGTCGTCTGGGCTCGCGATCGCACTGGCAACTGCAACGACCGCTTGGCCACAGACTACAAGATCGAAGTGTCCGATGCCGATGGCAAATGGACGACCGTGTGTGGCTCTGACGATCACGAATCTTTCAACACATTGCAGGCCGAAGATGGCTACACGATGCAGTCGATTCCAATGCCATTCGAGGACTGCCGTCCTTCGGACGTCGCTTTCGATGGGAACGAGGTGATGTATCACACATTCCGCACCCTGCCCGGCAATTTAGTGGCAATTCAGTTTAAATGGCGTAGTGTTAGCCTGTGTTCTTGTTTGGTGGATTTGGTTTGCTTGTGAAGATTTTTCCTTTTAGGCCAAGCGCGATTAGGTACTGTCCTTGCTCGTAAGATAGCGGGCTCGCGAGGCATCTCTCTCGTCCGCGACGCATCACCAGGATGCCTCTGAATTTGTGTATCATGATGAACGAGGT
>JBLHHN010000132.1:0-14452 GCA_047616785.1 Verrucomicrobiales bacterium
ATCGGTTTCCGCTTTGTATTTGTTGGTCGTTAGTGTTGCTCGCCCAGTCTGGCATTGGAAATGATCGCCTTACGGGAAAGACCTTCGCTTCACGGTCTGAGGTCATCGCCAAACATGGCATGGCTGCGACCAGCCAACCGTTGGCCACGCAGATTGCGCTTGATATTCTGAAGGGTGGTGGCAACGCCATCGATGCTGCCATTGCGGCGAACGCGGCGCTCGGCTTGATGGAGCCGACTGGGAACGGGATCGGCGGAGACCTGTTCGCCATCGTCTGGCATGCCGAGACGAAGAAACTTTACGGTCTCAATGCCAGTGGTCGGTCACCGAAGAGCCTCACTTTGTCAGAATTCAAGAAACGAAGCCTGACGAAGATTCCTAAGTTTGGACCTCTGCCTGTCACAGTGCCGGGTTGTGTCGATGGGTGGTTCACCTTGCACGATTGGTTCGGGCGTGCGCCCATGGCGGATGTGTTAGCGCCTGCCATCCGCTATGCGAAAGAAGGCTTTCCTGTGTCGGAAGTCATCGCCAATGGATGGCGCTCTGGAGAAACGGTTTTCAAAGATTACCCAGGGTTCAGCGAGACGTTCTTGCGCGATGGGCGCGCTCCAAGAAAGGGAGAAATCTTTAAGAACGAGGCTCTATCACAGACGCTGCAACGAATTTCCGATGGCGGACGGGATGTCTTCTACCAAGGCGAGATTGCAGACACGATCGACCAATTCATGAAACGGGTCGGTGGATTCCTCACCAAAGAAGATCTGGCCTCACACACCTCCAATTGGGTCGAACCCGTCAGCGCCAACTACCGAGGCTATGACTTGTGGGAACTGCCACCCAATGGGCAAGGGATCGCCGCGCTTCAGATGTTGAATGTGCTCGAAGGCTACGATGTGCGGGGCGCGGGTTTCGGCAGTGTCGATCATTTGCATTGGCTGATCGAAGCCAAGAAACTCGCCTTTGAGGATCGAGCTAAGTTCTATGCGGATCCTGATTTCAATCGTCTCCCAACGGCCGAACTCATTTCCAAACCCTATGCCAAGCAAAGACGAACGCTGATCAAGAACGTCGCCGGCAAGTCCTACGACGCCGGCAATCCATCTTTAGAAGAAGGTGATACCATCTACCTCACGGTCGCTGACAAGGATCGTAACATGGTCTCTCTCATTCAGAGCAACTACCGTGGGTTCGGTTCTGGGCTCTGCCCAGATGGCTTGGGATTCGGTCTGCAGGATCGGGGCGAACTCTTTGATCTCCGTGAAGGGCATTTCAATACCTACGCTCCTAACAAACGTCCTTTTCACACCATCATCCCAGCGTTTGTGACCAAGGATGGTCAGCCGTTCATGAGCTTCGGTGTCATGGGTGGTGCCACTCAACCTCAAGGCCATGTGCAGATGATGCTGAACATCATCGATTTCGACATGAACTTGCAAGAAGCGGGTGATGCTGCGCGTCTCGTCCATACCGGGTCCTCTCAGCCGACAGGCGAGATGATGACCAACGGGGGGGCGGTCAATATGGAAAGTGGCTTTGACTACGCGACGATTCGCGGCCTGTTAGAGCGTGGGCATTCGGTCCAGTTTGCCAAGGGCATCTACGGAGGCTACCAAGCGATCCGTTACGATGCCGAGCAGGACGTGTACTATGGGGCGTCAGAAGTTCGGAAAGACGGGCAAGCCGGTGGCTACTAACTAGCCTTTCCACAGATCATGCTCGGCAAGCCACGTCTTCAGATGTTCGACGATGACGTCAGGATCTTCCCAGATATCATTGTGCCCGACTTCGAGTGTTTGAAGAGCGACCCGCGCATTGGTCTTTGTCAGTCGATTGCTATGGCTTGGTGGAATGATGTGATCTTTGGTCCCATGAAATAGAAGCGTGGGACCATGGAATGACTTCAGCCCGGCGACATTGTCGTACTTCGTTTTGAGGAGAAATCCTGGCGCTCCCATGCCCCAAGCCATGCGGCGAAGGGTGCTGAAGGGCGAGATCAAGACCAGGCCGTCCAACCGATGCCGGCCGGTAAGCTCCACTATCGGGCCAGAGCCTATCGAGCGCCCGATGCCAATGATCTTTCGGTTTGTGAGACGGTGATTGGCCTCCAGCCAAGCGTAAGCATGGTCGAATGTCTCCGCGGTCGAGGCCTGACTGGGAACCCCTTCAGAACCGCCATAGCCGGGATACTCCACAAGTAGGATCGATAAACCTGTCTTGAGGAGAGACTTAGAAATCTCGGACCAGTGGCCGATCGTTTCGGCATTGCCGTGGGCGACAATCGGAATGGGGCCGTCGTTAAAATCCTCATCACTCTCGAGATAGCAAGCGTGCACGTCTCCGGTAATTGACTTCAGCGTGGTGTAGTTCGCCAATGGAAACTCCTCGCGAAGGTCCTTCGTCATGGGGATGCCTTGCCCAGCGAAGATCACGCGAGATTGCTGCGTCATCAGCACTAGAACATAGACGAAATAGCCGAAAGCTAGAGTCATGCTGAGAAGCATCAAGGATTGGCGAAAGCGCGGAGACATGTTAGGGAAACTTCGCCTGGATCTTAAGATTCTCAATCGCTTCTGCAATCCTTTGTGCCAAGGCTTCATCTCCCTGAGATTGGGCCTCCTTGTGCAGCCCTTTCAGCGCGGTCATGTGAGCTTGAGAGAGCGGCTGGATCTTGCGAGCCACTACCCCTTCGAAACCACGCTGGATCTCGTCAGTAGACCCTTTGATAACATCATCGGATAAAGCGGGTGCCAATGGGTAGAGCTTGATACTTCGCATGTGCATCAGATTCAAAGCTCCGACTTGTATAACTTCCAGGCTAAGGGTTGGGGCGCTTTTCTTGATTTTCAATGTTCCTAGGGAGATTTCCCGAAACGCTTCCCAATTCTCTGTCGGGATCACGCGATGAGTGAGCTTCATTTCGTCCCTGCCAAAGGTAAACGTGCCTCCCGCATGGGCCTTGATCTTGATCCCTTTCGAATTCTCGCTGAGCTTGACGCGACTCGAGCAACTGTAGGAAACGACGACTTCAAATGTGCCCGGCCCCAAATCGCGCAAGTCCCAGCTCGCCATGTCCTTGGAAGAAGTCCACTGTCTTAGGACTCCCTGATTGAATCGCACCGAACCTGCGAGGGTAGCGCCGTGCATCTCTAGCGGAACCGCAATCGCTTCGCGAGCACGTCGTATGACTGGATCTGCGAGGGCGAGGCGTTTTCGAAGATCGCGCCGCTGTTCGCGAAATGTGATGGCCGAGGCGTAGTCCTCCTTCTTTGCCGCCTCTTTCTCGAACTGGTGGAGCTGAGTGGAGAAATGGCGATCAGCAGAAAGTGACGCTTCTGCGAGCTTGATCTCAAAAGCATGCTTCTCCTCTTCCCATTCCCCAGCAAGGGCCAACCCTTCCTGAGACTCCTGAGCAAGGACAGACCTGATCGCGACAAGAATCACGAGTAAGATGGGTTTCCAATAGAATCGGCTCATATTCATGGAGCATGGGAGATCAAGACAATCTGATGGATCTCCAGTTTAGATTGAGGCGAATCTAGGAAAAGAGAAAGCGTGAGCGTTGGAGAGTCGTGTGTGATCCGAAGGTTCCCAAGTTTGGACTCCGTTTTTTCTGGTCTGAGTTCTCCTGAAATGAAGTAATGCGGTCCTGATAGTGTGGCGATGCCGGTTCCACGAT
The DNA here is from genome assembly GCA_047616785.1 of Verrucomicrobiales bacterium. GTDB lineage: Bacteria > Verrucomicrobiota > Verrucomicrobiia > Verrucomicrobiales > DEV007 > JAACDM01. The sequence goes on from JBLHHN010000132.1 coordinate 3,677, forward strand.
GAGTCACGTGCACCTCGTATCCTCCGTGTGGGATGGTGGGCAGTTTCCAAGTGGCCTTTGTCTTTCCATCCCATCCTGACAGAGACAGTGTGGGGTCACCACCGAGAGAGAGCGCCCCCTCTGTTGCAGCTTCCTCCGGGTATAGTGTTAATGTTAGTGGATGAGTCATCGCCGGTCCCAGTTGTATTCGAATGCGCTCAGATTCTTTCAAATACGCCTGCGCTGTCTCGTAGCCGCCTAACTCAGCCGCCTCCACCTGCAACGTCTTCAGGCGTTCGATGTAGAGTCGCCGCATGAATAAGTTCGTCGCTTCCAAGCGAGCACGATAGGCGGCCTGCGCATTCTCAAAGGTCTGCGCCAATGCCAATGGGCTCGATTTCTGCCCCCACAGGCCAGGCTCGAGCAGGCACATCAGGGCGATCCCGACGAAAAGTATCATGGAAATACGAGTGATGTCAGAAGAATACAGAGTTCTCATTCGCTTGCAATGCCGGTTGAGCAGAACGCCGCCCAGCGGGAGAGTGACGCGTGCCAACCATCTCTCATTCAACGAATCGCAGCCCGGCCGAATGCGACAAACGCCATGTCTGGCATCCCTTCACGCCCATGCAAGATTGGTGCGCACCGGATCACGAACCGCTGATGATCGTGCGTGGCGAGGGTTCATGGCTCTTCGATGATCAAGGAAATCGCTATCTCGATGGGAACGCCTCGATTTGGACGAACATTCACGGGCACGGCCGCCCCGAGATCGTCTCGGCCATTCAAGATCAGGCCGCTCGCTTGGCGCATGTCTCAGCCCTGGGTTTCGCCAATGAACCTGCGGCCTTGCTCGCCGCTGCATTGGTCGATTGCTTTCCTCCTGACACCCTCACCAAGGTCTTCTTCAGCGATGACGGCTCCACCGCCATCGAGTGCGCCTTGCGCATGGGCCTGCAGTATTGGCAAATGGAAGGTCAAGAGAAACGCACCCGCTTTGTGGCATTTGATAGGGCCTACCATGGAGACACGATTGGGGCCGCATCGTTAGGAGGGATCTCCACCTTCCGAGATCGGCTTGGCAACTTAGGCGTCCCGGTTTTCCATGCCACGGATCTCGATTCACTGCGTGAGATGAAAGAGTCAGAGATCGCTCAACTGGCGGGTGTGGTCATTGAGCCTCTCATCCAAGGAGCCGCGGGCATGCGACTCTGGCCGAAAGGCATGCTCAGAGAACTTCGTGCCTGGTGTGATGCACACGACGTCTTCCTCATCCTTGATGAAGTGATGACTGGCTTTGGCCGGACAGGAAAGCTGTTTGCCTGCGAGCATGAAGACGTCGTGCCTGACTTCATCGCACTGGCCAAAGGACTGACCGGAGGCACGCTCCCCTTGGCAGCGACTCTCACGACCACCCGAGTCTTCGATGCCTTTCTAGGACGTCCGGAGGAACATCGCACCTTCTATTACGGTCACACCTATTGCGGCAATCCCTTAGGCTGTGCCGCTGCTCTAGCAAGCTTAGCAATCTTTGAGAAAGACCAAGTAATCGATCAACTTTCTGCCAAAGTGATCCATCTGCAGAAGAGTCTCGAGACTTGGGCAAATGAGGACACTCGAGTGCGCGAGGTGCGTCAATGCGGGCTCATCGTTGGAATCGAGATCGGAGATCGCCTTGGAGCGTCTCTTCCTCCAGCGGCGCGCACGGGCGCTCAAGTCTGCATCGCCGCGCGAGCACATGGTCTCCTCACCCGGCCTGTCAATGATACGCTCGTTCTGATACCACCGCTTTGCATCACATTGCACGAGATCGATCTCGCTCTCACCGCTTTGCGCCTGGCCTTAGACAAAGTGGTGCCATGAGCATTCGTCCTTCCTAGCGTGCATGAAATGTGATCTAGTACCACACCTTATACTCTAGTAACCCCATGAAATACCAACGAATCGCCCTACTAACCGCCGCGACTTTGTGCATCTGCCCTTCCCCTGAGGCCGCTGCTGATGTCGTGATCAATGAAATTGGCGCTGCCAGCAGCGACCGCCTGCTTCGCACCTTACCAGATGGTCGCCCAAGAGTAGGCTGGGGAACCAACTGGAATGAATTCGAGTTCGACGACTCCGACTGGGCCACTGGCACTTCACCATTTGGGTTTGGAGCCGATGAGATTGCGACCGACCTGAGTGACGAAATGGCGGATGGCCCACCGTCCGTGTATTTGAGAAAAGTCTTCACGGTATCTGAAGCGGACGTCGCCAAAGACCATCACTTTAAAGTTTCGGCGAAAGCGGACAGTGGCTTCGTGGCCTACATCAACGGACATGAGATGGCCCGTGGAAATCTTGGACGTTTGAATGGGTTCGTTTATCACGATCAATCTGCCTTCGCCAGCTCGGACTCTGACAAGACGGTCAGTTACGAATCAGTGATCCCTTCGAGTGAATTCTTGCGGGTAGGAGAGAATGTCTTTGCGGTGCAAGTTCAGAACACGGTCCCCACACAGATCAATGAGCGTGATCCTGGTGTCGATGATAGTCTTCGATTCGAAGCGACTCTCACACTAGGCCTTGGCATCTTTAAAGGTGAGGGCAGCGTCAAGATGGATCTTTCAGACGAGGATTGGAAGTATCGGATAGGTCATGCGGAGCCTTCAGGCGGCATGGTCGATTGGGCCCATGCGGCGAATCCAGACGTTGAAGGGACTTTCTCTGACTGGATCGAGTTGCATAACAATGGCGATGTCGAAGTGGATCTGACAGGTTGGGGTTTGACAGATGATGAGGACCAGCCAGCACTGTGGCCGTTTCCTGACAATACCAAGATTTCTGCAGGTGGCTATTTGCTAGTGCTTGCGGACGGCAATAGCGAAATCCCAGGAGATTATCTCCACACGAGCTTCGGCCTCACATCGGCGGGTGAGTTTGTCGGCTTGAGCAATGCGGCTGGGGAATTTGTCAGTCAGTTTGAAGATGGTTTCCCCAATCAAGTGCCCTTTCAATCCTATGGGCTCAGCGCAAGCGGTGACGGCACTTACACCTTCCTAGATCCGCCGACCCCTGGAGTGGAGAACACTGCAGCAGAACTCATCGGCATCGCGAAGAAGCCGAGATTTGAGCCTGTCGGCGGCGTCTATGACGACACCGTGGAGCTGACGATGACCAGCAATACGGAAGCCGCGGTGATCCGATACACCTTGGATGGAACCGAACCCAGCGAGATAAATGGCATGGTCTATGAAGGACCTCTCATGATCGAAACTATTGACGATCAGACAGGGACTCCCGTCCGCGCAAAAGCCTTCAAAGAAGGCATGATCCCTTCAGCCGACCGGACGCAAACATACTTGGTAGGAATTGATGATGCCTTTAAAACGGCCACCGCGATTAGTCTGGTCGCGAATGAAGGCTACGCCTTCTACAAGCCCCATGGGGTCATGTCAGTAGAAGGAGGCACCGGCCTTGGGAATGATTGGCGTTCTACGAGCTCCGAGGACTACTACATGCCGGACATGCATGGACGGGCCTTTGAAAAGAAAGTCTCTGTCGAAGTGATCTATCCTGACGATGGCACCAATGTGCAAATTGATGGTGGGATTCGATTGGCCGCGAGTGCCTGGTCACGTGGCCGATTCAATCTCTCTCAAACGGACCGCAGCCCGTGGGCAAGCAGTGCCGCTGAGAAGCCATCGTTCAACATGTTCTTCCGCAACGATTACGGTGATGACACCTTGAACTTTCCGCTTGTTGAAAACTATCCCGTCCGTCAGTTCCGCCAGTTGCGGATGCGGGCAGGTAAGAACGACATCACAAATCCTTGGGTCACGGATGAACTCTCTCGTCGGATCATGACGGACACCGGACAACTGGGCTCTGTGGGCATCCAGAATGCGCTCTTCGTGAATGGTCAATACAAAGGTTACTACAACACGGTGGCTCGTTTAAGAGAAGAACTGTTCCAAGATCTGTATGGTAGCAATGAACCTTGGCAGGTGAAACACATTGATGTCTGGGCTGATGGTTCTCCTCATGAGAATGCCTTGAAAGACACGCCCGAGTGGGATCATCTGGAAGAATTGCTCGCAGCCGATTTGACAGTGATAGAGAATTACGAGGCGGTTTTGAAAGAACTCGACCCTGTCAATTTCGCGGATTACTTTATCGTCAATATCTATGGGGCGACATGGGACTGGCCGCATAACAATCTCGTCATCGCTCGCGAACTTTCGGAGAACGGAAGATGGCGCGGTTACATGTGGGACGCGGAAGGCATGTTCGGCGTCGCTGGTGGGCATGGCGTCTCCTACAATACGATCAAGTCTGATCTGAAGAATAAGAAAGGTACCACCCCAAGTGATGATCTGGCCACGGTTTGGAATGGCCTGATCAAGAGTCCTGAGTGGCGCCTTACTTTTGCCGATCGATTGCAGAAACATTTCTTCACGCCGGGCGGAGCACTTACTGAGGAGAATCTCACACGTCGTCTTGAGGAAGTTGAGAGTGAGATCGCTGAGGTGATGGACTTTGCCGGCCCCAATATCAACACCGGGGCGATCAAGACTTGGATCAGCGGCCGCGAGAAAGCGCTGTTCAACAGTGGCAAGCAATTTGAAGACGACGACCTATGGGGACAGGTTCAGGTGCCTTCCTTCTCGCCATCTGGCGGCGCGATCGATGCGGGGACCACCATGAAGATCTCTGTTGGCAGTATTTTTAGCCCACAGAAAGGAGACATCTATTACACGACGGATGGATCGGACCCACGGCTTGTTGGGGGCCTTCCCAATCCAGATGCCATCTTGTATGACAGAGATGCCAACACTGGCATTGTCATTGATACGACCGCGACGATCAAAGCGCGGGTGCACTTTATCACGCTCTTTGAACCCGCAGGCTTTTGGAGTGCTTTGGCAGAGTCGACTTTCCGAGTAGGTCTTGAGCCAGCAGGTCCTACCAATTTCTTCATCTCTGAACTCATGGTCGATCCTGAAAGGCCAAACGGAACGGAGGAGGCGGCAGAATTCTCTTCCTCCAACTTCGAATACATCGAGTTCTACAACCCGACCGATACCACCGTGGATCTAGCAGACCTGCGATACACCGCCGGGATCAATTACATCTTCAGTGAGGGCGACGTCACCACGCTCGGCCCCAAAGCCTATGGAGTGATCGTCAATGATCGCGCCGCGTTCGCCATGCGTTATGGTGATGGCTTGCCTATACTGGGTGAGTACAACAAGAAGCTCAGTAACGGCGGCGAGCATCTTGAGATTTCCAATGGCAACTATGAGCCTATTGTCAGTCTCACCTACAGCAATGACGAGCCTTGGCCTGCCAACACGGAAGATGAAGGCAACTCACTTGTTCTCACCAATCTCGTGCCCGATACCGATCCTAACGATCCTGCCAGTTGGGCCGCGAGTTCGGCCAAAGGCGGCACTCCTGGTCGTGCCGAAGGTGCAGGTCCTCCAGATCCGCAACCATCGGGTGGCTATGACACATGGAAAGCCGCTCAATTCGCAGTGGCCGAGTTGACGGACGACGCTATCTCTGGCCTAGAAGCCGATCCGGATCGGGACGGAGCGAACAATCTCGCCGAGTTCGCCTTCGGCGCCAATCCGAAGGATGCCAATTCCGGCATCGCCATCGCTGCCGAAGTGCAATCACTCACGGTCGATGGGAATCTGGGAGACTACCTCACACTGACGCTTACACAGAGATCTGATGACGCCGTGACCTACACGCTTGAGAGTTCTGCCGACCTTCAGGGTTGGGAGACGGCTCCGGATCTCGTGGAGATGAATTCCGAAGCTGCTGGTGCTGGTCTCAAGAAGGTCACCTACCGAGCCGCCTCCGCAACCGGCGCCGCCTACGTGCGCTGGCGTGTAGAACTAGCGGATTAGTCATTCGTCAGAAGCTATTTCTCCGAGAGGTTGCGCATGATCCACGCAACCTCTCGGATGCAACTCAAAGAATCTTCTTAACGTGCTTCAGAAGGCCTTGGCATCCGTTCTCCACCATGGTGATGACCTCGTGGAAGCCTTCTTCTCCGCCGTAGTAGGGATCTGGGACTTCGTCAGGAAATTGATCACCCGTGCAATAGTTGGCAAAGAGTTCCATCTTAGCGTGATGTTCTCCTGCCCCGGCAAGCGCACGTAGTTCGGTGAGATTGTCACGATCCATGGCGAGGATGAGGTCTTGAGTCTCCAGATCTTGGGTTGTCACTTGACGGGCGGCACCTCGAAAGGTGTAGCCATGTTCAGCAGCAGCCTGACACATGCGCGGATCCGGTCCCTTGCCTCGGTGGACATCAATCGTCCCCGCAGAATCGCAAATGACAGCCTGGGCAAGACCGGCCTCCTGGAGCACGGCGTTCATGATATTTTCACCCGAGGGTGAGCGGCAGATATTTCCCAGGCAGACAAAGAGGATCCGATACGGCATGCGCCCACTGTCGAGCATTCTGAGAAGGAGGCAAGGAATGGGAAGGCGGAGCCTTGCCAAGACAGGCCAGTCCGGGTAACTAGAATGGCAAATGGCAGTTCCAACTGATCGCCCGGCTAGCAAAGAGGTCTTCATGATGATGACCTGTCTTTGTGATGCCTTTTACGCGGACGTGGCCAAAGCGACCATGCAAGTGCTGGAGCAGGTGGGGTGCCGTGTCACGGTGCCCGAAGCCCAGACGTGTTGCGGGCAACCTCCCTTCAATGGCGGTGATTTCGAAACGTCACGCAAAGTGGCTCGACACACTGCGAAGGTCTTTGCCGGTGAGCAGCCTATCATCGTGCCCTCCGGCTCGTGTGCCGCCATGCATCTCCACGGCAATTTCCTGCAATTTGAATCAGAGAAAGATTGGGACCCCGTCAAATCGCTCGCAAATCGGACGTGGGAGCTGTTCGATTTCCTGGTCCATGGGCTGGGCATCACGACTTGGCCCGGGAAGTTCGAGGGCAAAGTCGCGATCCATCATTCGTGTCACACACGCGGCACGCGATCCGGAGATGCCATGCGCACATTGCTAGGGTCTATTCAGGGAGTTGAGCTGGTCGAGTTTGGCCAGGGCGAGCAATGCTGCGGCTTTGGCGGCACCTTCTCGGTGAGCTTTCCGAATATCTCAGCAGGCATGGGCAGGCTGAAGTTGGAGCATGTGGAAGAGGCGAAGCCGGATGTCCTCGTGTCAGGTGACATGAGTTGCCTAATGCATCTCAATGGCCTTGCGGAACGGCAGGGACGCACGCTTCCTCACCAGCATGCCGTGGAACTCTTAGCCTCCACGATCGCCTGACCATGAAGGCGACTCAACCAATCGATCAATTCGCCGCCGCACTCTCTCCAGTGACGCAGAAGGCGGTGATGGCAAGTGGAGCGCTGACCACCGGGCAACGCGTCGAACTCCTCAAGCGTGACTTCGAAGATCCTGACAGTCTTCGTAAACTGGCCAGTCAGATCAAGCAGCATACGATCGATCATTTGGATCAGTATCTGCAGGAAGCGGAGGCCAATCTCAAGAGGGCTGGCGCCCATGTCCATTTCGCGAGCGATGGCGAATCAGCTCGCACGCAGATCTTGCAGATTCTCCAATCTCAAGGGGTGAAACGAGTCGTCAAATCGAAGTCGATGGCGACAGAGGAGATCCATCTCAACCCGTTCTTGGAAGAGAATGGGATTGAAACCGTGGAGACAGATCTTGGGGAGTTCATTGTTCAGATAGACGGAGATACGCCAAGTCACATTGTCAGACCTATCATTCACAAGAGACGTGAAGAGGTTGCTGAATCATTCGAAAAGCATGGCCTGGGAGAGTACAATGATGATCCAGAGACGATCACGCGTCGGGCTCGGGCCCATCTGCGAGGGAAGTACATGGAGAGCGATGCGGGCATCACCGGTGGCAACTTTGTCTCGGCAGAGTCTGGCAGAGTGGTGCTGGTGACCAATGAAGGGAACGCACGTTTCAGCATGGCTCCTAACAACGTCCACATCGCGGTGATCGGGATCGAGAAGTTGGTGCCGAAAGATCGCGATCTCGCCATCTTTCTCAATCTTCTAGCACGCTCGGCCACCGCGCAACAGATCACGGTGTATACGCAGTTCATCAACGGGCCGCGCGCCGCGAAACAGCCTTCGGGTCCGGAGCACATGCACGTGGTGTTCATCGATAACGGGCGCAGTGAGGTCTTGGGCACCTCTTGCCGTGAGATCCTGCGCTGCATCCGCTGCGGCGCCTGCCAGAATGTGTGTCCTGTGTACCGGCAAGCTTCAGGACATGCCTATCGAGCTGTCTATGGAGGACCGATCGGAGCGGTGTTGTCACCTTTGTTAGGCGGGTCGTCGTCCTTTCCTGAGTATGCAGACTTGCCGAAAGCCTCCAGCCTTTGCGGCGCTTGTCAGGAAGTATGTCCGGTCGATATCCCCATCCCGGATCTGCTTCTGCGTTTGAGGCATCTTTCCAAGAAAGCGAAGCTTCCTTCGGTGGGCACGCCTCCGATGGGGCCTTTTGCCTCGCTGGCGACCTCGCCGAAACTTTGGCGCACGGCGATGACGGCATCTCGGGCCATGAATCATCTTCCACTCCACCTGGCCCCCGTGAAACCGCTTCGCGATTGGTTAGGCCAGCGCACCCTGCCAAAGTGGCGAGGCGGCGAGTTCCGACGTTGGCTCCAAACCCGCGATCGCAAATAGAATGTCTGATCGAGCGAGCATCTTTGAGAGGTTGAGTGAAGCGCTGGAAGGCGACGGAGAACGTGCGCCCTATCCTGAATACGATGACGCTGTGGCAGTGGCGCATCCGCGGCTTGTCGATGATGGCCTGTGGGAAAACTTCGCACGGAATTTCCGTGCGGTGAATGGTCGGCCGATGACGTCGATCGATGAGGTGACGACCTTTCTCAAAGAGGAAAAGGTGACGGTCGGTTACTGTGATCCAGCCTTGAAAGAGAGCCTGGGCAAAGCCTGCGAAGCTGCCGGCTTAGAAGTGCGTTACACTTACGATCGAGAGCACTACGATGACTATCAGTTTGGCATCACGCAGGCGACGCGGGCGATCGCTGAGACCGGCACCGTGGTTCTGACTGATTCGGAGACCTCAGATCGGTTAGGCGCGTTGACGCCTTGGATTCACGTGGCTGTGTTGCCAGAAGCTGGGATGGTCCGAACGATCGGAGACGCCATCGGAACTTTTGGAGAAGAACGGAATGTCATTTGGGCCACAGGCCCCTCCAAGACCGGAGATATCGAAGGGATTCTGATCGAAGGCGTGCACGGGCCTGGCGAACAGATCTGTTTGAAGCTCGATCTGTGATCTTACTGACTTACAGTTTACGAATCGTGATGTGGCGGAACTTGACCCAACCGTCATGGCCCTCAGCACCATAGGTTTGCAGCGCGATGGTGCCCGGTTGAAGGAGTTCTTCTTTGGGGCTTGGATCCGTGTAGTCGACGATCTTCTCTTTGTTCAACCATGTTTCAATATGCGCGCCTCGGGCACGGATGCGGAGATGGTTCCATGCGAGAGGTTTGCGGATCTTGTCTTCGGCATCTCCTTTGTCTAACCAATCGTTGAGAAAGAGCCCGACAGGTTCGTCCGCCGCTCCACGACCGATGTTGATCTGGTAACCCGTGCGCCCGCGTTGTCCGGGCGTGTTTCTGAGATAGACCCCACTGTTATACTTCCCGTGCTCATCGATCATGAATTCCAGCTCAATATCAAAGTCTTGAAACGTCTCTTTGGTTGAGAGAAGGCCACTGCGCTTGGGATCACCGTCTTGACCCGTGACAAGAATCCCATCTTCCGCACGCCACTTGGCAGAGCCGAGCGAGGACCATTGATCAAGAGACTTTCCATCGAAGAGGACCGTCGGCTTCTCTTCAGCCCAAGCCATGACACTGACTAACCAAAACAATCCGAAAGCGCGTAAGAACTGAGACCTCTTCATCATGAAGCCTTTCTACAGATGCGGACACGATTTGCCAAGAGCGAGCATTGGTTTATTGTCGGGCTGGTGCGCCGGCCCGCGATTCTCTTACCCCTCAGTGCCTTGGTCGTCGTCGCCCTGTGGGCGGATGAAACGACGTCTCCCTCGCAGCCCCTGCCGCGTGGCTTTGTCGACCTCGGTCTGCGGATCCCCTCATTGAAAGTCGCGATTCGCTACCATGGAACAGACAATTTCCTTGGCCATCGCGTGGATGGCTATGTGACAGGGCGCGGTGTCGCCTCGCTTGAATTGGCCAAAGCACAAGGAGAGCTGGAGGCGCAAGTGTTAGGATTAAAGGTCTTTGACGCCTACCGACCTCAGCGAGCAGTGGATCAGTTTGTGCGTTGGGCGAACGATCCCAATGACACAGCGACCAAGGCTTCGTTCTTTCCTAACGTGGCGAAGCCAAGGCTGATTCAGCTAGGCTATATCGCAAAGTGATCAGGACACAGCCGAGGCAGAGCGGTGGATCTGGCACTGATCCATCTGGACATGGGCTCCTCGTTTGATCTCTTTGATCCACGATCGCATGCGTCTCATGGAGATTTGACCAAGCAGCAGAAGAAACATCGCCGTTGGTTACCCCTATGCGCTAACTTCCGAATTTTCCCACGGCCATCTAAGATAATTCAGTACGGTCTGGCACTGGTTCTCTTCGGCACCTCCGCATGGGCTGCGCCAGTGGTCCTTTTTGAAGACAAGAAGCAACCCATCTATACGCACCATCAACGGTGTAGAAAACTTTTCTCATGTTTGGGCGTAGGCTTTGCCCAATCTCGCGGTGGCTTGGCTCCAGGAAGCCTTGCGGTAGACAAAGTTGCGTAACCAG
>JBLHHN010000133.1:0-14430 GCA_047616785.1 Verrucomicrobiales bacterium
GTAGAGTTGGTCTTTGCCTTTGGAGTCAACGTTCGTCCCGTAAGAGTCGATGAATGCGAGACCGAGGCTCGTATCGAAGTCCTTCATGTCATCGCCTAACTGAATGAACACTTCAGACTTCACACGACCAGGCAAGGCCCCATCTTTGAAAGCCCTGGCACGAACAGTGGTTGTGCTATCGATGGTGATTGAGCTTGTGTAGAGAATCGCCGGTTTGAAAAGTGAAAGGGTGGGCTCGGAGCCATCCAACGTGTAGCGGATCTCTACGTCAGGATCTTCGTGAGTCAGCTCCAACTCCGACGTCTCGAAGAAGGTCTTTCCGTCAGTAGAGAAATCAACTTTCTTTACGGGAGGCTCGGTGAATTCGGAATTCGCCTCGCCAGGGGTTGACTTGCTGAAATACCCATCGCTTTCCCCATCGGTCCCATACGAAACATCGAGGTACTGGTCGGGGTAGGACTCCGTAAAGTCTTGTACCACGTTTCCGTCAGGATCCACCAAGGCCAGGTACTCACCGCCACTCCTAAGAGAGAAGTTTGTATGGAAAGTGTTGTCAAATAGGCCAGCGAGGTTCAAGCCTGAGGCGTGGACCACCAGGTAGCCGTCGGCTGGCACCTTGGCCCGTGTAGGGAAGACCCATTTCTGAAGATCACCCGGATCATCGGTGAGGTACCAGCCTCCCATGCTCGCGGTATCGGCATCAGGATTGTAAATCTCGATCCAATCGGAGTAAGCTTCTTGGTCGTCTTCATAGGCGGCAAGGTTATCCGCCATGAACTCTGAGATGCGAGGCGCGCCTAGAGCATTCATGGCCAGCAAGCCGAGCAGGATGGGAGTGTATTTCATAGGATTTAGGGTTTTCAAGGATATAGAATGTAAGGGAGGTCTAGATTGGGCGCAATGCTCCAATTGCTAGGAAATCGCTTTTCGTACATAGCGCCTGATTCGCCGAACCGTTAGTGATTGGGACATGTGTCGTTCCTCATCAATGGGCGGCGACTGGTTTCTCGCCAGCATCGAGTCTGAAGCCGCTAGGTTTCCAACCAAAGACGAGAAATGGGGACAGATCCTATTCCAATGAGTCTCTTCCACCCAAGCCTGACTCCCCAGAGCCACGCTGTCTGTGAAATAGCGTTATCCAATGGGTGCTGCACCACTTGCACCACTTCCTGACGGGCTACCGTAGCCACCGTCTTGGATGATGGGTTCATCGCCGCTTGCGGCTCGATGGGTCCTCCAACGCGCTTTCTTCTCCCACGCCATGAAGATATCTACTGCAGACGGATCGTTGCCTCTTTCACCGCACCATTCCGAAGGTAGGTGAAGGACACTTCTTCACCGCGCTTGTACTTCCCAAGAACTCGACGCAGCAGATCCCCCTCACTGATGTCTGAATCGTCGCCATCAAATGAGACGATCACATCGCCTTTCTTCAGGCCCGCTTTCTTGGCCACCGCATGATTGCCGTATTGCCCCACGTTCTTGGCAAACAAGGCCATCTTACCATCCGCAACGCCTTGTTCCTCACGCTCTTCGTCTGACAAACTCACCAGACGCATCCCACCAAGTGCCATGCGACGGAGGTCCCACGTGGAAACTCGCCAATCGATGTCTGAACCCAGGTCCCAACCCTTGCCCAATGGCAAGACCAGGCGCTTCTCTTCCGTCCCTCGACGTACGTTCATGACCAAATCAGGATTCTCTGTGATGTGGTGCAGCACCCACTGGATATCGGCCAGAGAAAGAATGGGCTGCCCGTCCAAATCGGTGATGACATCCCCGACATCAAGACCAGCCTTGCCCGCATGCGAACCAGGGAGAACATCGCTTACGGTGGCGGCTGATTTGGGATCCATCTCAAATCCGATCGCGGACGGCATGGGCCAGGGTGTGAGAGTCTTGTGGGAAAGCACCTCACCGGCTTCACGCACGGCTTGTCGTCGCGTGTCTTGGATCTGGTGACAATGAATGCAACTTCCTGCCACTTTGCCATCGTAGTCCAACTTTGATGTGTATTTGCCCAAGAGCGGATGGGCTTCCGGCACGGCGATGGCCACAACACGTGGCTGTTTCCCTATCAGAGACGCTTTGGTTTCATCGTAAGACTGATGTAACTTCAGGACGCCTTCCATCGTCGCGTGCAACCCTTCCATGGACATCTCATCATCGGCCGCTTCTTCGTTCCCACGACGCGAGCCATAGCGTGCGTACACAGTCTTGTTCGCATGCAAGAAATTCACTGCGAAGGACATGTCATAGTCGAACTGATAGAGATTGAGATCCATCCCGTTCGCTTGCACGACACGCACACAGACGAACTTGGACATCAACTCACGAATCACCGGATCACGACCAACAACCTGCTGGTCAAAAGAGGTACACGCGTGTCATGGGATACACCGATGAATGACCATGAGGGGCCTCTTCGTCCGCTCGGCCTCGGCGTAGGCTTTCTCCAGGTCATTGTAGACCCAGGTTTCATTCTCGGTCAGCGCCGCGCGATCTTCGAGCACCATCTGATCTCGCGTCTTCTTCTCCGGCTCCGCAGCGATACAAGCACCAACCATCAATCCCATGACGATGAAACGTTTCATGTGGCCAGTGTAACGGATTACGTTCTATAGGTCTACGTATGATCTACCTCGATAACAACGCAACGACGCAGCTCCATCCTGAGGTGCTGGAGGCCATGATGCCGTTTCTCACAGAGGCTTATGCCAATCCCTCGAGCGGCTACGGACCCTCCCGTCAGGTCAAGAAGGCGATCGATAACGCTCGTGAACAGCTCGCCGCTTTGCTAGGCGCTGACACCGAAGAAATCATCTTCACCAGCGGAGGAACCGAGGCGGATAACACGGCCATTGCGTCAAGCATCGCCTGTTTGCCAGAGCGCAAGCATCTCGTCGGGAGCACGGTGGAGCACCCTGCCGTGCTTCAGTATTTTGAAATGCTCGAACGTGAGCACGGCTATGAGACCACCTTGGTTCCGGTCGATGGTGAAGGACTGCTGGATCTCGATCAGTTAGACGCGGCCATTCGACCTAACGAAACGGCGCTCGTCTCTCTCATGTGGGCCAATAACGAGACCGGCGTGATCTTTCCCATCGCGGAGATCGCCGAACGCCTCTCTGACAAAGGCGTCTTCTTGCACACGGACGCCGTGCAAGCAGTGGGCAAAACTCCCATCGATGTCAAAGAGGCTGGTATTCATTTTTTAGCATTGTCAGGACACAAATTCCACGGACCCAAAGGCGTGGGCGCACTCTACGCGAGTTCCAACGTCCGTCTCAAACCGCGCGTCATTGGCGGCGCCCAGGAATCCAACCGGCGCGGTGGCACGGAGAACGTCGCCAGCATCGTAGGGCTAGGGAAAGCCGCCGAACTGATGAGACTAAAGTTAGAATCTGAAGGCCATCTCAAGCTTCGCGACGAACGGGATTACTTTGAAAAGACACTCCAAACGCGTCTATCCGGCGTGCGGATCAATGGGCATCCTGACAAAAGACTTACAAACACTGCCAACTTGGCATTTGAAGGCATCGAAGCGCAAGCACTCTTGATCATGCTCGATGAAGAATCGATTTGTGCTTCGGCTGGCTCGGCTTGTCATACCGGATCGCTGCATGCCTCCGGGATCCTCACCGCCATGGGATTCGATCGGGACCGCGCGATTGGCACCGGGAGATTCTCCATTTCCTCCTTCACCACTCGCGAGGATCTGGATCGCGCGATTGATGTTATTGTAAAATGCGCGGAGAAACTCCGCACCATCCGTCCGACGTCAACAGTGGTCCAGCACTCCTAACCATAGCAGTAGACATCCCGAGACCACCCTGGCCTCCTTTCTGTTGCGTAGCGACAATGCATGTTAGCCATTCATGTTAGCGGGCATTTCAATGCCCGGCATCAAGGCACACAATTCACCTCGCAGAGCGACCGTTCATTGGAGATCAATTTAGATCCAAGGCAACACCTCCACTGGCTGAGCAGTCGCTCCGCGACGCCATTGATACTGCTCTTAACCGGGGGTTAAAACGCCCGGCTAACATGAAATATCGCTACGCGCCAGTGATCGATCAACACTGCCTCTGCTTCTCCCCGCTTTGCAATGCTATTCTGCACGGCATCACTTTTTCTGGTTGGAGAAAATGTGAGCGCCACGTAGCTTGCCATTCCAATGGCGAGTTGCCGCGCTTGTTCTCGACATTGGAATGGTGAGCTACGTTATTCGCAGGCATCAACTGGAAAATCATGATGCCGGGAAGTATATCTCTACCATGACACCAATAATCTACGCGAGGATGTCGTGAACGACATTCCCATACACATCCGTCAGTCTAAAATCGCGGCCCGCATGACGGTAAGTCAGCTCGGTGTGATCGATCCCTAGCAAATGCATCATGGTGGCGTGTAGATCGTGGAAATGCACCCGATTCTCCACGGCGTAGTACCCAAAGGGATCAGTATTCCCATACTGAATGCCAGGCTTCACCCCACCACCAGCCATGAACATGGTGAACCCATGAGGGTTGTGGTCGCGCCCATCTCGCCCTTGAGCCACGGGCGTGCGCCCGAACTCGCCGCCCCAGAGGACCAACGTTTCATCGAGGAGACCGCGTTGTTTCAAGTCTGTGATCAGCGCCGCCACCGGGCGATCCATTTCGGCAGCGAGGCGCGTGTGATCCTTCTTCAGATTGCTATGCTGATCCCAATATCGATGGGTCACTTGCATGAAGCGCACACCCGACTCCGAGAATCGCCGAGCGAGCAGGCATTGTTCAGCAAACTTTCCGGTCACCTTGTCATCCAGCCCATAGAGAGCACGCGTCGCTGCGGTCTCCTTTGAAATGTCCTGCACGTTCGGTGCTTCCATTTGCATGCGAAACGCCAGCTCGTAGGATGCCAAACGCGCTTCCAAAGCGGCATCAGCCCCAACTTGATGCAAGTGGTCGCGATTGATCGATTCTAACAAAGCCAACTCCTGACGTTGCGCCGCGCGATTCGTGTCGGGCTTTCCAATGAAAGGGATCCGCAATTTCTGATCCTTGTCACTGGCAATGCGCGTGCCTTGATAGTGCGCGGGAAGAAACGAAGAGGACCAGGCATTGGCCCCACCGTGACTGCCAGGCGGATTGATTGTGAGAAATCCTGGCAGATTCTCATTCTCAGTCCCAAGCCCATACTGGATCCATGAACCCATGGCTGGACGAGCGAAGGTATCCGAACCCGTGTGCAGCTCTAACAGCGCACCGCCATGCCTCGAATTGGAGCAGTGCATGGATTTGATGATGCAGAGATCATCCACCACCTTGCTGATGTGGGGCAGAATCTCGCTTGTCATGGCACCACTCTGCCCATGCTGCTGAAAACTGAACGGTGAACCTAACAAGCTCCCAGTCTGGCTGCTGACGATGCGCGGTTTATCAAAGGGCAAAGGCTTGCCGTCATCACGCGAGAGTCGAGGCTTGTGATCAAACAGATCGACCTGCGAAGGGCCGCCATGCATGAAGAGGAAGATCACACGCTTCGCTTTGGGCGCGAATGGCGCCATCTTCGGCGCCAGCGGAGAAACCTCAGCCCGCGCACTTTCAGCCAAGAGCGAGTGAAAGGCCAGCCCGCCAAACCCAGCTGCGCTTTGCTGGAGCATCGCTCGACGACTGAGTGGACGCGTCTGATTCTGGCACAGGGAGATACTCATGTGTGGATTAGTCGACGTAGAGGAATTCGTTGGATGCCAGGAGGACACGCACCAAGGCTGCCCAGGCTTCTGCTTGAGAGTATGTTTCAATGAAGGCCTGGGCTCGTACGACCTCAGCTTCTATGACCTGACGGTGATAGAGCTTATGATAGAGTATGGCAAGCCGCTCATGAGTGTTTCCGTCAGGCAATGCCTGAGCCATGGCCAGCGAAGCGTCATGCACTTGCGCGCTGTTCATGAGATAGAGCGCTTGGGGAGCCACGACCGAAGCGCGTCGATCCCCATTCGGCGTGGAGGGATCCGCCATGTCGAATGCGACAAAGGCATCGTAAAGGGCACTGCGCACAATCGGCATGTAAACGGCGCGGCGGGGCATCTCAAGATAGCCGTCAAGATTCGATCGGTTCACATACTTGCCAGATTGATCCTTCGAAAGCTGGCCATGCATGGTCAAGTCAAGTGATCCGCGCAGTCCTAACAGGCTATCACGCAAACTCTCCGCATCCAGACGCTGGCGAGGCTGATGCGCTGGCAGCTCTTTGTCAGGATCATAACTCTCGTTGGCATGAGACATCCCATAGCTCGCTGAGGTCGTGATCAAACGCTGCAGCCGTTTGACGGACCAGTCGCCGCGAATGAGTTCAAGCGCGAGATGATCAAGAAGGGCCTGATGCTTCGGAGCGGAACCAAGTTTGCCGAAGTTCTCGGTGGAGGCGACAAGCCCTTTGCCGAAATGCCAACGCCACAGACGATTCACAAAGACACGCGCCGTGAGTGGATTGCTAGAGGACGCGATCCACCGCGCCAACTCCAGCCGCCCGCTCTGATCATCAGGCGCTTTCAGCGAGTCGCTCTCACGGAAGATCACTGGCACGTGACGCTCCGTCTCTTCGCCCAGAGTCTGATAGCTCCCTCGCAAATGCACACGCACGTCGCCCACCTCATCCTCGGTGACACCCATCACTTTGACTTTCGGAGGCGTCGCTTTGATCAAAGCTTTCATCTCGGCGCGAGCCGCCTTCCTTGTCTCCTCATCGGCTTTCTTGTCGTCTGCCTGCTTCCGCAGCGCCTCAATCTTCTCATGCGCCGCGCTCACTTCAAGTGAGGTGAAATCATACTCATGCCACTTCGCCACCACCTTGTAGTTGATCAGCGTCTTTGTGGATCGAAAGATCCCAGCGAGCCCATAGTAGTCCTCGATGGAAATAGGATCGAACTTGTGATCATGACAGCGTGCGCAGCCGAAAGTCAGCCCTAGAAACGCGCGGCCCGTGGTGTCGATCTGTTCATCCACGATGTCCATGCGCATCTTCTCCTGATCATCGCAAGCCAACATCTTCGGCCCGATGGACAGAAACCCCGTGGCGACTTTGTGAGACATTTTCGAATCATCTAACAGATCCCCAGCAAGCTGTTCCGTGACAAATCGATCAAACGGCAAGTCCGCGTTGAACGCGTCGATGACATAGTCGCGGTAACGGTAGGCTTCGACATAGGCCATGTTCTCATCCATCCCATTCGAGTCTGCGTAGCGCGCCACGTCCAACCAATGCCGCCCCCAACGTTCGCCATACCGCGGCGAGGCTAACAACCGGTCAACCATCCTGGACCTGGCATCCGGACGATCCATTTCCTCTTCAGGCATCTCTAAAACAGCCGGCGGTAATCCCGTGAGGGCGAAAGCCAAGCGACGCATCCATTTGTTAGACGAAGCTTCCGGCGCAGGCGCGGCATCACGCGTTTCCCAATGCTCTAGCAAGAACGCATCCAGTGGTGCATTCGCCCAGCCGGCGCGTTGCGGGTGAGGTACTGCAGGATCTTCAGGTGCCTGAAAAGCCCAGAACTGACGTTCCTCCTCCACATCGATCGCCTTCTTGCTAGCTGCCTCGAATGGCAGCGCTTCATCGCGCGGGTCGTAAGCCCCATCCGCGATCCAACGCTCCAGCACCACGATCTCGGCAGCATCAAGTTTCTTCTTGGGCGGCATCTGCAAATCAGGATCGCGGTAGTGCACCGCTTGGATCAATCGGCTCTCCGCCACCTTGCCCGGAACCAACGCGGGCCCAGATTCCCCGCCCTTCTCCCAGCCCGCGCGATGATCCAACCGAAGCCCACCCTTCACCTCGAATCCGTCGCCAACCGCATGGCATTCATAGCAACGTGAGATCAAGAGAGGGCGCACTTCTTTCTCAAAGAAGGCTGCGGCAACGGAATCCGCCGTATCAGCCCGCGCCGAGACGACGAGAAACAATGCGAGAAACGACCTCCATACCATGATGTCGATCCAACACCAGGGCTAGCCAATCGTCGCTACACCGGCCCCTGCCGATCTGCGAGAAAGAGGACCTACAGTTCGTTATCGTCCTCTTCGTCGTCTTTCTCTTCTTCCCCATCATCCAGATCCTCGGGCTTCGGCAAACCCGCTTCTTTGTGGGAGCCCTCATAGTGTTCCCGCACCGAACGGTCACCGAGAAAGAAGCCAAAGTTTCCGCCAGAAAGCTTGATCGTGTAATTCGAGATGTAGTTGAAATCTCCCTTTCTCTCGTAGGTATTCGTTTTCCCAACGATCACCGATTTGGTCGTGATTGTTTTCTCTTCCCCAGGCGCAAGGGTGGGGATTTCAAACTTCGCATGCTTCGGATCTAACACCTGCACCTTGTCTTCACTCTTGTCCGCCAAGCGATTGTTCATTTTTGTGAAAAGCGAGTAGCAGCACAACACACCACCCATGGGCTGCTTGCCCTTATTTCGGATCGTGATCTCATATCCCCGAGATTCGATCGTCCGTTTCGTTCCTCCAGTTCCGACGCCACGCTTGCTGATAACCACAGACTGACACTTTGTGACTTCCAAATCAATAGTCACATTCGTCTTGGCCCATTTCTTAATGTAAGCTTGATCGTCCTCACTCAGTTGGGCAATCGCGTAGGAGAAGGCCTTGCCACTGGACCTCTCAAAGGTCGCCTTCGCACCCGCCACGCCGACCAACTTGGCCTCCATGGTCTTCCCATCCTTGTTGGTAAACTCCCGAGCATTCAAACTCCCGAGCAGGCCCAACATCAACAAAACGCAGCACACGCCTGGAAAATACATCCAATCGATTCTTTTCATAACGAACTAAAGTTAGAACTCCTATGAGGATTCTAAGACATCTCCTAGAATGATGCAAGGCTGGAAAGGGAGCCCCGTTCAGTTCACTCGTAGGAGGTATAGAACGAATCGATGGATCCATCCGCAGCAACGACCACCTCGAGAGGCGCGCCTACGATCAAATATCGAATCATCTTCTGGCCATCTTCTAACACGTGATCGTGCCCCCAGCTCGATGCTTGGGGGGCAATCTCGGTGCTTTTGTGTGGCACGTGGATCTTAGATTCAAGCTGTTTCTGATCGGTGGAGGCGAGCCAGGAATCCTCTCGCAGAATGCAATAGAGGTATCCGCATGGAACGATACGAACGATGACCATGCCAAAGATCCCCATGACGATGAGAAACGACATCGAAATGAGCCCCGCTTGAATCAAGCTCTTCGATTTCATTTCTAATCCAAGTTGTCGGAGTAAGTGTCGAAATCATCCTCCCCATGGCGGCGCTTCTTCATGTGCTTGAGAGCGACAACGCCGATGATGATCAAAGGCAACAATGTGAGGATCGCGTAGAAAACTTTCTTTCCGCCTTCGCTCTTCACGATGAAGGTGCCAGCGGTAGGCTTGACACCACGCGCGGTGGCTGCGATGCGGACTCTGTAAAGACCCGCCTTGCGCACTGAGAAAGAGGCACGCGTACCATCCACGGTCTTCTTAGGAATCTTGGTGCCCGGAGGGCCTGTCACGGTGACAATGTACTTGCATCCGGCGGGTGGGCTAACCACACGCCAACTGACAGACACGCTGCCCGTGGAAATGGTAGCGTCTCGTCGCGGTGCTTGAAGAATGATTTCGCTGGGGCCAGCATCACCGTTAGGATCCGGAGGCGGCACGGAACCCCCAGCACCAACAGCGAACCGGCCTTGCAAAGCACCGCCGCCTGGCTCGGCAATATTCACTTCATACGAAGCAGAACTCAGTGCGGCAAAGGTGACCGTCGGTGTTTGAGTGGTGACTGTCTTAGCGGCGCCGCCTGGAGGGGTCAGGGTCGCGGTGTAAGTGAGCCCGCCGGGAGCCTTGAAGCTATCCCAGGAGATGTCCGCGTCTTCACCATCACTGAGACCTTGAGGCAAACGAAGATTGCTCAACACCGTATTGTTACTCCCGCCGCTCGCCCCGGGATCACCCGTCAAACGAACGAGCCTGACATTGACCTGCAAGACATACTCGCCGCTCGTCCCTTTGTGGGTGAAGGCACCAATCTCACCATTCATCTCGACATGTTGCAGGCTCTTGAACTCGCGCACCGCGACCTGGTCTTCGGTATCGACGATGTTCTCTTTGTCTTCACGAGCATCCGTGATTTCCACCAACAAGTAGGACGTGATGCCTCGTGTCATCGCTTCACGCCGCGTCATAGCGCGTGCCAACCAGAGAAAGGTGCGTTGATCGTTGAAGTCCGCTGAATTGGGAAAGCTCGCGAAGAGTGCGTCCACATCGCGAGCGGGATTGTTGATCAAACGCTCGATCGACGCCGCTTTGGATGAGGATGGATCGCCGAAGCGCTTGAGGAAAAGTCGGCTTCCAGACTGTAAGAGTGGTTTGCGATGCACGGAAGGGCTTGTCACGGCAAGGATCTCTTGAGACAAAAGAGAGTACTCCCAGTTAGGATAACGCGACCACTCGAACCGATCCGTGAGGAGATCGCGCACGAGGTTCTTCGCCTCGAGAACCTTGGCATGGCCAATACCAAAGCTCGCACCAACCATCGATCCTGACACATCCACAAGAACGAAAGCATCACGCGGAAGCTGCGAACCTTGGCCGTGCGCGCCACCACCGAAAGCCAGGAAGCTGACCAGAAAGAGAAGGCAAAGGAATCTCATGGTTTAACGGACACGTTGCATGCGTTTCGGGCTGATGAAGAGAGCAAGGAAAGCGCTGAAGGCGAAGACCAGAACGGTGATGAAGACGAGATCTTTGTCGACCGTCCACGGGCTGAGGAGACCTTTGAGAACGCTCTGATAGACTTCAGGATCCTGGGCATCATTGTAGTTCATGCCGGCAGATTCCGCAGCCCGGAAGAGCCCTTCCCCGGCACCGCCATTCTCGCCTTCCAAACGGACGTCGATGAAATGCACCATGTCATCGGGGAACACCGTGGCGAACCCTTCATCCATGTTGAAGAACTGCGTGTTCTGATCGGAGAAACTCAAGCGCTTGTCTTTACCGTCCGTGATGATGAGAAAGAGCCGATTGGGAAACTGCAGCGGGTCCTGCTGATTGATATCGAGATACGTTTTCCAAATACCCTCACAGATAGGCGATCCCTGATCAGTACTAACGCCTTCGATGTGCGAGATGGCGTCCGCAGGATTCATGAAGGCTTGCACAGATCCTGACAGACTATCAATCTGACCTGCGGTGACATTCATCAGTTCTTCGATGGAATTGATACTGGCATCGCGATCGAAGGTCGTGATGACAAATTTCGACTTGTTAGGAAACTGTGGCAGGATGGTGTGGAGAATTTCCCGCGCCTGAGCGATGGGCTCCTCCATGCTTCCAGAATTGTCTAACAAAATCGAAACGAGAGAAGGTTTGCTCAGTCCTGGGATGAAGAGCACCGCCAACCCTAGCAAAGGAAGCAACAACCAAACTTTGGCGCGACGGAATGCTCGGCGGAGAGAAGTCACGGTGCGACTCTCCTCACGCGGTGTGTGCGTTTGCCCCGCGAGATTCTTCAGCTTCTGTCGGGTGAAACTGGCGCGTAGTTTCACCAACGCAATCACCGGGCAGAGCATGGCCATGGTGAAGCTGATCAAGGTGGGCAACTCGTAGTTCGTGCGAAAGGCTTCGCCACGTCGGCTGACAAACGTGATCCAGGCGACCAAGAGAAAGGCGGTGATGCAACCTGCCACAAGCCACGCGCGCCAGAGATTGAAGATGCGCGAGAAGCGCACCGGAGGATCGCCAGGATTGGCCTCTGGATCGATCGCAGGCGGCCGCCGAAAGATCTTCGCCATGACCAGCACGAGTAAGACCATGACCAGCACCGTAGCGATCGGCGTGACCCAGAACTTCAGACTCAGCAGGTCGGCGTTGTTAAAATACCGTACCAGCGTTGGCCAGACGTTGTTGAAGCGCTCAGTGAGGGCGTCGAGATCCATGGTTCTTTAGCTTAGAATGACTTGCGTTTCTTCATTCTCCCAGCCCCGCTCCCGGCGCAAGCCGTAAGCGAGCACACAGAGCACCTGCCGACGTGGCAGCGTGAGGTGCCGATAAACGCGTGGTAGTCGTTCGGAGGCGTTGTTCCGCAAGAATCCTGCGGCTTCGTCAGTGAATTCAGAGAATAGGGGCACATGATTGGGGGTGTATCCGGCCAAGCGACGCGTCTCAGACAGAAACTTGTCCACCATGGGATCGATCTGCTGCGCCACGGCTTGGCACGTCGCGTAGGACGCCTCCGCGCCGCAGAAATTCGGTAGATGGCGCAATTCTTCCAGAAGAATGAGATAATCACTGATCGACTGCTCCAAGACCTCACGATAAAGCGCCCGATGCAATGTGCGCGCCGCTTCCTCATCCGTGCGCGATTGGATCAATCTCTGCGCGAGTTCAAGATCACATACATAACCAGTTTCCTCAGCCACGCTTAAGAGCTGTCGCCAATTCGCCTCCGGGCACTGGCTCTGACGATGGTAGAAACGTGAGAGCATCCAACTGACCAAAGCCAACCCTTCTCCCGCATCCTCATCTTGAGACAGCTCTTCATAAACAGCACCCACCGTCTCACGGACGTTATAGAGATAATCCAGATACCGTCGCGGCCCTTCCACGGCACCGGGAAGCCATTGCGCATTC
This sequence comes from Verrucomicrobiales bacterium, assembly GCA_047616785.1. GTDB lineage: Bacteria > Verrucomicrobiota > Verrucomicrobiia > Verrucomicrobiales > DEV007 > JAACDM01. The sequence continues at coordinate 12,649 of JBLHHN010000133.1, forward strand.
TGATAGAACGGCGTCGATGCTGCCGCGACCACAGGCTGTATAGGTGCTGGCGCCGGCATGTTCAGCTCATCCCGCAAACGATCCGCCAAGCGATTCACATCCAATGTCGGCTTCGGCAAGTTGTTAGGCAAATCACGTAAACTTTCTTCCATCGTTTCCATGCGCAAACGCTGGCGCTTCAACTCATCGCCCTGTCCACCGACACGTTGCATGAGCCATCGACCTAACAAAAGCAGTGCAATGGGAGTCAAAAGCAACAACCCAAAGGTCAGTGCTGTCATCCATGGAGAGGATCGCTGCGCTGCCATACGCTCATCGACCTGCTTGAGCGTCGTCGCCCGATCGAGTTCCCAGGCTTCTTGATGTTTGTCGAGCCACTCGCCGAATGAATCGAAGTCGGTCTTCTCAGGCTCGGACACCCCTTCCACGACCGTTGGCGGAGGACTCTCCGTAGCTTCGACCGGCAGCAAAGACGACGGTTCGGGCACCGGTTCATCCTGCCCCTGAGCCCAGTGGGCCGAAGCAAGGACGATTCCAAAGATCCACCCCAACCGCCGTATGTTTCTCACCATGAGCCGCTAGCCTAGCGCGCTCGAAGCGGAGCGCAACGCAGGAGCGTCTCCCCAGATCCCCTCTGAAATCGAAGAATATGGACACGAAAGGTTAGAAAAACAACTTTTAATCTCATTCCCTCATTCCCTCATTCCCTCATTCCCTCATTCCCTCATTCCCTCATTCCCTCATTCCCTCATTCCCTCATTCCCCCATTGAGGATCCGTTTATGAAACTGACATTATCGCTTACCTACCTAGCCATGGCCATGTCTGTCCATGCTGCGACGATCGCTGCCAGCAATCTGCCGGGCAATGTGCCAGTCCCCATCAGAGGTGCAGACGGCTTCACTCTTGCCAGCAGCAGCATTTCCATCGGGACTTTCACAGGAAGCGACCCTGCCGCGATAGGGGCAGCCGGTGATATCGCTGGCTTGAAGAACGCCTTCATTCAGTTTGGCGATTCCGTTTCCGTGGGATTCAACGGGCTGGCGGGACTCTATCAGAATACCGTCACGGGCACCGTGAGGGGCACGGCATTCAGCGGAGCCAAAGTCTACACCATGATTGGAGACTGTCACAGTGTCGCAACGTCCTGTGGCCTTTTCGTCGTTGATCATGGATTCACCTTTACCGATGAGCCAGGAGCCACCCCAGACGCGGTGTTAAAAACAGATAGTCACGTCTTGTTAGGTTATTCCACTACGAGCGAGATCGAAGGAACCGCTCACGAAGGTTTCGGGCTCGTTGGCAACGCCGTTCCTTGCTCTTGTCCGCCCATTCCGGAACCTTCCAGCGCATGGCTAGGCATCATCAGCTTAGGCTTTCTCATGTTCCGCCGTTCTTCAGCCCGCAAAGAAGTATCGAACCAACGCTAGCCCCAAGGCGAAGAGACAGCCGTAGAAGAATTTCTCAATTCTCACGACATCCTTGCCCCTCTTTTCCCGATCATCATCATCAAAACACCGGACCTGGGGCAGATTTATTCGGATACCGATTTGAAAATCAGCCGAAGGTTTATGTCAGGATATTCGGCTCGGTCGCGTTGAGTTCAACACATAGATGTTTGAGGATCTCGTTGGCTTTCGGGGTGGCTAAGCTGTGGAGTTCCACCGTCAATGTCCCCGCTTCTTGATCGGGTGTGAGGTTCGCTTCTGTTGTGTAGAGGTCGCGAACAAATGCGCGCGCTTCGTCTCGGTGGTGCTTGACCAGCTTGTCCCCCACCAATCGC
>JBLHHN010000134.1:0-14389 GCA_047616785.1 Verrucomicrobiales bacterium
TCGAGAAGCGATCATCAAGGCCTACCAGACCGGCACGCCTTCACGCGAAGTCCAAGAAGGCATCGATTGGAACAAGGGAGCCAGCAGCTCCGAAGTGAGTCGAGTGTGGGCGAAGGAAGGTGCCAAAAGGCTCCTTGAACTCAAGAACCGGCGCTTTGATGACCAACGTTGGGCCGTGTTAATGCTCGATGGAATCCGCCTTCTCACTATTCCCTTTGTCAGTGCCCAAATCGTTTGACCTTGTAATGCCAAGCCTGGGCGACTGATCGCGAACGCTCGCCACTCGGACCCAACCGGCGATGGCACTGCCGTCCGACGAACTTTGAGAACATTGGCTTCACGTGGCTCCGAGAAATCGCTACAATCCTCTCCATGCTCCCTCGACTGCTTTGCCTCCTTCTCTTCTTGCTCGCCTCTGCGGCTTCGGCGGCACCCGTCTTGCAGGACGATGCTTTTGACCTTCCGGCAGGATTTCACATTTACAAGGTGGCCGAACCGGAGCTCACCGGTGGGTCGTACGACATCACGTTTGATGGGGCGGGACGCTTGTTGGTCGGAGATGGCAAGAATGTGAGGCGCCTGGATGACTCTGATGGGGATCAGGTCTACGACACGTACGCCATCATTGCCGAGGGCCTGGGTGGCCGCGGGCCACAGGGCCTGGTTGTCTATGGCGACATGCTTTATGCCGTGGGCGGCGATGGCTTGCAACGCTTCAGTGGGTATCAGTCGGGCGGTCCGCTGAAACACGAGGGCCGGTTGGGAGCGCCGTTCCAGACAGGCGGCGATCACGCGGCTCATACAATTCTTCGCGGGCTGGACGACTACCTCTACTTGGTCAGTGGTGATGGTGGTGGCATTGGTGGTCGCAAACACATCACGGAAGAGACCTCCCCGGTCCTCAACGAACGGGACGCCTCGGTGTTCCGTGTCGATCCCACCGGTCAACAGTGGGAATGTGTGGGTTCCGGTGGACGCAACCCGCCTAGCTTGGGCATGAACTACCTGGGTGAGTTCTTTAGCTTTGATAGTGACATGGAATGGCATGTCGATTTGCCATTCTATCGCCCCGTCCGATTCAACCATTGGGCCACGGGTGGCGATCAGGGTTGGCAAAGTGTGGGGGCCTATCCGAAATACTATCTCGATTGCTTGCCGGGGGTACTCGATGTCGGTCGCGGTTCACCAGACTGGGGACAGTTCTACGAACACACGGCTTTCCCTGCCGCTTACCGCGACGCCTTTCTTGTGTGCGATTACCAGTGGAAATCAGCCACCTCGGGTGGCTATGCCAATCCCGGGCGTGTCGTTGCTTTTCACCTCGAACGATCCGCTGCGACGTGGAAGGCGGAGATGACCGTCCTGGCGCAGCCAAAGCGTGAGAGCGGTATCGGATTTGGCGTGGTCGATGTGGAAGTGGCTCCCGATGGCAGTCTGATGATCAGTGATCACAATCAAGGGGTGTGGCGATTGTTCTACGATCCGGATTCGGACCCTACCCCTCCCGCAATGGTGTCGGCCGTTCCGTCTCACGAGCCCTCGATCGAAGCGCTCCTGACATTGCCCCAGCCCATGGCGGAATGGAGCCGCGTGGCGCAGGAGAACATGCTGGAAGAGGGTGGCGAGGAACTTACCCAGGCACTCAACGTCTGGATCCAAGACCCTGCCAAACCGTTGCGCCAACGGTTGCGTGCCTTGCGCTTGCGGGCGCCCGCATTTCGCGATCTGGAGAGCACTCTCATTGCGGGGCTCATCCAAGATCCCAAGCCCGAGATGCGTGGCCAGGCGACCTGGCTTGTGGGGCTCCGGCAACGTGCGGAAGAGATTCCTTGGGTCGTTGGATTGTTAGAAGATCCCGCCCCCTTTGTGCGGCGACGTGCTGCCGAGTGTTTTACGCGGTTCTCCGATCCGCGAGCCGTGCCGGGCCTCGTCGCACGGTTGTCAGAGCCGGACCGGTTCGTGCGTTATGCGGCCATGACCGCACTGTCTCATCGCCCCACGGATGAACTCGTGGCTTTGATGCAGGAATCTCGCGAGCCTGCTGCCTTGATGCGCCTGTTAGTAGCGACCCACCTTCGGCGTGACCGGCCTGAGTCTGCGGACGTGTGCCGTTTGGTGGAGCGGCTGCTCGATTCCGAGCCTACGCCGTTGGATTTATTGCGTATGTTAGGCCTCTTTGAAGAGGAGGTCTCCAAGGAGGAGGCCCTGGCAACACGGGTGAACGATTATTTGATCCAGGGCTATCCGGAAACGGACCGCGACATCCGCTGGGAGAAAGGGCGTTTGCTCGGAGACTACGGGGTGGCCGAAGGATTCACGCTTCTCTTGAAGGAGCTGGAACGCGAAACCGATGGCGTCACGCAGTTTCATCTTGCTGATTGCCTCTCGCGAATCTCCGCAGGATGGACACCCGAGGAAAGCCAGCGTCTGGTGCGTTGGCTCGTTTCGACCCAGACGGGATGGTTTGCCGAGGTTGAGGGCAAGGGGCGGCAGTTTCCCAGTTTCTGGGGAGCAGTGCTCACGCGTTTGGGTAGCCTTCATGGTGAGGCGTTCATGGCAGAGGCCAATCAGTTCGTGAGCGGGAGCCAATTGGCAGATGTGGGTTTTAAAGTGATCCAGAAGACACCCGGCGCCGATCAGGTGGTGCTCCGCGCTTTGGAAAATACGTCAGGACTAGCGGAAACGCAGCGCTTGTTAGGCGTCCTTGAGGGGATGCCGACTCCGGCGGTGGTCGACGCTCTGCTTGGTCGGCTGGATGCCGCCACCGATCGTGGTCAGCGCGACGCCTTCGTGGCGGCTTTGGCAGCGCACGAACTACCTGCGAAACGCTCGGCTCTGTTTCTTCAGGAGATCCTGTTCGTGGAAGACAAGCGGGCCATCAGTCGGTGCGCGGAACGCCTGCGGGCCGATGCCTTCACCTTCGAAGAATACGAATTCCGTAAGGATCTTCAACTGGGTCAGTGGACAGGCGAACAAGCGGTCGCTTTCCGATTGCTCGAATTGATGGGGCAACACCCTGACATGGTTGCGAGCCTTGAGGGGGCTTTGGCAGCCGTCGTCTCACATACTCGCCCGAGTCATCAGCCCAAACTTCAAGTTATCTGGACATCGGCAGAACAGAACAATGATGAACGCGCGTGGTTCACGCGGAGCTTTCGACTCGAAGGCGCGCCTGTTTCGGGAAAGCTCCTCCTCACCTGCGACAATGAATTTGAAGCCTACCTGAATGGCGAACGCGTCGCTGCGGGCAAGAACTGGGAACGCCCGCAGAACGTGGACGTGTGTTCCAAGCTCCGGAAGGGCGAGAATCGCTTCTGCATCGCCGGGCTCAATCACGGCGGGCCTGCGGGGCTGGCCTTGGACCTCGCCTGGGAAACCTCCACAAGATCGGGACGCCTCGTGACGGATACCACCTGGAAAGCGAGTCCCGTGGAGCCTCCGAAAGGGTGGCTCACGCAAGGTGAAGCCGTTGGCAACTGGCTAGCCTGCAACGATGTTAGCAAATCGACGGACAATGTCATGACTATCATGAAAAACCGCCTTGGGAAGGAGCCGCTCACGCAGCCCGAGGCCATTCAGGAATACTGGCAACTGTGGTATCGCAATAGGTATGGCCAGCCCTTCGCTCCCAGGGTGACACCAGGTGACGTCCTGGATGATGCCGTGCTGCACAGCCTCATTGTGGGTATGAAAGACTACTCGGGCGATCTCGCGCGTGGGCGGCAGGTTTATCTCGAAGCCAGTTGTTTCGCGTGCCATGGAGGCGTCGATGATCAATCGAGCGCGGTCTTTGGTCCTGCCTTGGCTGGTGTGACCAAGCGTCTGAATGCTAGCGAATTGGCCGATGCCTTGGTCTACCCATCGCGCCAGGTGGCGGAGCGTTTCAAAGCCCAAGAAGTCCTCACGAACGATGGGCGGACACTGAGCGGATTTCTAACAGAACAATCGGAAGACTTCGTCGCCATCACCGACTTGCAGAATCAAGTCACCCGATTGCCACGCAGCGCCGTGAAGGAGATCAAGGCGCAAGAGTCCTCACTCATGCCGGCCAAACTCCTCAATCGCTTCAGCCGGGAGGATATCGCGCACCTCATGGCGTTCCTCGATCAAATGAAGTGAGATCAGCTTTGGTTCTTGGTTTCATTTGTCCTGCTAGCAAGTCCGAGAAACTGAGGCCCTCACCCTTTGGGTGAAACCATGGTTTCACTCAAAACTCCCAGCCCTGCAGTTGCTAAAAGCAATCGCTAACTGCTCTTTCCAGGTTCATCGGCATCGCGCCTCCCTAGCCGCCCTTTGGATACATGTGGCCGTCGTAGGATAAGATGGCGCTCTAGAAATAGGCGCTCCAAGCAACATCCTAGACAAAGGTTCCCCACCTCTGCTACGCTGGAGACTGTTATGAAGCATCGTTCCATTCAGGACTCTCGGATGACTCGGCGTTCTCTTCTCCAGGCGGGCACCATCAGTCTGTTAGGCTTGAGCATGGATCAGTTGGCAGCACTCCAGTCGGAGAACGCTGGGGGAGAAGGAAAGCAGACCGCGAAATCGGTCATCTACATCTTCCTCTCCGGTGGGCTTTCACAAATCGATAGCTTCGACATGAAACCCGAAGCTCCTGAAGAGATCCGAGGTGAGTTCCAAAGCATTGCCACCAAGACACCAGGACTGCGCATTTGTGAGCATCTCCCTAATCTAGCTCGGTGCAGTGATCAGTGGGCCCTTTGTCGGTCCATCACGCACGGTTCCAACGAGCACTCACAAGGTCACCACATGATGCTCACCGGAAGGAGTGACCTCCCCGTCGGGTTCGATCCTAGCAAGCCCAAGGAGAGTGACTGGCCTTCCATCGCCGCCCTTGCCGCGCATCAGCTCGCTCCCAAGGACGGCTTGCCCACCTCCATGGTCTTGCCAGAGAAACTCATTCACCGCACCGGCCGAGTGCTCCCGGGGCAGTTTGCCGGTATGCTAGGAAGGCGGCATGAGCCGTTCTATGTGGAGACTTCCAAATACAATGCTGCGACCTACGGCGCCTATCCAGACTATCTTTTTCACCATGCGGATGGCAAAGTGGACGGAAGCAAGAAGCAGTTCCTTGCTCCCAAGTTCACCCTGCCGCAAGGCGTGGGATTGGACCGCCTGAAGGATCGCCTCGCGCTCATGGATCACCTCAACGCTCAGACAGCACACCTTGAAAAGACCGCCCAAGCAAGTGCCATGAATCGGTTTCAAGACCTGGCAGTGAAACTGATAGGAGATCCCAAGACGAGGCAGGCCTTCGAAGTACACCAGGCCGATCCGAAACTTCTGGACCGCTATGGGCGTAATCTCTTTGGTTGGTCTCTCCTCCTCGCTCGCCAACTCGTCGAGACCGGAGTCAATCTGGTGCAGGTGAATCTTGGGAACAACGAGGCCTGGGACACCCATCAGGCCGCCTTCCCTAGCCTCAAGAATTTCCTCTTTCCGCCCATGGACCAAGCGGTGGCCGCTCTGATCGGTGATCTCAAAGACAGCGGAATGTTAGAGGACACTTTGGTCGTCATGGCCAGTGAGTTCGGGCGAACTCCCAGAATCTTCAAAATTCCGAAAGCCCCATTGCCCGGGCGCGATCACTGGGGCTCCGTGCAAACGGCCCTCTTCGCTGGTGGTGGCATTCAAGGCGGCGCCATCGTCGGTGAAACGGACAGACTTGGGGGACACCCGATCGCCGACCCACACACACCCGAAGACTTCGCGGCAACCATCTATCAGGCTCTCGGCATTCCAGAAGGAGCCGTCTGGCACGATCTGAGCGGCCGTCCCCACTTCATCTACCACGGGCAGCCCATTGCGGGACTGTTCGGTTAGTCTCGATCTATCCGCGTTGAAAACAAAGCTAACGCGAATGGCCGCCAATCTCCGCGAATGAACATGAATGAATGGCAGGAGACTACGGCTCCTTATTGATTTTATCTGCGCATCTACTCTTCTTTCTTCCGGCGTTTGATTTTGTAGGTGACTTTCTTTCTTCCCGCCTTCTTCTTGGCGCCGCGTTTCTTCTTGGCGGCGACGGTCATAGAGCGCATGGGTTCTTGGCCGCTTTGTTTCTTCAATTCGTTGATCTGATCTCGCAAGAGGGCGGCGCGTTCGTATTCCAACGCGACGGCGGCTTCTTGCATTTCCTGTTCGAGTTCGCGGAGGACTTGGAGGACGTCTAAGTCTTCGGAAGTTTCTTGGACGATGTTGGCTTCGATCTCTTTGCCTTTGAGCACGAGTTGCAAGCTTTCTTGCACGGCGCGCCGGACGCCGCGTGGTGTGATGCCGTGTTTCTCGTTGTGCGCTTGCTGGCGTTTGCGTCGGTAAGCGGTGATGGTTAACAGTTTCTTAATGCTGCCGGTCATGGTGTCGGCGAAGAGGACGACTTCGCCATGCTCATGCCGGGCGGCGCGGCCTGAGGTCTGGATGAGGGAGGTTTCGCTGCGCAGGTAGCCTTCTTTGTCCGCATCGAGGATGCACACGAGGCTGACTTCTGGGAGATCGAGGCCTTCGCGAAGAAGATTGATCCCTACCAGAATGTCGAACTCGGCGGCGCGAAGTGAACGCAGGATTTCAACACGCTCGACGGCATCGATGTCACTGTGGAGGTAGCGCACTTTGAGGCCGACATTTCGCAGGTAGTCGGTGAGGTCTTCGGCGGTGCGTTTGGTGAGAGTGGTGACGAGAACGCGCTCTTCTTTCTCGACACGCTGGCGGCAGAGTTCGATTGTGTCATCGATCTGGCTCTTCAATGGCCGGATGGTGACGATAGGGTCTAACAATCCGGTGGGACGAATGATCTGTTCCACGACCAATTGGATGCCATCCTTTTCGGGATCGAAATCATCGATCGATTCACGTGCGCCAGAGAACTTTGGCACGAAGGGCGGGGGTTCTTCTTCGCCAATGCGGTCACGTTTGTGAGGGATGTAGCCATCGTTCCCGACAATGCTGTTCTCGATCTCGAAATTCGCGGGCGTGGCACTAACATAGAGCCGTTGATTGGTCATGCCCATGAACTCTGGAAAACGCAGGGGCCGATTGTCCAATGCGCTGGGGAGGCGAAAGCCAAAGTTGACTAAGGTGGTCTTACGCGATTTGTCGCCTTCATACATGCCGCCGACCTGTGGGATGGTGGCGTGGGATTCGTCGGCGATGAGGAGGAAATCTTTGGGAAAGAAGTCGATGAGTGTCCCAGGGCGACTGCCAGGAATCCGTTCGCCCAAGTGACGGCTGTAATTCTCGATTCCCTGACAGAAGCCCATTTCTTGCATCATCTCCAAGTCATACTGGGTGCGCTGGCGGATGCGTTGGGCTTCGATGAACTTCTGTTCTTTCTCAAACGTGTCGACGGTGGTGTCCAGCTCTTCACGGATGGTGCGCATGGCGCGTCGCATCTTGTCGGCGGGGGTGACGAATTGCTTGGCGGGGTAAAGGGTGTAGGCTTCGAGGTTGTTGAGCCCATGGCCGGTGAGGGGATCGATGACGGTGATTCGATCGATCTCATCGCCGAAGAATTCCACACGGATGGCCTCGCTATCGAGGTAAGCGGGAAAGACTTCCACGACATCCCCACGCACGCGAAACCTGCCTCGACTGAAGGCGATGTCATTCCGCTCGTAGAGCATGTCGACGATCTTTGTGAGGAACTCGTCGCGCTCCATGGTCTGGCCTTGCTTCACCGGGAGCATCATTCCCTCGTAATCTTCGGGCGAACCTAAGCCGTAAATGCAGGAGACACTGGCGATGACGATGACATCTTCACGGGTGATGAGAGAGCCCATTGTCGAGAGACGGAGGCGCTCGATCTCGTCATTGATCGAGGAATCTTTCTCAATGTAAGTGTCCGATCTCGGGATGTAAGCCTCGGGCTGGTAGTAGTCGAAATAGCTGACGAAGTACTCGACCGCATTGTGAGGAAAGAAGCTCCTGAACTCGGAGTAGAGTTGGGCCGCCAGGGTCTTGTTGTGCGACATGATGAGTGTCGGCTTCTCCACCTGGGCAATGACATTGGCCATGGTGAAGGTCTTTCCCGAGCCCGTTACGCCGAGCAAGGTCTGATGATGATTGCCCGCGTTGATCGACTTGACCAGTTTGGTAATGGCCTGGCCTTGATCGCCGGCGGGCTCATAGTCGCTGACCAATCGGAATTTGCTCATGCTCGTTTTCTCAGCGTTCGTCCAATGCTAGGGCGGCGGCTCCGATGATGCCTGCCTCATTTCCAAACAGGGCGGGGACAATCTTGAGCGCTTCGGTGAAAGAAGGATCCATCTGAGTCTCCAAATGTTCCCGAAGAGGGCCTAACAAGATCTCTCCGGCTTTGGCAATGCCACCGCCGATGACCACGCAATCGAGATTCAGCACCCACATCACATTGGCCAGGCCAATCGCGAGTTGCTGACCGACTTCCCGCCAGACGGCGAGTGCGATCGGATCGCCTTGTTCGGCACGTTGGGCGACCAAGTCAGGGGTGCATTCTTTCTTTGGTAGAGTCTTCCCAGCCGCCTGATATTTCTCGACAGCGAGGTCAGTGATCGGGCCAATGCCGACGTAGCGCTCGAGGGCACCGACATTGCCATGGCCTCCGAGTCTCCCGCGATAGTCGATGCTGATTTGGCCAATTTCGCCTGCGCCGAAAGTGGCTCCGCGATAGAGTTTACCTCCGAGGATCAAGCCGCCTCCCACGCCTGTCCCTAACGTCATCGCTAAGAGGTGGTCGCGACCCCGCCCGGCGCCGTATCGCCATTCCGCATAGGCCATGGCGTTGGCATCGTTCTCAGCGATGCATGGCAAGCCGCTGCTCGCGGTGAGTATCTCTTTGAGATTGATGCCTTCCCAGCCTTCGACGTTGGTGAGGGCATGGACGTATCCGGTGTCCCAATTGACAAAGCCAGGCAATCCGGCACCGATGGCGGCGATCTCTGGATACTTTTTGCGTAAGCGTGCAATGGACTTCTCGATCTCGGGAATGAGCGCCTCGGCACCCACGAAAGATTTCGTCGGAATCGGATCCACTTTTTCCAAGAGTTGCTCACCCTGGCAGACTCCTAGTTTCACCGAAGTGCCACCAAAGTCGATGCCGAGGCCGAGGGGGAGATCCGATGTCATCTAGGGACCTCTCCAGGGATTCCTGCCTGACGCAAGACGAAATCTCTTCAATCCGAGGCCGCAGAGGCTCGGCGCAGGCGCTCCATGATCGCTGCACCAATGGCGCGGTCTGGAACGGGTTCCGCGATGATCTCGTCCACGCCTAACTGATCCAGCTGACGCATGAGAAAGAAGAGGCGTACGGCAGCCTCTGGCACTTTCCCAGAGCCTGGACTGAGAACGGCGGTCTCTGCGAACTCCGTCAAGTCGAGATACCCGTCCTCAAGGAGGCCACGATAGCTGAGTAAGGCATAGCGCTTCCCCGGTTCAGGAGTGAAGTCTGCAGGGCTCTCTAATAAACGCAAAGGTGTGGCTGGAGCGTAGTGACTGGTGGTCTGCCCTGGCACGATGGGTGGCTTGTCTTCGGTGGTGTCTGCTCTGTGTTTCTTTTGCTTGAAGATCTTTCCGAACTTTTTCAGGTCCTCGGCTGTCACCGGACCTTTGCGGAGGATGTGAATGAGAGGTTTCGGTTCGGCGAGTTCGACCTTGATGATCGTGGACTCCAAGCCGGAAGCGCAGGCTCCACCGTCGAGAATGAGTGGGATGCGCCCTCCGAGTTCTTCCATCACGGCCCCGGCGGAAGTGGGACTGATCCGCCCGAAACGGTTGGCGCTGGGAGCGGCCAAGGGGAGACCGAGTTCATGAAGGACACGTTTGAAAACGGGATCGGATGTCATTCGAACCGCGACGGTAGGGAGTCCGGCAGTGATAGCGTCGCTGATGTGCGGTTGCTTTGGAAGAAGCAGTGTTAGCGGGCCGGGCCAGAATTCTTGCATGAGCTGGCGCAGAAAGGGCGCCAGTTCGGGATCGACGACAGCGACATCGTCAAGTTGATCGCGCTTCGAAATGTGCACGATCAACGGATCAAAGGACGGGCGTTCCTTCGCTTCGAAGATACGAGCGATGGCTTGTGGGGATGTGATATCTCCAGCCAAGCCATAGACCGTTTCCGTGGGCAGTGCCACGACTTCTCCTGTCTTCAAGATCCTGACCGCTTCACGAACGCTCTCTTTAAGAACTTCGGTAGGATCGGTGGCGAGCAAGCGGGTTTCCATAAGTTAGTCGTGACAGATTGTGAAAAGTGCGACACTGTGGATGACGTAGGAAAAGGGTCAAACCTCTTTCCTCCATCCCACCGATGAATTCCACTGAGATCGCTTCTGAAGACGCGCGTCCCGCCAACATTGTGATGGTAGGTATGATGGGGTGTGGCAAATCAGCGATTGGACGCAAGGTGGCCGATAATTTGTTGCTAACATTCGTCGATACGGACGCGATGATTGTAGAAGAGGCGGGTCGATCCATCCCCGAGATCTTTGAGGATGAAGGGGAGGCAGGTTTTCGCAATCGCGAACGCGGCGTCCTGGAGAAAGCGAATGGGCTCAGTTGCCATGTGATTGCCACGGGCGGCGGGGTTATTCTCAAGCCGGAGAATCGCCAAACGATCCGTTCGCTGGGCTATGTCATTTGGTTGACGGCTTCGGTGGATCAATTGCTTTTCCGGATCTCACAGAGCCGTGACCGTCCTCTCATGCAGACGGCCGATCCGAAGCAGCGATTGATCGAGTTATTGGAAATGCGTAAACCGCTCTATGAAGAAGTGTCCGACATGGTCGTGGACACCACGGATTTGACCTTGTGTGAGACGGTACATGGGTTGATCGATTGCATCAACTATCACTTCAGCTGCCAGGCGTGAGCACGGAGTTGCCAGCTCCAGAGCCGGCGGCGATCAAGCAGAATCTTGTGCGGATCGCGAAAGAGTTAGGCTTTGGCGATTGTCGGATCGCACCGGCGTTGCCTGCACGTCACGGCGACATATTTCGGCAGTGGGTGGAAGACGCTTGCTATGGTGACATGGCTTGGCTGGCCAAGGGGGTCGAGCGCCGGATCGACCCACGTGAAGTTTTGCCGGGTGCGAAGTCCGTCATCGTTCTCGCCATGAATTATTTCCAAGGCGACATGCCGTCTGGAAAGGCGACTTCTCCAGGCACTTTCGCCCGCTACGCTTGGGGCAGCGACTATCATGATCTCATCGAGGATAAGCTGAAGGATCTTTCGACCTACATTGATGATGTCGGTGGCCGGCATCGCTACTACGTCGATACCGGGCCTGTGTTAGAACGCGATTTCGCCGGGGAATCGGGGCTTGGTTGGAATGGGAAGAGCACAGTGCAGATTCATCGAAAACTGGGCACCTGGTTCTTCCTCGCCGTGATCCTCACAGATTTGCCATTGCCTGCCGATGAGCGGATGACGGATCATTGCGGGAAATGCACGCGATGCATGGACGCTTGTCCGACTCAAGCCATCACAGCCGAACGTCGGCTGGATGCGCGCCGTTGCATTTCCTATCTCACGATTGAGCATCGTGGCTCCATCCCGGTGGAATTTCGTGAAGCGATGGGGGATCGGATCTATGGATGCGACGATTGTCTGACCGTGTGTCCTTGGAATCGGTTCGCGCAAGCAAGTCAGGAGGCCATGTTCCAGGCGCGTCCGTTTGTGAATGATTGGAATCTGCGAGACTTCTTGTCCTTGGATGTGGAAGGTTTTCGTGACTTGTTTAAGAAGTCGCCTGTCAAACGCACTAAGCGCTCAGGTTTCTTACGCAATGTCTGTGTGGCATTGGGAAATGTGGGGACCGTGGAGGATGTGCCTGCCTTGGAAAAGGCTGTCGCAGAGGAAGATGAACTGATCGCTGAGCATGCGTGTTGGGCATTGGAGAAGATCGCGGCGCGCGGTTGATTTGTGCTTTCCATGTGTTGGTGAAGTCGCTTAGCTCGATTGATGATTCGTTCTTTTCTAGTGTTATTCACGGCTTTGGTGCTTCTCCCAGCAGTTCACGGGAAGCCTAACGTCATTGTCATCATGGGAGATGACATGGGGTATTCTGATCTTGGCTGTTATGGTAGTGAGATCGACACGCCGAACCTGGATCAATTGGCAGCAGGAGGTGTTCGTTTCACCCAGTTCTACAATACGGCAAGGTGTTGCCCAACGCGCGCGGCTCTGCTCACGGGTTTGTATTCGCATCAAGCGGGGATTGGCTGGATGATGAGTGACAATGGGCATGCGGGTTACCGGGGTGAGTTGAACAATCGCAGTGTGACGATCGCCGAGGCGCTGAAGCCAGCGGGTTACCGCACCTACATGTCAGGGAAATGGCATGTGACAAAGCGCATCGATCCGAAGGGCCCCAACGATAATTGGCCGAGACAACGTGGCTTTGATCGCTTCTATGGGACCATTCACGGCGCGGGCAGTTTCTTTGATCCTAACACGTTGACGCGAGACAATACGATGATCTCGGCGTATGCTGATCCTGAGTACACGCCAGAGCAGTATTATTACACGGATGCGATCAGCGATCACGCGGTTCGATTTATCAAAGAGCATGCACGCGATCACAAAGAAGAGCCGTTCTTCCTTTATGCTTCTTATACGGCGGCGCATTGGCCCATGCATGCGCTGGAGCGCGACATAGCAAAGTACAAGGGTGCTTACGATGAAGGCTACGCAGCTATTCGAAAGAAGCGTTTTGAGAAGATGAAATCACTGGGTGTCATCGCTGCGGGAGCTGAACTCTCGCCGTCACCCGAGGCATGGGAAGACATGCCATTCAAGGAATGGGACATCCGTAACATGGAAGTTTATGCGGCGATGGTGGATTCCATGGACCAAGGGATTGGACGGATCGTGCAGTCTCTGAAAGACACCGGCAACTTTGAGGACACCTTGATCCTCTTTCTCCAAGATAACGGTGGGTGTGCCGAAGCCTACGGACGTCTGCAGAACAAGTGGAAGAGTGGGGACTTTCCCAAGCGAGGTGACGAACCCACATTACCACCCTTGGCTGACGATTACTTACAAGAGCACATGCAGCCGAGACAAACGCGCGATGGATGGCCTGTGCTGACTGGACCGGGGGTGATGCCGGGTCCGGCAGATACCTACATTGGCTATGGCCGCGGGTGGGCGACGGTCTCCAACACACCCTTCCGTGAATACAAACATTGGGAACATGAAGGTGGCATTTCTTCACCACTCATCGCGCACTGGCCGGCGAAGATCACACGGAAAGGGGAACTTGAGCATGAGGCGGGTCATCTCATCGACCTGATGGCTACTTGCATGGATGTCAGTGAAGGCGCCTATCCTAAAGAGCATCGCGGCGAACAGATCCAACCGATGGAAGGCCTGAGCTTGGTCCCAGCTTTCATGGGGGGAAAGCTAGAGCGCGATGCTCTCTACTGGGAACATGAAGGCAATCGCGCGATCCGCATGGGCAAGTGGAAGCTGGTCGCTAAGGGAGCTCAAGGCGCCTGGGAACTTTATGACATAGAGAAGGATCGCTCGGAATTGCACGACCTGGCAGCAGCGGAACCAGAGCTTGCCCAAGCCATGGCAGCCAAGTGGCACATGTGGGCCCTGCGTGCGAATGTCTTTCCTCTAACGCCCTACTATAAGAACAGGCCGAAGAAGAAGGGGTAGAGTGTCTGGTTAGCCTCGAATCGTCGGCATTCTTGCCGATGCTTATAGATCTCGTGAGTGGGAAGTTCTCATGAGTCGGCAGACTGATTTCGTAGTCGGGCAATCTTCCCTTTCGACAACTCGATACTGAGATCTATCAGCTCGCCTGTCCATTGTTTGAACTTCTTGTATTCAGTAATCTCGGCACGTAGTTACTTCAGATGTTTGGGCCAGACATGCTCCGTGCGACTCCTCATCTTGTGCGTGTAACTTAGCTGATAGTAGACGCCTTTCTCATTCTCGCGATCTCGGTATTGCTTGCTGATGCTTCCGGGTCGCATTGGCCCGATTACTACTAACTCTTCCAAAAGTGGCAGTGCCCCATGAATTGTTAGAAATTGGCTGGATGGTTTCTGGCTCCGCAGTTACGCGAAGTCGGACAAATACAAACCAGAAACCATCCATGAATCACATTGAAATCATCCAACAGCTATCCCAAGTTTCTTATTTGCGGGCCAAAATTGACTAATTTCGAGATGATTTGCCCACTTAGTCGCCGTAACTCGTTGATAACCAATACGCGAATTTCTCGATTCCATTTTGTAGTGCCTAATTCTAACCTATAGGCCTGAACTTCTTTCTTCGCACCTTTAGCGTCTCAGTTGTCTATTTCCGAACCAAGACTATCAAAGGTACTCCGCTGCTCCAGCTCGTCGAATCCTATCGCAATGCCGAAGGCTCCCCGCGCCAGCGCGTC
>JBLHHN010000135.1:0-14365 GCA_047616785.1 Verrucomicrobiales bacterium
ACGACGAAGTCAGCGAGGGTATAAGCGACCCGAAGGGAAAAGTTGGTACACGCATCTGCGGGAGATAGGATTGGTCAATCTGTAAGACCCGAAGGGAAACGATATGGAAACGATATGGAAACGATATGGAAACGAGATCGATAGCCGAGCGATGAATGTTGCAGGAGAGCCGTCAACTGGAAACCTGTATGCTCGGTTCGATGAGGGGCGAGGCGGGCAGGCCTACGGGCTTGCCCCCTCGTCTACTCTACTGTGTGTTTCACAAACTATCTTTAACGCGAATGTTCACGAATGAGCGCGAATCTCCGCGAATGATTCGGATCCTATCCTTCTTCGAACCGTTGTCTCTTTCCTTCAGGGCGTGCTCAATGCGATCAACAAGGCTTTGCCGTAATTGGCCCATAGTTTGTCTGGATCATGGGGTGCTAGTTAGGCACTAGTCTCGGCGTTGACGCCTGAGGCCTAGCAGAAGGCCGAGTCCGAGCAGCGCCACGCTGGACGGCTCTGGGATGGTCGTGAAGCTTACATCACCAACGGAGAACGCCCAGGTTTGTAGCGCTTGATTCGCGGTGGAGCCATCATTGAAATTCTCGAAGAGTGCGGCATCGATCTGATTTTCAGCGACGTTGGTGATGGTCAGTGTGACCAAGTCAACAGGATCGGTGAAAGTAAGATTGACTGAGCCTTCATCCGTCACGTGTTGGTCGGCGATGTCATGCGGAGCAGGATTGTTCAGGCCAATGCGGTTGTCCCAATCACCGACGAGTTCATCGATATTGCGAATGTATCCGGTGCCTTCGTTCGTGCAATCAGGTGATCCTGCATCTGTTCCGCCCATGAATGCCTGGATGACCAAGGTGTCCGTGCTGTTGAAGCCTGTTGGCTTGGTCAGGCCGTTTGATATTGTTGAGTTGAACGGCGAGGCCTGTGACGGCTGTATCGAGCCCGATGGTCAATGTATAACTGACAGAATCGCCAATCGTCTGAGTAGAGCCGTCTCCGCTGCCAAATTCACCGTAGAACCCTGTGATCCCTAGCGCGATGTCATTGTTTGCGTTGCTCACGACATTGAAATCTCCATTGGCGGGATCGAAATCCGGCTCTGGAGGCCAGCGATCCGCGGTCCACTGGGAAGCGGATTGCATTCCGCCACTTGTGCTGTTGTGATCAATCTGAAATGTGACCCCGTTGGTATTTGTGTTTGGTTAGTGTGAAGTCAACGGAAGCATCATCGAATCCTTTGCTGATCGAACCTTGGCTCTGCGCCCATGGAATGACATCCGCAGAAGATGGGGCGACCACAAGAGCTGTGAACAGGAGGAACAATATGGTTTGCATCATATTACGGAAACGAATGAATTCACCATAAAGATATTCAATGAAAATTGTATTCATATTACCAGTATGTGCCAATCGATTTCTTGTTTCCAGTGCTCAAAACTGAAGAACGTCGCACTTCCGAGAATATAACTGTAGATTTCACAGAGCATCCCCCAGAACTAGAGCCATGCAGTATATTGACGAAGCCTTGGTAAAAGTGATCTGGATGAAGCTGTCGGCGCAGCCTCCGGAAGACACCTTGGCCTCGATGCAGCGATTCCGTGAAGAACAAGAACCTCTTTTCGTACGCCTTACCGCCGAGCTTGGAGAGACCTATTCAGAGACGGCTCTTGAGATCCTCCTCTACTTGGCGGTCACCGTGTATCAGGTCGTGGCTTGGCGTCGCCTGCCCAAGGGCCCACTTCCGCTACCGATGATAGATGATGCCATGGTCCATCGGTGTGGGGAGAAACGCGCTGGCACCGTGGGAGCCTATCTGGGTGGGAAACAAGCGCAGGCTGAGGATCTTGGTGATGCTTTGGAGTCCTTGGTCGATCGTTTTGAACTTCCGCAACTGTCGTTGCTTGGGCACGCGACCGAAGGCTTGCTCGCCGCCCACGAAGATGGCGATCTCACTCGAGCCGAGGTAGAAGCCAGTTTCGTTCGGATCCTGATCCTTCTCGATGGGCTCGATCGGGTAGTGAAATCTTGAAATGTGCGCTTAGGGTAGCAGCTGATGTTTGAGATAAGAGACAAGCCGAACGTGGTCGAGCGCGCGCTGCTCGTAGGGATCTACTTTGATAAGAGTGAGGAAGAGGAAGCTCAGAGCCTGCTGGATGAATTGCGTGAACTCGTGAAGACGTTAGGCATCGGCGTCGTCGAGCAGGTGCTGGTGAAGATTGTGAAACATCAAGCCCGCTATCTGATGGGCACTGGCAAGGCTGCCGAGTTGATCGATCTGGCCAAGGACTTGGAATGCGATTGCATCATCTTTGACAACGAATTGTCACCAGGACAGCAGCGCGCCTGGGAGAAGGATTCTGACTTGTGCGTCATCGATCGCCAGGAAGTCATCTTGGATATCTTCAACGTCCGCGCGCAGACCAAGGAAGCGCGTTTGCAAGTGCAGCTCGCACGCATGGAATACTCTTTGCCGCGCTTGGCTCGTATGTGGACGCACCTCGACCGTCAAGGCGGCGGGGTTGGCGCACGGGGCGAGGGCGAGAAACAGTTAGAGACCGACCGGCGCTTGGCCCGGAAACGGATTGATCGAGTGAAGGCGCAGTTGGAAGAAGTCCGTCAGCAACGCACCACGCAGCGCAAAGAGCGTGAACGCATGCCACTGCCGCATGCTTCGATCGTCGGATACACCAATGCAGGCAAGTCTTCGCTGCTCAATGAGCTGACAGGGAGTGATGTGTTAGCTGAAGATAAACTTTTCGCCACGCTCGATACCACGACGCGTCGTATCGAGCTTCCAGACGGCCAACCGCTTCTTCTCACAGACACCGTAGGATTCATCCGCCGATTGCCGCACCGACTCATCGAAGCTTTTAAGGCAACGCTAGAAGAAGCTCTGTTGGCGGACTTTCTCATTCACCTTCTGGATGCCAGTGATCCGGAAGTCTTTGGAACTTACACCACCACGCACAATATCTTGACCGAGCTCGGTGCTGAGGAGAAACGCAAGCTTCTCATACTGAACAAAGCGGACCTCGTCACGGATCCGGCCAAGCGAGCCGAATTGGAACGTCATTTCCCAGAGGCATGTTTCACGTCCGTCGTCACAGGCGAAGGTTTGGACACATTAAGACATCGTATGAGCACGATGTTAGCCGAGCGAGTCCAGCGGCGGCATTTGCGCATCCCGCAAAGCCGCCATGATCTCATTGCCCGATTGCATCGGGAAGCGAAAGTGATCAGCAGTGATTACGAGGGAAATGATGTGCTCCTGCAGGTCGTCGTGCCTAAAGCAATGGAGAATCTCTTGGCAGAGTTTGTCGAGGACGCGCCTGAAGCTGGAACGTCGCCGATTGCATAGCCTTGAGAAGCGTGCTTCGTGTGGCGTATGACCACCATGTCCCTTGAGAGCCTGCGTAAAGTGCGTGACGGAGGACCGCCGATGGCGACTCTGACCGCCTATGATTATCCGACCGCCCGACTTCTGGACGAGGCCGGGGTCGATCTCATTCTGGTCGGAGATTCGTTAGGAATGGTTGTGCTAGGCTATGAAGACACCACGCATGTCACCCTGGCGGAAATACGCCACCATCTGCGGGCAGCACGCCGCGGGGTGAAGCGAGCCATCCTTGTGTGCGATCTCCCTTACAAGACATACGAGACACCCAGGCAAGCCCTCGAATCGGCGCGTCAGCTCATGGATGATGGTGCGGACGCGGTGAAGATGGAAGGTGGCCAAGCGATTGAAGCGCAGATCCGCGCATTGATCGATGATGGCATCCCCGTGATTGGACATCTCGGCATGCTGCCGCAGCAGATTCTGGAAGAAGGGCGTTACAAGAAGAAAGGCAAGACTGAGGATGAAGCCGCACGATTGTTAGCCGATGCGAAATTGATCGATCGGTTAGGCGTGCGAGCCATGGTCCTTGAGAGCATGTTCAAGAAAGTCGCGCGCAAGATCACTGCCGAAGTGTCCGTGCCCACGATCGGTATTGGTGCTGGGAATGGATGCGATGGCCAGATCCTCGTCATCCATGATTTGATCGGAGCCTTCCCATGGTTCTGCCCACCCTTTGCGGTGCCCAAGGTCGATGTGGCAGGCGCCATCATCGAGGCCGCTCGGGCCTATATTGGCGAAGTGCGCGCAAGCCATGCCTAACCAGACGCGTCTCTTCATCTACGGCACTCTCAAGCGAGGGCAAGTCAATAATTATCTGTTAGAAAGTGAAACCTATCTCGGAGAAGCTGAGACCACGCCGGACTTTCGCCTGCTCAAGTTAGGCTGGTATCCTGGCATGGCCGCGGTGAAGAAAGAGGGCGTCTCGATCAAAGGGGAGATCTGGGAAGTGTCTGAAACTTGTTTGCAAGCGCTAGATGTCTATGAGGGCGACGAGTACGAGCGCAAGGAGATCCGCCTTGCTGCTGATGACACGGAGATACCCATCCAAACCTATCTACTGCACACGCCAGATTGGTCGCTTCCCGATGCGGGAACGCAGTGGAATTGACGGGTTACGTAGACTTCAATTTCAATGCTAGATGGCGAAGATGGTTAGAAACGCAAGAGGGTCACCAGCGCCAGTAGGTGATTCTTAATTGAGAAATCAGGGTATCTGGTGTTCTGCTATAATAACTTTCTCCACCAGTTGAAGCGTGCTTCCGTCTGACAGACTCCATCTGCTCTTTACATACATTTTCCTCTGACAAGATCTGTGTCATCCTGTGCTGGAAATTCTTTTCAACGTGAATGATTGCGAATAGTGTGGGTTCCTTATAGCTCTTTAGCCATCGGCTTCCTTTGTGGTTTTCGGAGATTGTCCAGCGGCTTACCTAAAGGTTGCCATGGCGGGTCGGGCGAGGCAGGCTGTGGATGTATGCTCTTGGTGACACGGTTTTCGTTGATTTGGGTTGGGACGCTGGCGTCGGTGCTGCTGATGTTGGTGGGGCGCGGGGCAGTGGGGCCGGAGGGGGTGGCGATGTTTCTGGAGAGACATTGTTTCGAGTGTCATGGGGATGGGGTGGCGAAGGGCGGGCTGGCGTTGGATGCGCTGCCGATGGTGATCTCGGGAGAGGCGGAGGATTCGGCGCAGGTTGAGTGGCAGGGGGTGCTTGAGAAGTTGGAGATGCGGTCGATGCCGCCGCGCAAGGTGGGGAAGGCGCGGCCGGAGGAGGAGGCGGTGACGGCGGTGATTGCGTGGATTCGAGGGGAGTTTGCAGGGCAGGGGATCACGCCGGAGGTGGATCACAAACGGGCGATGCCGAGCTTTGGGAATCAATTGGATCATGTGGTGCTGTTTGATGGGTCGCACAAGGGGCCCGCGTTTTCGGAAGCCCGGCTTTGGCGGAAGGGGCCACAGGTTTATGATCGCTTTGTGGATGCGTTGGGTGGCCGTGGCTTGCGGGAGGCGACGGCGATTCATCAGCCGTTCGCGATCGATGAGAGCAAGGGGGTGATTGCGGATTATGCGAGTGCGCATTTCGCGGATGATTCGACGCTGCAATTGCTCTTGATGAATTGTCAGTCGATAGCTGAGTACCAGACGACGGGCATTCTCAAACGGGAACACGATGGTTCTCTGCACCGGCATCATCGGCGAGCGGAGGCGTTTCTTCCGATTGTGGAGGGTACGCCAATGACTGAAGATTGGGAACGGGCGATTCGTTTTGAGTATCGGCTCTTGCTAGAGCGAGAGCCGACGGGGCGTGAGTTGGCGGAGACGTTGGCTTTCTGTGAAGCCGCGGTGGCGAAGGGAGGGACAGTGCGAGGATTGCAGGCGACGCTGGTATCGATCATGCTGAAGCCGGAAGCGGTGTATCGGTTAGAGATTGGCTTGGGGCCAGAGGATGCGGGGGGACGGAGGCGCTTGTCGTGGGCTGAGTTGGCCTTTGCGTTAGTGTTTGCCTTGGTGGATGAGGGGCCGACGAAGGTGCGGGTGACGGAGGAGGAGACGCTGTGGGATCTGGCCGAGGCGGGGAAACTGGAGACGCCGGAGCAGATTCAGGAGGCGGTGAAACTGGTCCTGGACCGGAATGACATGTCGACGGCGGACTACACGATGTTCGCCGAGGATCATCGGGTGCGGAATACGCGGGTGCTGCGTTTCTTCAGAGATTTCTTTGGGTATCATCATGCCACGCGTGTGTTTAAGGATGAGAAGCGGATTGGGATCGATAGCGGGTTCGATACCGAGGAGATGGTGGAGGATGCGGATCAGTTGGTGATGCATGTCTTCGATGAAGATCGCGATGTCTTGCGGCGCTTGATGACGACGAATCGGTACTTTGTGGCGTATCCAGGCTCTTACGAGAAGTTTGAGAAGGATCTGAATTACATTCGCTACAACTACGACGATGCGGGCTATCAGTTTAATATTCGCTACATCGAGCGGACGTTGGGTGCGGGTCGCACGCCGATTCCGATCGAGGGTCCCTCGAGCCGGACCTATGTGGGTTTCTACAACTTGGATCATGACACGTGGGACTTTCCGACGAACCAACCCTTTCCCTTGCCGAAAGAAGAGCGTGCGGGCTTGCTCATGCATCCGGCGTGGCTGATCGCGTGGTCGGGGAATTTCGACAACGATCCGATCCGGCGTGGCAAGTGGATTCTGGAACACCTCCTGGCGGGGTCCGTGCCTGACATTCCGCTCACAGTGAATGCGGTGGTGCCGGAAGATCATGACAAGACCTTGCGGGAACGCCTGAGCGCGACGGAAGCGAAGGCTTGCTGGCAGTGTCACCAGAAGATGAATCCGTTAGGTTTGCCCTTCGAGAACTTTGATGACTTTGGGAGGTTCCGGAAGACGGAGACGTTAGGCGAGACTTTGTCCATCTTTCCTGAGCGTCACCGCGAGGCAAAGCGGGTGCCGGTGGACACGCGCGGGGCCATCATAGACAGCGGCGATCCCGCACTGGATGGCGAGGTGAGGGATGCCTTTGAGCTCGTTCATCAACTGGCTGACTCGACACGCGTGCGGCAGTCTTTCGTGCGCCATGCGTTCCGTTTCTGGATGGGGCGCAATGAGACTTTAGACGACTCTCCCACCCTCATGGCGGCGGAGCGTGCATACGTGGAGAATGGTGGTAGCATGAAAGCGCTCATTGCCTCGCTGCTCTCCTCGGACTCTTTCCTCTATCGCAAGTAGACCTCTTTCCTGTCATGCCTACCAATCGCCGCACCCTGCTCAAAGGTCTCTCCTTGGGAGCGCTGTCCCCGTTGCTCACGCCCTTTGTCTCACGCTTGCAGGCGGAGGTGACTGGCGGGCCTGCGCCGAAGCGCTTTCTCTTTGTGGTGAAGTCGAGTGGACTGACGCCGGCGGAACTGGTGCCGAAAGACTTGGTGTCCGACCTCGTGCGGCCTGCAGAGGAGGCGGGATGGCCAGAGGAATTGCGCGCGAGCGAGCGTTTGCTGGATCATTCCTTGGCAGAGCGCGAACTGCCGGGATCGCTGGAGGCGTTGACGCCTTTCAAAGATCAGTTGACCATTCTACAAGGGCTCTCTGGCAAGATGTGTCGCGGTGGGCACTCGGCTTGGTATGGCGCGTTGGGCTGTTATCACACCGGCGATGAGGGGAATCCAGGGAGACCGGTTTCGGCCACCATCGATGGTGCTTTAGCTAGGGCTTTGCCGGGGATCTTTCCTCACATTGGCCTCACGTTAGGTGGCAAGGTGCTTTCTGGGGTGAAAGATTCGGTGGTGTATCCTGGCATCTCCGCACTGGATGCGGATCGTCCACTGGCCTTTCAGGCAAACCCGGCGATGGCTTATCGCAATCTCTTTGGCGTAGCGGCGACAGGCGATGAAGCGGTGGCGAACAATGAGCTGGAGTCGATGCTGCTGGATCATTTGGTGGGTGATGTGAAGCGCTTGCAGCGTGAGATCGGCCAGACGGATCGCGAGAAATTGGATCATTATTTGGGAGCCTTCGAGGGGTTGCAAGATCGACGGCGTCAACTTCAGGGCTTGGAGGCGAGCATCCGGGCACACGCGCCGGTGGTGACGGACAAGTACACTTCGGAGGTGGAAACGGATCGCTTGGAAGCGCATTTCGACATCGCGGCGGCGGCGCTGATTTCTGGGATCTCTAACGTGATTACCATGCGTGCGGACACCTTGGATGTGACCTATCGGGGCTTGGGCATTTCCAAACATGTCCATGGCTTGGGCCATGCGGAATCAGTGGATGGGATGACGCCGGTGGAGGCGCGGCGACGCATTCGTGGCTTTCATGTGGCGCAGATCGCGCGGGTGGCTACTAAACTGAAGGCCGTGCCGGAAGGTGACGGCACGATGTTAGACAATACGCTGATTGTCTATCTCAGCGATGCGGCGGAGAAACATCATGGGAGTTGTGTGGAATGGCCGTTTCTTCTGCTGGGCGGTCTGGCCGGTGTGGGTGGGCGTTATTTGCAGTACCCGGGCTATGGCGCGGCGGGGCATCACACGATTGCGAATCTTTATAGCACGCTGCTGCACAAAGCGGGGCGGCCTCAGGATACCTTTGGAAGGCTGGATGGCACGCTTCCCAAGGAGATGCAGCGAGGGCCCTTGGCCGAGCTGATGGCGAGTTGAGTGGAATGAATAGGGTGCGGTGTTTGACGTCGCGAGGGTCCGGAACACGAATGGTTTATGGACACGCTCATTCACCGACGTCCTCGGGAAGCCTGGACTACTCTAACTCTTCACCGCAGTCATGAATCCACGATCACCGATCGTGTTCTGATAGGCCCCAACTTCAAATCCTGTCTCCTTGAGAATTGCTCCATACTCCGCTGGAGCATAGCATTTGCCCTGGGTGACATGCATGAGGAGCGCTGAGTACTCTGCTGCTGGGATAGGGCCGGTCTTTGTGTCATTGACGAAGACTTCGTGAATGATGACCAAACCGCCTTTCGGTAAGGACTCGGCAGAGCGTTGAAGGATTTCACGCACTTCCGGGATGTCCCAGTCGTGCAGGACATTGGACAAGAGATGAATGTCAGCCTCTGGCCAGGGATTAGTGAACATGTTCGCCGTGACGACGTCAATCCGATCTCCCAGACCGTGGCTTTCAATGGCCGAAAGTGCGATGTCATCCACGGGCGCTTGTTCTAACAGCGTCCCGCAAAGTTCAGGATGCGCAGCGACTAGCGTGGCCGCATAAATGCCAGAGCCTCCGCCGATATCGAGCACGTGCTTGCGATCGCCAAGCTGGGATGAGACGCCTTGGGCGAGCGCTTGCCCCAAGGCCAAACCACGACAATCCATGGCCGCCGTGAATTCTTTGGCAAAGCCTTCTTCTAGCATGGCTTTGTGCCAGTCTTCTTGGTCTTCCAGTGAGGCCCAGTTCGCTGGTTTGCCAGTGTTCAGAACCTTCAAATAATCGAGCGCGACGGGTCGCGCTTTCATCGAGTCAAAGTAAGCGCCAAGAAAGAACGGGGATTGGCGGACAAGATGCTCTTTGGCTAGCGCGGTGACCGTGTGCATGCCTTCTTTGTCCGTTTGAAGGAACCCATTGGCGCGACACAACGTGAGCAGCACATCGAGCGGACGAGCGGCGAACTCAAAGTGCGTTCGGATGCCCTCGTCCGTCGCTCCACACTCGGCATCAAGCCAGGTGAAGAAATCGAGATGAGAAATGGCCGCCGCGAGGAGGTCCGTAGCATAGAGGCCATCGCGGTAGCGTAGCACACGCGTCGGATCTGTCGTTGGTGGCGATGTCAGGGCTGGATTCATGCTACTCATGGATGCGTGCGGCGGCTCGGACAGCCGCCTGGCGCAATGCTTCAGGCAACTCAATATCTAACGAAAGCGCACGGACCTTATCTGACTCGCGATACTCAGGGTCCCAAAGTTCGACCAGCAAGATCTTGGCGCTCCCATCGAGACCATCAAAGAAGGTTCCGTAGAGCGCTAGTTTCTCGTCTTTCTCTAACAATCCGAAAAGTCGTGGCGCGATCTCAAGCAGACCGTCTTTCCGACTTGTCAGCGCTTGTCGACAGAGAGCCACCCGTTGCTCGGCATCTTGCGAAGCCCATTCATAGAGTGCTCCTAACCGGATGGTCTCATAGGGCGCGGAAACAGCCAGCTTCCGGAGCGTCGCCAATCCGGCGATGTGATCACCAGGCTTGAGGTCCATCGATCTCCCCGCGGCCGCGAGCAGAGCGAATGCTCGCTCACGTTTGTAGGCTTCTCCCAGACTCAAGCCTGACAGAGCGGCAAGGGCTTCCTTGCCGCCAATCTGCCCAAGAGCTGTGATCGCGGTCTTCCGAATCTTCTCATCCATGATCCCCTTGGCAATGGTCACAATCACGTTGACGGCTTCCCGATCACCACGACGTCCTAATGTTACCAGAAGTTGCGTCTTGAGAGAATTCTCTACCAGAGGCAAAGCATCGCGTAGCGCTGGATTGATGTCATCTGAGGGCTTCTCTTGAAGGGCAAGGCAGGCTTCAGCGGACAGTCGCGCGTCCCTGATCAGTGAGATCAATGTGGGGACCCCCTCGAACCCGGCCACCAAACGCAAGCCTCGGCAAGCAAGGATCTTCGCATCCGCGGTACTTTCTCTCGCCATCAAGACCTTTGTGAGGATCTTTTCAGCTTCTTCACGCTCTCGCTGCAGAGGATTCCGTAATTTGACTTCCAATCCGTTCCACGAAGTCCGGTCGCGCCCAAATTCGTAGCGCTGAAGATTCTTCAACTGCGCCTCTTCAAGAAACTGCGCCTGAAGATCTCCGATCTCGGCAGCAACCCACATCATCACCAAGTAACCTAACCAAGATCGTCCACTCATCATCATCTCAATCTTTCAGCATCCAAGGTTCGCGGTAAGCCGATTCTAGCATTTCACCCGCCGTGGGATCCTCGAAGACGCTCTCATTCTCAGGCTTCCAGGAAACGGTCCGCCCCGAGTTTAACGCGAGCATCCCAAGATGTCCGATCGTCGCCGCCCGTTGCGCACTCTCACAAGGCGCGATGGTATCTCGACGCGACCGCACGGAGTCGAAGAAATCCTGCCAGTGATCCCGACCATGCTCTGAGAATCTTAACATGGCCCATTCATCTGTACTCTCCGCTCGAATGAGATCGGGCGAGCTGGCTAACAGTTGTCCTTCTGTGACATAGATCCAACCCTCATCCCCTTGCCAACGGACACCAGGAGCCAGGCTACTGCTCACTCGCATGGTCATGTCATTGAAGAAATAGGCATCCACATCATACTTCACTGGGACATTGTAAATGGCGTGATCCGCGAACTCTCCTGTGGCTTCAACTTTCAAAGGGCCCCCTTGATCCAATCCCAGTGCCCACAGCGCGATGTCCGCATAATGACCCACCCAAGACAAAAGCTGGCCACCCCCAAAGGCTAGATTCCAACGCCAATTCTCATGCACGCGTCCTGCATGATACGGCAGCCAGGCGGCTGGACCTAACCAGAATTCATAATTCAATCCCAACGTGTCCTGAAAGTAGCTGTTCTTGGCGGCGCCCGTCAGATCCAGGTAACCGCCATAAGTGCCGACCTCGACCGAGCGCGTGACGCCTAACCGGCCGCTAGCAATAAAACCACAGGCCCGTTGAAAGAAAGGATCCGAGCGCAAATGGCTGCCCGTTTGCCATACCCGGCCGTACCGATTGACGGCACGGCAAACGGCGCGGCCCTCGACGATCGAATGTGCGATGGGCGGCTCACCATAAATATCGAGACCCGCTTCAGCACAGGCAATCGCGATCAAGGCGTGCCAATGATTCGGCACCGAGATGACGGCGACATCGAGACCACCCGCAGCGATCAATGTCCTGTAGTCTCCATAAATCTTCGCATCCTGATTGCCATAGGCCGCGTCCACTAACGGTTTGGCGGCATTTAAATGCACTTCATCCACATCAGCAAGCGCCACGATCTGGATGTCCTTCCGATCTAACAAAGCCTTTAGATTCACTATTCCGCGAGCCCCCACGCCGATCACCGCGACTTGGAGCCGCTCATTGGCCGATTCCTGGCCTTTGGCAGAGGAAAGAAGAAGCTGTGGCATGCCCACGGCTAGTCCAGCCTGCGCCGTGCGCTTTAAGAGTCGTCGTCGTGTGAGAGAAACAGCTTCCATTGGGTGATATAGCCACCATGGGCGTGCCTGAGCCGCATTTCAAGACCCCAGATGCCGCTGAACTCTCTTGCCACCACCACGATCCTATTGAAGGTGTCTCATGACCCCTTACGAATCTTTGGTTCAGCGTCACGAAGAGATCGCCGTCTTGCATTCTAGCAGCGCCTTGCTGTCTTGGGATCAGGAAACGAATCTCCCCCCAAAGGGCGTGGCTTTCCGTGCACAGCAGCGAGCGTATTTCAGTGAAAAGATCCATGCTTTGAAGACGGCGGACGATGTGGGCGAATGGTTGGCCGCTTGTCAGTGTGAGGGAGATTCAGAAGACGCTGCCAATGTAAGATGGTGGAACCATGCCTATGATCGTGGGTGTAAGATTCCATCCAAACTGGTTGGCGAGTTCGAAGAAGTTGGCAGCCTAGCACTCGCCGCATGGCAAGAGGCGCGTTCGAGATCTGACTACCAGCTTTTCAAGCCGCACCTCGAAAAGATCATCGATTTCAATCGCCGCATGGCGGATCTGTGGGGCTACGAAGAATCACCTTACGACGCGCTCTTGGAAGAGTACGAGCGCGGCGCCAAGGCTAGCAGTCTTACGAAAGTCTTTGCCAACTTGAAGGGACCACTCGTGGAGATTGTGGAGGCTGCGACTGAGCAGACGAAGGCGTTACCGCCGCGATCACTTCAAGGCGACTATCCGATAGAAGCACAACAGGCGTTCAATCAGAAAGTCTGTCAGGCACTGGGGTTCGATTTCGAAAGTGGGCGCATCGATACCACGGCGCATCCGTTCTGTTCACGATTGGCGCCTTATGACACGCGCCTCACCACGCGTTACGATGATCAAGATTTCACCAGCTCACTCTTCGGCGTGCTCCACGAGACGGGTCACGGGCTCTATGAACAAGGCCTCCCCCAAGACAAACACGCGTTGCCAAGCGGCACGGCTGTTTCGTTAGGCATTCATGAATCACAATCGCGCCTTTGGGAGAATCAAGTCGGCCGCAGCCGTGCCTTCTGGGAGCACTGGCTTCCCGAAGCCAAGAGACATTTCCCAGGCTTGGCGGATTGGTCTCCCGAAGACATGACACGCGCGGTCAATCGCGCAGAGCGCACCTTCATTCGCGTCGAAGCCGATGAGGTGACCTATGATTTGCACGTCATCCTACGTTTCGAGCTGGAGAAACAACTCGTCGAAGGCACGCTTGCCGTCGATGATCTTCCGGAGGCCTGGAATCGCACCTTTCACAAACTCACCGGCCTTACCGTGACCGATCACGCCCAGGGCTGTCTGCAAGACATTCATTGGAGCATGGGCGCGCTCGGCTACTTCCCCACTTACAGCTTGGGAAATCTCAACGCGTCCCAACTCTACGCTGCCGCGCTCGATCAAGTGCCGACACTTTCTAGCGATCTCGCGAGTGGTAACTATGCGAGCCTACTCCATTGGTTAGGCCAGAATGTGCATGCGCATGGCAGCCAACTTCTGCCGGATGCCCTGATGACACGCGCCACGGGAAGAGCCACCGAGGCCGAGCCTTATCTTGCCCATCTCCGATCACGGTATCTGAATGCGTAGCGGCTAGACTTTAACTCTAACTCTAACTCTAACGTTGCGACTGCGCCGCTTGGAGGTCTTGCTTGAGTTTCGCTTGTTCGGCGGCGGGCAGATTCGGGAGGATCTGGGGGATGAGAGCGGCCACCTCGCGGTTTCCGGGAAGCGCTCTCCAAAGCTGAAGTAATTCGACACTAGCGGACTTCCATTCCTTGAGTTCGATGCGCATCTTGAGCAGATTGATGCGTGAGGGGATGTCTCTTGGATTCACCTGCACCGCTTGGAGGAAGAGATCGCGAGCGGCTTTCGGTTGGTTTTGCTTCACTCGCGCTACCCCGAGGTTGAGCAAAGCGGGGCCGCTGTTTGGTGTGAGTTTGAGGACTTTCTCTAGATAGGGAACGGCTTCAGTGATTCGTCCCAGGCGTCCGTAGTGGTTGCCCAGGGCTGCCATGGCTGGGACATAGGATGGCGTGAATTCCAAGGCGCGCAGGTAAGCCGTTTCCACACCCGCATCATCATTCTGAAGCCGGCGGAAATCGACGAGGTGTTCGCAAAGAAGAGCGAGCTGGGTGTCGGGTTCACGTTGTGCTTTTGTTAGATTAGCTTGGCGGTCGAGATGCTCTTGGAGATAGCGTTGCCCTTGCTTGAGATAACCTTCACGCTTCCAAGCCACCAGGGCAGAAACGATGTTAGGCTTTGGAAATTTGGAAACCCACTGACCTCGAAAGG
>JBLHHN010000136.1:0-14325 GCA_047616785.1 Verrucomicrobiales bacterium
ATTCCGGCGATACCTGGATCCCATCGTACTGGGCATGGAAGAATGTCGGAAAGAG
The DNA here is from genome assembly GCA_047616785.1 of Verrucomicrobiales bacterium. GTDB lineage: Bacteria > Verrucomicrobiota > Verrucomicrobiia > Verrucomicrobiales > DEV007 > JAACDM01. The sequence continues at coordinate 56 of JBLHHN010000136.1, forward strand.
CAAGAACTGAGGATGCTGAAAGGCAAAACCATCGCTGCCCTCAGCAATCCCTCCTTTCCTCAAGATCAGGTGCTGCTCGCCGTGTGCCAAGGCATCACAAATAGCATGCCACTCCTTGAAGGCAGTAAACGGTGGTTGAAGCGTGGGAGGTTTCATCTATTGAGATACGATCATCCGATCGAGATGTAGGCTTCGCAAGCCGGATCGAATGTTCCACGTGGAACATATTTATTTGCCCCCACCATTTATGTATACCTATCCCAAGATCTACGATGTGATCGTTGTCGGTGCCGGCCACGCTGGAACCGAAGCGGCTCTTGCAGCGGCACGTCTGGGATGCCAGACCGCCATTCTCACGCAGAATCTGGACACGATCGCCCAAATGTCATGCAACCCTGCCATAGGCGGACTGGCCAAGGGGCATATTGTTCGGGAGATCGACGCTTTAGGCGGAATTATGGGCCTCAACACCGATGCGACAGGTATCCAGTTTCGTATGCTTAATGCCAGCAAGGGGCCCAGTGTTCGCGCCCCTCGTGCCCAGACCGATAAGAAGGCCTACCAGCTCCGTTTGAAATGGGTTCTCGAATCCACCGACAATTTAGATCTGCATCAAGGAAACGTTTCCTCCCTGGTCGTGGAGAACGATGCCGTGACTGGAATCGAAACCTCTCTCGGTCTTCGAATCTCAGGGAGATCTGTCATCATTACGACGGGAACCTTCATGCGTGGGCTGCTCCATGTTGGGCTCCAGAATCAGAAAGGTGGTCGCATGGGAGATGCCATTTCTACACTGAGCGATCATCTGAAAGATTTGGGATTCGAAGTGGATCGATTCAAGACTGGCACTCCCTGTCGCATCAATGGACGTTCGATCGATCTTACCAAGTGTGAGAAGCAAGAAGGAGATCCTGCTCCTCCCAAGTTTAGTTACATTGCTGATCAGATCAGGAAAGGGACCGAAGAGGTTCATACATTGAATCACTGGGCCGATCCTATGTTCCACATGGAACAAATTCCATGTTGGGTCACCTACACCAATGGGAAGACCCATGACATCATTCGAGCCAATCTCGACAAGTCTCCCATGTATTGTGGACGGATCGAAGGTGTTGGCCCCCGCTACTGTCCTTCCATCGAAGACAAGGTAGTTCGATTTGCAGACAAGGAACGCCACCAACTATTCCTCGAACCCGAAGGTCGCCACACCCACGAGTTTTACGTGAACGGAGTGTCCACGAGCTTGCCCTACGATGTGCAGCTCTCCTTTATCCGCAGCATTGTGGGCCTGGAGAATGCCTCGATCATCCGCCCAGGCTACGCCGTCGAGTATGACTACTGCCCGCCCACTCAGCTGAATCCCACTCTCGAAACAAAGCGCGTCTCGGGTCTCTACTTCGCTGGCCAAATCAATGGGACCTCTGGCTATGAGGAAGCGGCGGCTCAAGGTCTCATGGCTGGGATCAATGCTGGTAGGAAGGCATTGGGAAAGCCAGATCCCTTCATTCTCAGTCGTGACGAAGCCTATATTGGAGTCATGATCGACGACCTGGTCTCGAAAGGCGTGATCGAGCCTTACCGCATGTTCACCAGCCGTGCTGAGTATCGTCTCCTTCTCCGTCAGGACAACGCCGACCAACGTCTCACCGCCAAAGCGCGCCAACTCCCAGGACTTCTTAGCGAAGATCGCCTTAGCCGCTTTGATGAGAAACAAGCTTCATTGAACAAGCTTCGCGAATGGGTTCAGAAAGCGCGTCATGATGGCGTCCCTCTTTCGAAATGGTTCCGTCGGCCAGACAACAAGTTCCAAATGCTTCCGGAAGAGATGCGTCAGCAGACCAGCTCCGACATCTGGGAACTGATCGAGATCGATCTCAAGTACGAGGGCTATCTCAACCGTCAGAACGACATGGTTACTCGAACTCGAAAGCTTGAGAATGTCCGCCTTCCAGATGGCATCGATTACGCCACCATCTCAGGACTCAAGCGCGAAGCCCAAGATCGTCTGCAAAAGATCCAACCTGTGACCCTAGGTCAGGCCAGTCGCGTCAGTGGCGTGACTCCAGCAGATCTCGGCATCATTGCCGTTTGGATGGAAAAGCGTCATCGGTGACTTCGGCGCAGCGCGACGACGCACATGCCAGCACCACCCACGGCAAAGAGCGCCGGAAACCAAAGGGTGTAGCCAGGAGCTTTGGTCGGTCGCAGAAGAAGCGCATCCGTCGGATCTTCTGGATTCACAAAACAAACCGCTGTCGCTGCCACTAGATAGCGTTTTTCCAATGCCTCCACCTTGCTTCGCTGTCGCGTATTGCCCACGATCTCTTTGAGATTGGTCGAAATATGCTTCTGCCCATCGATCTCATACTCGTAGCGCACTCGAAAACGGAAACGGGGCGGCTCAGAACCCGGCTGGGGGAGGGCTTCAATCCAGGACGCCAGCACCACAGCAGGCCTCTCTTGCCACGAATCGAAGGCCGACGCTCTCTGATAACCACGCCAAAGAAGCGCGCAGAATGCAATTCCCATCAACATCACTGCCAACCCTAACAAAAGAAGTAACCCAGATCGTCGATGTGGGTTAGATGTTTCGTTATGCTCTTTCATCATGGCCTCTCACCAATTCACAGGCATGAGCGGAAAAGCCCGCGCCAAAGGATGTCATCCAAAGCCGTTCTTCATCAACAGTTTGTGACAATCGCTCTTCTAGGGCCATCATCACAGATGGACTACTAACATTCCCCCGTTTCCGCAGAACTCTGGCAGATTCCTGGAGATCGCGACCAGGCAAGGCCTCCATCAAGGCCATCAGCACATCACGGCCTCCCGTGTGGCTCAGAACCTGATCCGGTTCTCCTTCACGTCCAGCATATAGACCAGCCACAGCCTGTGCCGCCAATCCCGGTACCGACCGATGCAGCTGATTTCGAAGCTTCCCATCCCTATTCACGAAACGAATCTTCTCCCGTTCCTTTGGCCAATGGCAGGTCCGAAATGCTCCAATCGCCCATGAATCGTCGGATTCCTTGTTTCCCCAAATCGAGGCACTCGCGCCATCGCCGAACAAGCACAGACTGATCAGAACGCCTGGATCATCATCAATGTAGAAGGCTGTCGAACACACCTCCACACACACCGTGGCCACCACCAACTCCTTAACCGTGTTATTGAGAAATCCGTGAGCTGCACGGAGTAGGGGAATCGCTGCGCCGCAGCCATTGCCGACCGAATCGATCAAATAAGCATCTGACCGTAAGCCGACCCTCTCTGCCACATGACTCGAAACGCCGGGGCAGAGATAACCTGTGCAAGTGCAGACAAAGAGCGCATCCAAATCCTCAGCGCGAAGCGAGGCTTCATCCAAAGCTTTGCGCAAAGCCTGCGCTCCAAGATCGGGAGCGTGCTTTTCGAATGCTTCATTCAAACCCTGCGCATTCAACCCGAAAACACGATTGGGATCACCCAGCGCAAAGTGACGCCGATCGATTCCAGAATCCCCTAACAAGACCTTCTTCAAAAGCGTCATCGACCGATCCTTTAGACCGACGTCCTTTCCGTGGCTCTCCAAACAATCCCAACATTCCGCCTGCGTGAAGGCGTCTGCAGGAAAGGCACTGGCAAGGGAGCGGAGATACATTGACATCGTCTATCGGACCGCATGGTAGAGCCTTTGAAAAGGCAAACATCCCAAGCGCCCACCGACACTGAGGACGGTCTGGGCCAGGGGTTTCGTGAGAAAGGGATGGAGAAACGCCGCCGCACGCAATCGCCGTCCGAACCGGGCTTGCAGCCTTCTCCGAAGCTGATCCACCGCTTCTTCCCAACCAGAATCACCGTTCGCGTAGGATACCAACAGAGGAAGCGCTGTCTCGGCGGCTTGGAAAGCCATGGTCATCCCATTGCCGGTAAATGGAGGGATCAGACTGTGGGCATCTCCCAAACGAAACCCATCACCATCATCGGCCTTCCCAAAGCCGAGCGCACTCACTCCCGTGAACGACGCCGGATCAACCGCGCCCGCCCCTAACCGTTCCGCCAACTCGCCCAACCCTCGCAGACGCATCAACTCAAGAAGCATGTCAGAACCCTTCTTCGCAATGTTGATAGGGCCACGCATCAACCCACACACATTCACACGCTCACCTTCAATTAATGTCAGTCCTATATACAATCCATCACCCAGGTGCATCTCCAAACCTTCAGCCATCGGCACCTTCAGGAAATGAGCCTTCAACCCGACCCACGTACTTGCACGCACCCTCTGTCGACCGGCCGCCCAGACCAACCCCTCACCATCTTCCTCCATAAAGCGAGAACGCTGATGCATCCGTCCCCCCAGATCCACGAAGAGTTCCATCAAACGCATGTCCAACTCGAAGCGAGAAATCGCCCGCGCGGCAACAGGCAGCCGACCGGAAAAGATTCGTTTCCCACGAACGAACCACACACTCGACTGATGTTCCAAACAGCCTTCCAGCGCTGTCTCCAGCCCCAACGCCTTTACCGTCTCTGCACCCAAACCGCTGATAAACTCGCCGCAAACACGGTGCCTTGGGTAGTTGCTCGCTTCATGGAGTTCCACAGGAATCCCTGCGCGACGCAAACCGATCCCAAGGGAAAGCCCAGCCAGGCCACCCCCGATGACCGTGATCGTCTTCACTCCTTTCGCCATGCTTGCAATCGATACGCTCCCAGCGCCGTCCCCGTTTCCTCAAGATCCCAATTCTCTGAACAAAGATCCCACCATGCGGGCAACTCCCCTCGTCGAAATCCTGCCTTGATACTGACAAACATGTCATGCCGAGTCACCGAATTCACCACCGGAACCAACGCGGACCCTAACCAAAGTGCGTGCCGCGCCCGCCACGGTTCACTCAACACCACGCCACGAAATCGCTCTACCAACGGAGCCAACCGCTGCAGCGCCTCCTTCTGGAAATGATGCCAGAACAAACTCGCTACCAGAATATCGCCTTCCAGATCTGCCAGCACCTCGTTCACATCCCCTTGCACCCAGCGGACACTGTCAGAACAACTTGACGGGCGCGGCGCAAGGTCCACCGCCGTCACGTCCATCCCACTCTCGCTCAACGCCGAGGCCAACCGTCCATCACCAGCTCCCACTTCGATCACGCGCCCCCCCCCAGCCCTGACTTCCAACATTCGACGAATCCAACGCAGATTCCCCATCAACGCATTGATCCGCACCAGATCTCGGCGCGAACGCTGGGCCGCAGGATCCTCCGGAGGCAGCGAATCCAGAATCTCAGGTTCGACCATGCGCTGCATGGTCAGAGGCTATAGAGGCTCTCGAAAGAAGCTTGAAACGGATCGTTCGCCGTTGGATCACCCGACTTCAGCCCCATCGTGAACCATTGGATTCGCTGATCCGCGCTCCCGTGGCTGAAAGCTTCCGTCACCACGCGGCCAGTCGCCTTCCTCTGAATGGTATCATCTCCCACCGTCATTGCCGGACGGATGCCTTCATCGATATCGCCACGCTGTAGTCCTTTGAATTCCTTCTGCGTGTGGTCCGCCCACACCCCGGCAAGATAGTCCGCCTGCAATTCCTGCCGAACGGACAAACGATTGTATTGAGCCTCGGAAATGCGGTTACGCTGGGACTGCACCTGACGAGAAATTCCTAACAGATTCTGAACATGATGTCCCACTTCAGGGGCAATCACATAGGCCTGCGCAAAGTCTCCCCGGGCATCAAACTTCTTCTCCAGCTCATCAAAGAACCCGAGGTCGATGTAAACCTGATTGTCTCCCGGACAATAGAATGGGCCCATCCCTGCCTGCTCCTGCCCACAAGCCGTCTGAGTCATTCCTGAAAAGAGCACCAAAGTTGGCTTCTCATAACGAGCCGGTGCCCCTTGATCCGTATACTGCCGAGCGAGCTCTGGATACACCCGATCCCAAACATCTTCAGTGAACGCCAGCACAGTCCGCGTGAACGCTGACAATTCCTCTTCCTCTGGGGGCGGTGTGTAATCGCCTTGCTGCCCGCTCTGCTGCGACCGCTGCATGGTCTCTTGGATCACTTGCTGCACCGGCTTCTTCTCGATGAAGATCGCGAACAGTGCCCCCAAGATGACCATGATCCCGCTGACCATCACTTTCCGCCGCCTTTGCCGCGACGCTCATCTACATTCTCACTCTGACGAGCATTCTTCCAACGCATGGTGTTTTACAAATTTGGTTAATTTAACGGATCCTCCAATCGCCCCTCGGAAAAGTCCAGGCAAGATCCGAAACCTACTCATTATGAAGCTTCTCCTTGCCTTTCTCATCGTCACCCTGGATGGCCTCGCCGCTCAAGAATGGCGGGCTGTTCCCGTGCCAGCAGCTCAGGAAACGGAAGGTTTCAGCTGGTACCGCTGCTTCATCCAGGTGCCTGAATCATGGCGCGGTAGTCGTCTGCTCCTTTCGGTTCGTCATGTCGATGATGTCGATGAAGCCTATTTCAATGGGGACAAGGTCGGGGCCAATGGCGGCATGCCCCCGCTCTTCGGCAAGCCTTCAAGTGACGTGCGTCGTCCTGCCGTCATCGATCCCGATCAGGTCCGGTTTGGCGAAATGAACCTCATCGCATTCCGCGTCTTCAATCAAGAAGGGAGCGGCGGCATCCTTGAAGGCCCTGTTCAACTAGGCCGTCTTGAGGATGCGATCGATCTCAGCGGCACTTGGGATTTCATCGAAGGTGATCGTCGAGAATACGCCCATTGGCCTAACCGGAGAGATCAGACGCTGGCCGACTATCAGAAACGCCATTCTCAAGAACCCGCAGGCCATCGCGGCATCGTCGCCTCCGACAAAGAGGGGCGCGAGCGCGACATGGCCCTCGTCCGCGAACGGTTCGAGGGGAACAGCAACGTGCATTCGAATATCGAAGGCAAAGGCAAGCCGCTCGTTCCTGACGAAGCCCTCGCTGCTCTCACGGCTGGCGATGACTACATCATCGACTCCGTGCTCACCGAGCCGATCATGACTCAGCCACTCTATGTCGAGTTCGATGCCCGGGGTCGGATGTGGGTCTCTGAATATATTCAATACCCGAAACCTGCTGGTCTTCAGGTGCTTACGTGGGACAACCACCTCCGATCCATCTTCGATCAGGTCCCTCCGCCACCCCCTTACAACAAGCCGGAACACCAGAAGTTCATCGGTCGGGACAAGATTTCCATTCACGAAGATACAAACGGAGACGGCACCTTCGATTCCCATAAAGTCTTCGCCGAAGGACTGAACATTGTCACCTCCACCTGCCAGGGAAATGGCGGGGTCTGGGTCATGAACCCACCCTACTTGCTCTTCTTTCCGGATGCCGATCAAGACGATGTTCCCGACGCCGATCCAGTCGTGCATCTGTCAGGTTTCGGGCTTGAGGACACCCATTCGGTCGCTAATTCCCTCAAATTCGGGCCCGATGGTTGGCTCTACGGCTGCACCGGAAGCACGGTCACCGCGCGCGTCCGTGTCGCTTCGAAGTCTAACCAATCTCCTTTCACATTCTTTGGACAGAATGTTTGGCGCTATCATCCTGACACACACGACTTCGAGCTCTTTGCCGAAGGCGGTTGGAACACCTTTGGGGTCGATTTTGATGCCGAGGGTCGTCTCTTTTCAGGAACCAATGGCAGCATGCAAGTCGTCTATTTCCTCCAAGGAGCCTTCTACCAGAAAGGCTTTGGCAAGCATGGCCCACACACGAATCCCCATGCCATCGACTACTTCTATGGCATCCCCATCGAGGGGAAGCACCAGCGCCTCGTCAACCAATGGTTGCCCTACACAGGCGGCGTCTTTCCAGGGCATGAAGGCCACCTCTTTGGGGTGAACTGCCTGGCCAACCGGGTCGCCGTCGTCGCTCTGGAGCCGGATGGCAGCACCTTCCGCAGCCGGGAATTGCCCGCAGCCATCGAATCTGAGGACATCTGGTTTCGGCCAGTCCACGCCGCCTTGGGGCCGGATGGAGCCATCTATGTCTCAGATTTTTACGACGCTCGCATCACCCACGTCGATCCGAGGGACAACTGGGATCGGGATCACGGTCGGATCTATCGTTTACGTCATCGTGAAGGGAAACGCCATGATCCGGTCGATCTCAATACCCTCTCCAATCAAGAACTTCTCGGCTCTCTCAAGCACCCGAATCAATGGCATCGTTGGACTGCACGACGTTTGTTAGTCGAGCGCCAGGACCAGTCGGTGATTCCTAATCTGCGCGCCGATCTCGATCTGGAAGCTCTCTGGACCTTGCATGGCCTCGGTGCCCTTGACGACACCACCGCCATCAGCGCTCTCCAACATCCAGACCTTCATGTCCGCTTGTGGACCGTTCGTTTGTTAGGCGATCGCAGCGAAGCGCTTTCCCCCAGCACCTTTGCCGCCATTCAGGCCTTGGCGATCCAACCTGAACCTGAGATCAACTCCCAGATAGCCGCCTCACTTCAACGTTTCCCAACCGACCAGGCGCTTCCACTCCTCGCCATCATTCTTCACGCTGGACGTTTCACCAGCGACCCTTACATACCCTCACAACTTTGGTGGGCACTTGAAAAACACGTCACCCAAGCCCCAGACAAGGTCCTCGTTTGGCTCGAGCGAGACCCCAAACTCTGGCAGACACCGATCGTCGAAACGAAGCTGGCCAGCCTCCTTGCGCGTCGTTTCGCAGCCGATCCGACCGAGGCCAATCTCGATCGCGCAGCGCAGCTCTTATCCCTCGTGCCGGCCACCACGGCCACTTCGTTGATTCGTGGGATGGAAGCCGGCCTCCAGGGCATCCCACTTACGAAGGTTCCCGACCAACTCGAAGCAGCACTCGCCCGCCTATGGTCCTCTGGCGCTCCTGACTCCGATCTCATCGCCTTCGGCCTCCGGCTGAACAGCGCCAGTGCTCTCGAAGCCGCCATAGTCGCCGTCACTGAACCCGGCAAGATCAAGACCGCTGATCGTCTCAAACTCATCTCCCGTCTGGCCGAATCCTCACAAGAATCCATTGTCATGTTAATGGTCGAATTAGTACTCTACGATAAAGATTCCGACGTTCGCCGAAAAGCCATACACGGTCTTCAACGTGGAGATCATGAAGTTATTCCCCATGTATTAATCCGAATCGCAACCGAGACAGATGATCTCCAGATTCGACAAAGTGCTCTAACTGTTCTGTCTGGACGCCCTGCATGGGCCAAAACGATTGTGGAAATGGTTACTCTAAAGTTCCTACCTAAAGAAGCGTTAACCATCGATCAGCTTCTCGTCATGAAGGGCCACCAAGATCCAGCGCTCAGCGCTCAGATCGAGAAACATTGGGGGAATCTCCGTCAGCCCAATGAGCTCAAACAGAAGCGCATCCACGACACCATCGTCCTCGTCAGGAACCAACCAGGCGATGCCGAAGCTGGGGCCGCCGTATTCGCCCAAGCCTGCGCCGCCTGCCATCAGCTCTTCGGTAAAGGCGGCACCATCGGCCCAGAACTCACTGGCTATGAACGCGGTAACCTCGAGTTCCTCGTCACCGCCGTCGCTGATCCCAACCTTGGGGTCCGAGAAGAATTCGAACTCACCACGGTGACCCTCCGCCCCCGCGAAGGCTCCGAAGAGCCCACCGTCTTATCTGGATTCGTCAAGGCTCTGACAAATACCCAACTCACGCTCCAAGACCTCACCGGTCACACCTCCGTCATCGCCACTCGAGATATCCTCAAGAAAGAGAACTCCCCCGTTTCCCTCATGCCGGATGGCCTACTCGACACCCTCACAGACGAACAGATCCGCGATCTCTTCGCCTACCTCCAACGGAAATAGGCATTCCCTACGTCGTCCGCTTGCTTAAGAAACTCACCATGAGCACAAAGAAACAGAGGACGATGTTAAACAGCGGCACCTGCAGGGGAAGGGGAAGGGCGTAGATGATCGCAACAGCGGGAATCCAAACAATCCATGTGGCGAGAAGGAAGCTTGGCATTTCTAACACGAACATATCTCGATTGAAACGCGCACGAAAGGCGCTCCATGAAAAGCCCTCATCTCGCCAAGTGTAAAAGATCGCGGTGATGGGAGACGCCCAGATAGGGCAGTAGATGAATTGATCGGCGAGCACTTTGGTGAGGATGACCTTCCAATGCACCACGGACCCGAAGAGGTGGTCTTGCAATCGATACAGCGCATCGACCTCGACACCTCGCCAGAGCCAGAAGAAGACATAGAAGAGCGCATAATTCCTCAACTGCCCAGCTGGCACTTGTTTCGTCACTAGCAGAAACAGGTAGGGGATGACACCCCCAAAGAGGGCGGTGGCCAGCCCAGAATAAACATATCCATAGCGCTGCTTCAGAGCCGCCACGCTCGCAAACGCGCCCGCTGCGGGTTCCCAGAAATAGTAGGCGAAAACGATGATCAAGGCCAACCCCTGAAGGACCAGGCCCGGCACCAGGTTCGCCTTCACAGCCGCCACATTACGGGCCCAAAGCTCACGCCTGATAGAGGCACCATCAGAGTCTGACATCCGTTGGGGGCCTATTTCGGGAAGTCGCCCCAATTCGACGATTGGACGCTGCCGACATGAACAAACGCGTCTCCTGTGGGGCCTTGCAACCACTCCAGATCAAGGATCGCTTTTGACCAACTCTCTGACAGAGTGTTCAGCGAGCGTTTCCCTGCCCAGGAATCTTTCCTCACATACACCTCCTTGGTCCAGGGCTCTTTCACCAACAGATCTCGGAGTTCGAGTTTCACATAAGGACCGTCATCTGGAAATGTCAGCGTAGTTGGCGAAGCTCTTTCATTGACGACTCGAAGTTCTCCGTAGAAACGCCCAGCAGAAGCGCCCGAGGTTTCCAAGAATTCTGATAGGGTTCGTTTCCAGCTTTGATAGAGCTGCAATCCGTGAATCTTCGGCGGACCTGTTTCTATCTGTTCGCCAATCATGAAGGTGAGCAATTCATCGCCATTGTCACCGAGGCCATTCGAAAGATGCGTGGTGAACACAAAGCGTTCAGTCTTGGGGATTCGGGAATAATGGATCACTTTCACCTCGCTACCCCGGTAGGACTCACGGGGGAACATCTTGAGGAAGGATAAGGCAGAGCTGTCCTCTGGCACATTGTCCATCGTGACCATGCTAGAAGCCTCGTCCCAAGTCTCAGCACTTAGGAATCCCTCAATCGCCTTATCGATTTCCTGGTAGGCTTCCTTTGCTTTGCCCTTTAAATCTTGGTCGGTCTGCTCAATGCTTCTGGCTAAGGAATCGAACCCGTTGCGGTTGTCGCTCTGATCCGTCTTCGATTCCCAGAAATGTAGATCCGCCGGATTGATCCATTCGAAGTGCAGTGCGGTGAAGAGGCCTATAATAAGGGCCAGGAGAATGCCAAAGACCACGGGCAACAACCGCACCACTTTCGACTCATCTCCCCCTTCCGTGCTATTAGGCGTCTCCTTCTTTCGACCTCTGACGCTTTCACCTTCTTTTGGAAACTGCTCTCGACGCATGCGCCCGGTCGTCTCTTGACCCTTGGCGTCCAGATCCCTTGCCGCATGCCCGACATAGAACTCGGGTGGCAACTGACGCCGTTTCTTGCGATACTTCACTCGTCTCCGTTCCATCGGCGGATCAGATGATTCTTCGTCTGGCATGACTGCCGGCTCAGCAGACTCCATCTTAGGAAAATTCAATCCACCGACATCGGCAGCAGCAGCCGACTGGTTCATTTCCGATGGAGCAGCGGGGTTCGCGTTACCAAACTTCGAACTCGGTGAAGATCGACGATTCGATGGCTTAGGTGAGGCGACGACAGGTGGAGGCTCTTGATTAGGTGCCGCCTGCGCAGGAGCAAGTGCATTTCCCTGAAGATCAATCCAAGTCTGACAACGAGGGCAAGGGCCGCCAGGCAGGTGAGCCATGGAAGCATCAATGGCCAACTCACAACCACACGCGCTGCAGAGGACATTCCTAGACGCCGGTAATGGAACGACCGGCACAGGCTCCGGCAGTGGCGGCGTTGGAGGAGGTGGTGGTGCCGGAACCGGAGCCGCCTGTGGTACAAGATGTCTCGCTGGCAGCCCCTGAGCGGGCACTGGAGCAGCAATGGGCTGCGTGCAGAAAGGGCACGGTCCTTCAACACCCGCAAGAGCCATTGGGATGCTCAGCTCGCGACTGCAAGCGGGGCACCCAAATTGCAGGACATCCGAGGGAGACGAAACTCCCGACGGCTGTTGAGCTGGAGGCATGGAACTTTCTACTTACTCAATATCAAGATGTGAACAATATTATCAGTGTTTCCATGGAAACCATCACGAATCAAACAAACAAATTAGAAAAGTCGCGACATAGACTACGAGATTTGTGAGAAAACCCCCGGTTTGCCAAGAATTGTCCTTGCCCCACGATTCTTCGCCGGGCGATAGTCTTTCTGTGGGTGGCTCTGCAAGGAACCGTCGACAATTATAATAATGCCTCTCAAAAAGGGGCACCAACAAACCTGCACTTATAAACTAAAGCATGAAAACAAACCTAAAAAACGATAAGGGATTTACCCTGATCGAGTTGTTGGTTGTGATCACGATCATCGCGATTCTCGCGACGGTCGCCACACCGATGATCGGTAAAGCCCGTGTGACCGCCCGGATGATTCCGGCTACCAAGAACGTCGGCAGTATCATCACTTCCATGGTGATGTATTCCGGCGAATATGGTGGTCTCTACCCAGAAGCCACTGGCAGCTCCAACGCCGCTTTCCGTCAGCTCTTCCCAGACGAGTGTGACAGTGAGAAGATCTTCTACATCCAGGGAGACCGGACCTTCTGTGATCCTAAATCTGCACCAGACGAAGAGTATGGGGAAAAAGATGGTGAAGATACTGGCCAAGCTCTCGAGGCTGGCGAGAATCACTGGGCCTATGTTAGCGGATTAACGGACTCTAACAAAGGGAGCACGCCGGTTGTCGCTGATGGTTTCACTGGCGATGGTTTTGCCTACGACGACAAGAACCATGTCTGGGCACAGCCTAACAAAGCCATAGTGGGATTCCTCGACGGATCGACAGTCGCCATAAAGCTTAAGAACGGCGAGATCATTGCTCCCAACGGTGGCAACTACTTCGAGATCGAGGCAATCAAGGAAGACGAAAACGTTGAAGTCCTCAATCCCCTCAAGCGTCGTAAGCCAGCAGGCGGAGAAGAAGCTTAAGACACCGCACGATCGTTCAAATTCATCGAAGCCGAGGTTGGCCCTGCCAGCCTCGGCTTCTTTGTTTCCAAGTCTCGACATCATCCTACGCCTTTTCATAGCCTATCCCCATGAAAACGCCGTTTCCCTTAAGTCTCAGTATCATTCCAAGCCTACTCGCCATCAGCCTGCTTGGCTGGAGTCTCGCCGCTGATAAGAAGCCAAGCCTCTCTTTCCGAGCGCAGCAACTGCACAAGGACAACAACGAAGGCTGCGCCGTTGGCGATCTCAATAATGATGGCCACCCTGACATTGTCGCAGGCGAGAACTGGTACGCTGGTCCCGCCTTTTCCGAGAAACGTCGTCTCCGCAAGCTTCTGCCATTCGGCAAAGACTACCTCCAGGACAACGGCGATCATCTCTACGATGTGAATGGCGACGGTTGGCTTGATGTGGTTGCTGGAGAGTTCACCACCACCCAAGTGTTCTGGTATGAGAATCCCGGTGATTCGGGCCTCACGAAATCAGCTCTTTGGGAGATCCATCCGTTCGTCGATACCAAGACCGAGCAGAACGAAATGACCTTCCTCCATGACATCGATGGCGATGGGAACAGGGAGTATCTCGAGAATAGCTGGAACGACGCCAACCCGCTCCTCATCTGGCGCTTTACCAAAGACGCCGAAGGCAATCCTAGCCTTACCAAACACGTCGTCAGCGAAAGTGGCAATGGCCACGGCATGGGCTTCGGCGACATCAATGGCGATGGCAAAGAAGACATCGTTTTCAAACAAGGCTGGTATGAATGTCCGAAGGCCGGTCCTTACTCGGGGCCTTGGGCCTATCATAGTGACTTTGTTCTTCCCCATGCCAGCTGCCCGATCTTTGTCCGCGATCTCAATGCCGATGGGCGCAATGATCTCATCTGGGCGGATGGACATAGTTATGGGCTGTATTGGGAAGAACAATGCGATCCTAACTCTGACGGAAGCACCAACTGGAAGCAGCACCTCATCGACAAGTCCTTTGCCCAGGGTCATGCCCTCGCTTGGGACGACATCGACAATGACGGTGCGCCTGAGTTGATCACCGGCAA
>JBLHHN010000137.1:0-14307 GCA_047616785.1 Verrucomicrobiales bacterium
CCGCAGCTTTTCGGTTTCTCACATGCATTAGCGACGATGGCCACGCATTGTTCAGCAGTGAATCGCGGCGGAGTCCCTTTGCGTGGCATGTCAGAGAGCCGAGCTTCGACGCTGAATTCATGATCGCGGCAGGTATTACGCCACCGTTGGCACCATTGTGTGACTGTGTTAATTCGGATAGTGAGTTGCTGAGCAATAGCAACTCCCGGCAAACCACGAGCAGCAGCAAGAATGATCTTTGACCGTTGCACGAACCGATAAGGAGCACTTGTTTTGCGGGAGAGATCCAAGACATCTTGATCATTAAGTGTTAGTCTACCGTTTCTGAATTTTAGTTTTTAAACATGGGTGCCAGCGCGAACTTGGAATATATGCAAATTATGGTAAAAGTACAAGCCTTTTCTTTGCGTTATTATTTCCATTACCACTACTCTGAGTGTTCGGTATTATCGCTAACTTTCGCCGTAATGTACTAGCTGCCCACATTGTAGGCAATATGGATGTGAAAACGTTAACGACGATGTCGGTGATCATGGGTTTGTCTGCGATCTGGGCGGACCCTGGTGTGTGTGAGTCTGATAGGAGCAAGGAGGCTTGGGAGCGGCACGTTCGGCATCTGCCGGTGCCAAGGGTGTTGACGCATTGGCAGGTGAAACTCCCGGCGATGGCTTTGCCGGAGGTGGCAAGCGATCCGGTTCCTGAAATCGGGGTTCCGCCTATGGCGGAGACTCCGTTTGAGGCTTTGCCGCCTAGGGATGGGGCGCGGGCCACTCTGCTCAGCAAACGGTAGGTTGCCCGGTTGCCGTTCGTCGGCTTTGACACGAGGCTGTCATCTCCCTAGAACCGGGGGATGCGTGTTTCTATACTGGCGATGAGTTTGAGTGTGTTGGCGATGTCTGTGTCGGCTCAGGAGTTTCCTCGGGCACTGCCTGAAGGGCAGTTGCTCGAGGATGTTCGGTTAGGGGCGATGCGAACGTTGAATGACTATCACCCGTTTCAGAAGGTGGATTCGCGTGAGGCCTGGGCCGAACGAGCGAAGGCGCTTCGGAGGCAGGTATTGGTGGCGAATGGTTTGTGGCCGTTGCCGACGAAGACGCCACTGAAC
This sequence comes from Verrucomicrobiales bacterium, assembly GCA_047616785.1. Taxonomy (GTDB): domain Bacteria; phylum Verrucomicrobiota; class Verrucomicrobiia; order Verrucomicrobiales; family DEV007; genus JAACDM01. The sequence goes on from JBLHHN010000137.1 coordinate 1,106, forward strand.
GCTGTGATTCATGGCAGGGTGGAGCATGAGGATTACACGGTGGAGAAGGTGTACTTCGAGTCGTTCCCAGGGCATTATGTGAGTGGGAGTTTGTATCGGCCAAAGGGGAAACTGCGAGGCGATCAGATACCAGGGATTCTCAGTCCTCATGGGCACTGGTCGGAGGGGCGTTTCCATGATCATGGCGATAAGGATTTGAAGAAAGAACTGGATAGCGGGGCGGAACGATTTGATTCGGGGAGGCATCCGCTGCAGGCGCGTTGTGTTCAGTTAGCCCGCATGGGATGCGTGGTCTTTCACTATGACATGGTGGGCTACGCGGACAGTGTTCAGCTGGATCATCGCAAGAGCACGATGTCTGCGCAGGGGCTTTTCAGCGTGGATGCGGAGTTGCGGCAGCAGAACATGATGGGGATCCAGACTTACAATTCAATTCGGGCGCTCGACTTTCTGGAAACGTTGCCAGAGGTGGATGACGATCGGATTGGGGTGACGGGAGCGAGTGGTGGTGGAACGCAGACGTTTGTGTTAGGCGCAGTGGATGATCGTCCGGATCTGTTGTTTCCCGCCGTGATGGTGGGCACGGCGATGCAGGGTGGGTGTGTCTGTGAGAATGCGAACTACCTGAGAGTCGGCGCTGGCAATGTGGATCTTGCCGCGCTTGCTTTGCCGCGGCCGCTGGGATTGACGGGAGCGGATGATTGGACTGTGGAGATTGAAACCAAGGGGAAACCGGATTTGGAAGTGCTTTATACGATGGTTGCGGTTCCAGAACGGTTCGCTGTCTTTGCGAATCTTCAGTTCGGACACAATTACAACGTGGTTTCGCGTGAGGCGATGTATGGGTTTGTGAACAAGCATTTTCAGTTAGGCCATGTCGAGCCGATCCGCGAACGCGACTTTACGCCGTTGACCAGGATAGAGATGAGTGTGTGGACGGAAGAGCATCCGGCTCCGAAGAGCGTGGGCGCGGTGCACGAAGAGGGACTGCTGCGCTGGTGGGCAGAAGACAGTGATGCGCAGTTGAGTTCGCTGGCCTTGCGGATGCCGAACGATGCGGGGGCCGCGAGATCTTTCCGTGAGATGGTGGGAGGGGCTTGGAAGACGATCTTGGGAAGAACGCTTGAAGACGTGGGGCCGATTGAATTCACGCTTTCGACTAAAGTTAAAGGCACGGCGATGACCGGGCTTCTCACGGTCGCTGCGCGGGAAGAGCAGGTGCCCGCGCTGTTTCTGCATCCAAGTGAGGACTGGAATGGCGAGGTTGTCCTCATGATCAACGCGGAGAAGGGCAAGCAGGCGATCCTTGGTGCTGATGCGGAGGCCTTTGTGGCTGCGGGTTATTCGGTGATGAGTATCGATGTGCTGCACACGGGTGAATCGGCCAAGGACGGGCGGGGTCAGGGCAAGGTTCCTTTGGATGACGGGCGGAGTGCGGCAGTCTCGGCTTTCACTTTTGGCTACAATCATCCGCTATTCGTACAACGAGTGCATGATGTGCTCACGGCTATTGCTTTCATTGTCGAGAATCCGCAGTGGGATGCGAAGAAACTGCATCTTGTCGGGCTCGATGGGGGAGGAAGTCTCCTCGCATTGGCGGCGCGTTTCCAATGTGGAGAAGAATCCAAGATGGGGAAGACGGCTCTGCTAGAGCAGAAGCGATTCGAGGAGGTCTCACAGATCGACGATCCGTGGTTCGTGCCTGGGGCGGTTAAGTATGGAGATACTTCGGGACTGGTCGCTCTTTGTGCGCCCGCGCCTGTGCTAGTTTCAAAGAGTGTAATGTCTCCTGCGGCTGAAGCATATTTGGCGATCGATGCGAAGGAAATGCTAGACGTGCGAGACAAACCGAATCTGAAGGGTGTGATTGCTTGGCTGGCTAAGTGATGGACACGAAAACGGGCTCTCTGTTTCCAGAGAGCCCGCGCTTCGTTTCTTTATGTGAGGATTAGCGGCAAGAGCGGCGTGAGGACTGCCGTCCATAGCCAGAGCTATACCTGCGGGATGAAGCGCGGTAGGTGGAGCGGTAGCTCACGGAGGGGCGCGCATAGTGGGTGCTATTTCGATAGTAGATCGGTCCGCCGAAGTGGGGGCTTGTGATGACGCGTTTGGAGTAGGTCTGAACGCGACGCGGTGCGACGTAGCGCTGCGTGGTGCGGTAATGGCTGCTATTGTAGCTCTGATGACCACGGGATTGGCTATAGCCATAGTTGCTGCGGCAGGACTGCGCGGACGCGTCGGTCGGCGCAAGGATGGATACGAGGGCCAGCGCGCCAGCGCCAGCGAGGAGGGAATTGAGTAGTTTTTTCATAGTGAGGTGTTTTTAGGACTGCACGGGATTCGACGATATCGGGTGGCATCCTATTCGAGATCTTTCTTTCTTTTATCAGACCATCTGCGATAGAGGAACGGTCTGGCGCGGTTCCTGCGTTGGCTCGATATTGATGATGCAACCAGCGACCGAAGATCAGGACCTAAGAATTGAACCTGCCACCCTGGAGGATCTTGATGATCTGACAGAGTTGGTGATGGATTTGTTTCGGCTTGAGGAAGACTTCGAGCCGGATCGCTCGAAACAGGAGCATGGGCTTAAGCTAGTCTTGGAACAGCCGAATCGTGGACGGATCTTCGTCGTCAAGACCGAGCACAAGATTGTGGCCATGGTGAACTTGCTCTTCACTATCAGTACCGCTGAAGGCGGCATGGTCATTCTCATGGAAGATCTCATCGTCCATCCGGATCATCGCCGACAGGGTTACGGCGGTCGTCTGTTAGAACACGTAGTCAGTTTCGCCCAGAAACGTGGCTTCCTGCGGATCACTTTGCTCACGGACCGGGTGAGCGATGCTTCTCAGGAATTCTTCGCCGAACATGGATTTGGCAAGTCGCATATGATTCCGATGCGTCGGACCATTTCGCAGGACAAGAAATAGGCTTGTCATGTTGTCGATTCTAGCACAACGCCCCGCGCTACCTGCTCGAGCCTTCGATATTGCAGATGGATTCGCCATCACGCTGATCCTCATGCTCTTCATGGTGCTGGGTGGGGTGGCTTGGATCGCAAGCAGTTTCCGTCGTCGTGATAAAGAGACGTCATCCAAGGAAGGCGGCCGGGAAATTCTCCTAGATGAGGAGCCCCCGATTCCGTCCTCAAGGCGAACGGGTTCTTCCAGTGCCTCGAAAGAGACTTGGGAACGCGATCCCGATTGGTGGAAGCGCGAGGACTAGGAAACCACATGGACATGGCGGGGTTTTTCTCTGCAGGTGACCATGTCTGCATTTTCATTTCTCTCCATCGGTGTCGTCTCGACCTCTTTGGCACTTGTCGGCATGTCGCTTGGGAAAGATCCTAGCAGCGCGGAAGATCTTTGGGCATTCCAGCCTCCGAAACGTAGTGACCTTCCGACGGTCTCGTTGCAAGATGAGCTGTTTCATCGGATGGACGCTTTCATTGTGGCTGCGCTGGGAGAGCAGGAATTGTCGGCGCGCACTTTGGCTGATGATGGAAGCTATTTCCGTCGTCTCCACATGGTGATCACAGGACTGCCATCATCGATCGATGACCAGCAAGCGTTTGCGGCGGATGATGAGCCTAACAAGCGCCAACGGTGGGTGGATCGTTTGTTAGCATCCTATGGCTTTGGCGAACGCATGACGAGCTTCTGGCTGCCGATTGCGCGTTACGCGGAGGATCAAGCGCATGAGGTTGGGGATAACAAGTCGTTGACCTATCCGAATGCCTATCTTTATCGCCAATGGGTCATTGATGCCTTCAATCGCGATCTCCCTTACAAAGATTTCATCCGGTATCAGTTGGCGGCTGATCTTGATGAGGATGCTTTGGCAGAACGCGATGCCCTTGGTTTTCTAGGTCTTGGGCCGAAGTACTACAATCGTGGGCGTCTCGAAGTGAAGGCGGATGAATGGGAGGATCGGGTGGACACAGTGACGCGTTCATTTCTAGGTCTCACGGTGGCTTGCGCCCGCTGTCATGATCACAAATACGATCCCATTTCAGCGGAAGACTATCATGCGCTTGCCGGCGTGTTCGCCAGCACAGAGATGTTGAATGAAGCCTTGCCGGGTGATGCTGGTGAGAAGAAGGAGAGAAAAGACAAGTCTCCGCGACACACGCGTCATGTCGTGAAGGAAGGGAAGATCCAGGATTTGCCGGTTTACCTCCGTGGCGATGTCACTAAAACAGGGGAAACGGTGAAACGACGTTTCCTACCTGCTTTGTCTGGTGGCGAAGCGCTGCCGTTTGATCAAGGCAGCGGTCGTGGTCAATTGGCCGAGGCCATTGCCAGTCCTAACAATCCTCTCACTGCTCGTGTGATGGTGAATCGTTTGTGGAAAGAAGTCTTTGGAAGTGCCTTGGTCCAAACGCCGAGTAACTTTGGGACGCTCGGCCAAGCGCCGACGCATCCAGCCTTGCTCGATGAGCTTGCCATTGATTTCCGTGATCATGGATCGGTCAAACGCCTCGTGCGTGAAATGCTAGAAAGTGCTGCCTTTCAACGAACCTCCGTCGCTGGACCAACTTTGGCAGAGCGAGATCCTTCGAATCTCTGGTTGGGACGGTCGGCGCGGCGGCGGATGAGTTTTGAAATGTGGCGTGATGCGGTCTTGCAAGCGTCAGGGGATCTTGATCCGAGTGGGGGACGTTCTTTGGAGATTGAAGATGACGAGAATCTTCGCAGGACAGTCTACGCTCGCATCAGCCGGTTGGATTTGAATGACGTGCTTGAGCAGTTTGACTATCCGGATCCTAACATCCACGCGGCAGCGCGAGTTGAAACGACAACAACCACGCAGAAGTTGTACTTACTCAATCATCCATTCGTCTTGGAGCGCGCGTCACGTCTGGCGGCGAGGGCGAGTGCGGTTGATGAGAACGAGACGGAGCAGATCACCTGGCTTTATCGGCAGCTCTTTGCCCGTCAGCCGAGCGATGCGGAGCTGGAGCGTGGGCGTTCCTTTCTGGACCAGGGTGAGGATCGGCTGGCCGCCCTGGCTCATGTCTTGATTTGTTCCAACGAAATGTTGTACTTGGACTGACCTATGAATTCTCTTCCTAACAGCGTCCTGTCTCGTCGAGCCATGCTGCGCCGCATGAGCGCTGGCTTTGGATCCGTGAGCTTGGCCGGACTCCTGCCCCAAGTTCAGGCCTCGAATAATCCTGCTGTCCTAGGAAAGCAGAATCTGCCGGGGCGGGCCAAGCGGGTCATCTTTCTCTTCATGAATGGTGGGCCCTCACACTTGGACACGTTCGATCCGAAGCCTGCACTCGCTCGTCATGCTGGGGAGCAGCCTTCAGGAGAACTTTATAAGAAGAGCAAGGGCAGCGGACTCATGCCTTCGCCGCTTCAGTTTCATCGCAGTGGGAAGAGTGGCGTTGAGGTCAGTGAGAGTCTGCCGTATTTGAGCAAAGTGATCGATGATTGCTGCATCATCCGTTCGATGCACACGGATGTGCCGAATCACGAGCCCGCGCTGCTCATGATGCAATCGGGCCATTTGCAGCCGACGCGACCTTCGTTAGGCGCTTGGGCGGTGTATGGTCTGGGAAACGAGAATGAGAATTTGCCAGGATACGTGGTCTTGCGGCCAGGCAAACGCATCGTGGTGGGTCCGGCGCTGTGGAGCAGTGGATTCCTCCCAGCGCAGTACCAGGCGTCGACTGTGCCAACGACGGACATGCGGATCGAGCATCTGCTGAAGAACATCAAGAACTCGCGCTATGGCAATGCGGAGCAGCGGGCCCATTTGGATTTGTTAGCCGAAATGAATCGTGAGCATCTGAAGGTTCGCGATGGTGATGCAGAGCTTGAAGCGCAGATTCGTTCCATGGAGACCGCCTACAACATGCAGGCCGAGGCGTCCGAAGTGTTTGATGTGAGCCGCGAACCAGTTGCTGTGAGGAAACTGTATGGAGATTCGCCCTACGCGAATTCGTGTTTGTTAGCGCGTCGATTGATAGAGAATGGGGTGCGCTTTGTCAGTGTCTACTACACGAAAGACAACAGCACACAGCCGTGGGACACGCATTCGAAACACGACAAAGGGCACGCTGAGCTCTGCCGTGGCAGTGACCAAGCCAGTGCGGCTCTCATTCAGGATCTCAAATTGCGTGGCTTGTTAGAAGATACTCTCGTTGTCTGGACAGGGGAATTTGGCCGCACGCCGTACGCCCAGGATGACAAGAACGGGGCGGGACGGGACCATCATCACACCGCATTCTCCACGCTTCTCGCAGGAGGAGGCGTGAAGGGCGGGTATGTGCATGGGGCGACGGATGAGTTTGGCATGCATGCGGTGCAGGACAAAGTGCACGTCCATGATTTGCATGCGACCATGCTGCATCTTCTCGGGATCGATCACGAAGAACTGACCTACCGATACTCGGGACGTGACTACCGGCTGACAGATGTGCATGGGAAAGTTGTGCACAACATCCTTGCTTGAGTGACGGCGCCATTCGCGCTTTGATGGGGACATGTTGAATCACATGATTGCCCACTTTGCGGACATCGATCCGGTGCGCTGTCCTTGTGGGGAGGCCAAACGGGCCTTTGCGACGCCAGACAATGACGTGGCCACGATGCACGTCGTGAATATCCGAGAGGACAGCCGCACCCACTATCACAAGAAGATGACCGAGATCTACTTTGTCTTGGAAGGGGAGGGATACATTGAACTCGATGGTGAGAAACATCCTCTCAAGCCGGAAACGGCCGTTTTTATCAAGCCAGGCTGCCGCCACCGCGCGGTTGGGCAATTGAAGATTCTCAATGTACCCATTCCGGCGTTTGACCCGGAGGACGAATGGTTTGACTAGCAGATAACATGACTGACGAAACTTTCCGCCAACGTGTGATGGAACTCGCACGCGAACTCTTTCCTGACATTGCCATGGAAACGAACCCGGACACAGAGAAAGTGGTCATGGCAGAGGGAAACCAAGTGAGCCTGCAGAACATGCGCGCGCGGTTCAATCTTTCAGAGCAATCTGATGAAGATCTGAAGGCTTTGGTGCAACATCACTTTGGACAGGTGCTCTCCAGCAAGATTCCTGTGGTGGACGAACTGACGCTTGAGGACGTCCGCGATAAACTTTATCCGCAGATCATGCCGGTGGAGTATGTGACGGCGGCTCCGATGCCTCTCGTCTCTTTTCCACTGAGCTCCGAGATCGCGGTTGGAATCGTGGCGGACTTTCCGGAGAGCTACATGTATCTTCGTCAGGTCGAGTTGGAACGTTGGGAAGTCTCTGCTGATGACATCTACGAGCTGGCTCGAAAGAATCTCTCAGGTCTAAGCAATGCGCTGCAGGTGCAAATGGCAGGAGACGGCAAGGATGTCCTCATCGCGGTGGCGAGTGGTGATAGCTATGATGCCGCGCGTATCCTTCTGCCAGAGTTTCAGGAGTTCCTTGCCAATCATCTTGGCGAGACCTTCCGTTTCGGAGTGCCGAACCGGGACTTCTTGATCTGCTGGCGCTTGGATTGCGGGAGTGACTTCCATCAGCAGATGTCCATGCAAGTCGGTTCGGATAGCTCAGAGCGTCCCTACCCACTTTCTTCGTCGATCTTCGTCCGCAATCCCGAAGGAAACATTCACGAACAAGCAAACGGTTAGTAAGACGCGGCGGCTCGCTCCATGGCGGCCTTGGCGTTGGCGGTGATCACGGCCCAGTTGCCGTCGTTGATCAATTCTCGCTTGGCGATCCAAGACCCGCCGATCGCGGCCACGGCAGTGTGCGCGAGATAGGTCTTCATGTTATCGAAATTGACTCCACCGAGGGGCATGTAGCGCACGCCGAGATGATTGTAAGGCGCGGCAATGGCGTCGAGGTACTTCAAGCCGCCGGAAGGTTCGGCGGGGAAGAACTTGAGGGTCCGCAAGTTGTAGGGTAGGGCACGCTCGATGTCAGACGGGGTGACAATGCCAGGAGCGAAAGGCAAACCACAGTCTTGGGCTGCTTCGAGAACCGCCTCATTCAAACCAGGGGAAACGCCAAAGGAAGCGTCCGCATCACGCACCTCTTTCACTTGGTCGAGTGTGAGGATTGTGCCAATGCCTGCGATCATGTCCGGCACCTTGGCGCGAATCTGTCTCAGAGCGCCCATGGCGGCGTCCGTTCTCAGGGTGAGCTCCATCACATCCACGCCACCTTTCAGCAAGGCCTCGGCTATGGGGACGGCGTCGTCTTCTCGATCGATTACTAACACAGAGACCACTTGTCGCTCGGCTACTTTGTCAAACACACTGCTCGTTGTACTCATAGATGGATCATGTCTCAATCTGGAATCTTCGCCAGGAAATCTTCTTCCGAGAGTATCGTCACGCCTAACTTCTCTGCTTTGGCCATCTTGCTCCCCGCCTTGTCTCCTGCTAACAAGTAGGTGGTCTTGGCCGACACGCTTCCAGAGACTTTGCCGGCATGTTTGCTGATGATATCAGCGAAGTGGTCGCGCGGTTGGCTGAGCGTTCCGGTGATGACCCAGGTGGTGTCGGCGAAAGTGTCGCTGCCTGGACTGGCATCGTCGTCTTCTTCGGACAGCTCGGCGGGTGGGAAAGGGAGCCCTGCTGCTCGCAAGGCCGCGATTTCGTCGGCATTCATGGGATCCTGAAAGAAATCCTGAAGACTCTGCGCCACGATGGCGCCGACATCGGGGACGTCTTCGAGATCGGGAAGGGAGGCGGCGATCACCGCATCCAGGCTGCCGAAATGATCGATGAGGCTTTGGCTAGAAGAACTTCCGACATGACGAATTCCGAGCCCAAAGAAAAAGCGCCAAGCAGGCTGCGCCTTGCTCGCTTCGATGCCTACTAGGAAGTTCTCAATGCTGCGGCTTCCCATGCGCTCGAGCGTTCCAAGTCGAGCTGCGTCTAACTGATAAAGTTCACTGATGCGTTTAGCCAAGCCAGAATCGACCAATTGATCGACAAGTGAGGCACCAAGTCCATTGATGTCCATGGCAGCTCGCGCGGCGTAGTGTAGCAAAGCGCGTTTGGCTTTGTCAGGGCAGACGTGATTGGGACATCGGACGGCCACTTGGACGGGATCACGAACGACTTCCGTGCCACAGGTGGGGCAAGCGTTCGGCATCTCGAAAGGCTTTTCCTTTCCCGTGCGGCGATCATAGAGCACCTCGACCACGGCTGGGATGATCTCTCCAGCTTTCTCGATGATGACGACATCGCCTTCGCGAACGTCTTTGCGTTTCACTTCGTCCTCATTGTGCAGTGTGGCGCGCGAGACGGTGGTGCCGCTCACGAGCACAGGCTCGAGATTGGCCACCGGTGTGAGCGCTCCGGTGCGGCCTACTTGGATTTCGATGGAAAGAACACGGGTCTCGGCTTGCTCCGCTTGATACTTGAAGGCAATGGCCCAGCGCGGGGATTTGGAGGTCGCGCCAAGCTGTTGTTGCAGGGCGTGGTCATTGATCTTCATCACCGCACCATCGGTTTCATAGTTTAAATGATGACGTTTCTCATCGAGTTCGCGGATGGCACCTAGCACACCGTCGAGATTGTTGGCATGCCAGATGTGTTCACTTTTCCGAAGGCCAGCGCTGTCGAGAAGGGCATAGAAATCATTCTGCGTGCCTAATTTCACATCATCGCCTAACCAACCGAACCCGTGAAAGATGAGGTCCAAGGGGCGCTGAGCCACAATCTTGGGATCGAGTTGTTTCAGGGTACCTGCCGTGGCGTTGCGTGGGTTGGCGAATGGCTGGTCACCGGCGGCCTCGCGCTTGACGTTCATTTCATCGAACTCTTTGCGTGGCATGTAAACTTCACCGCGCACTTCGAAATTGCGAGGAACGCCTTCGGGTAAGCGAAGTGGTAGGGAATCGATCGTCCTCACATTCTGCGTGATGTCATCGCCTGAACGCCCGTCCCCACGCGTAGCCGCGCGTTCTAACACCCCGTCACGGTAAATCGCAGAAACAGCCACGCCATCGATCTTGGGTTCGATGACCACCGGCAAGGCGTCGATCTCAAGATTCTTGAGCAGACGGTTGTAGAAGGCAGAGATTTCTTCCTCGCTGTAAGTGTTGTCTAGACTCATCATCCTCTGAGGATGAGCGACGGTCTCGAAGCCTGCTAGAGGAGCGCCGCCGACACGTTGCGTGGGCGAGTGGAGTGAGAGGAGCTGGGGGAACTCTTTCTCAAGATCCACCAGTTCGCGATGGAGTTCGTCGTAGGCCTTGTCCGAGATCTCCGGCATGGCATCTAGGTAATAGAGCCGATTGTGATGCTCGATCTGCCGTGAGAGTTCGTCGATGCGTTGCTGGGCGGCTTCGGATGTCATGGAATGGTTATTTAGAGAGAGCGAAGCGGCCATGACAACTGGATTCTCCTTCGGTGGTTGCAACTTCGGCCAGCGTGAAGAGGATGGAGCATCAATGACAGAAGCGCCGACGCATAACACGGCCTTGGGAGCGTGGATCGCCGTAGTCTTCGCAGGATTGGCATGGGCTCTTTATCTTGAGAATGGCGACTGGCCTGCAGCCTATCATCACGACGAGCCGAGCAAGGTAGAGCAGATTCAAGAGAGCTACCGGAATCTCAATCATCCACTGTTACTCCTTGAAACGACGGATCTTCTTGGTGCTGCAGGAGACGACGGGACTGTCATCTTGCGGCGTGGGCGGTTGGTTTCGGCTTTTTGCATGGTGCTGGCGGTGGGTGCGCTTGTCATGGCGGCGACGAGACGGCATTCCTGGATGGCGGGCCTCTTTGTCGGTGGCGTCTCGATCCTCTATTTCCGGTTCTATGAAGTGGGACACTACTTCAAGGAGGATACGCCGTTTCTGTTAGGACTGGCGTTGGTGATGTGGGCCGTGAGCGAGCGCATGCGTGCGCAGAATTCGACGACAGCCGTGATGTTAGGATTGGCTGCTGGGTTTGCCATGTCTTCGAAGTATGCGGGGGTGGGCATGTTCGCCATCGTCCTACCCGTGGCGATTCTCTATCGAGAAGGTTCGCACAAACGAACCGTGGCTTTGGTATTGGCGGCTGCCTTAGGGATGTTTCTTCTCGTGCATGCGCGTTTCCTCTTCATAGGGAATCCGTTCCAGGTGCTGTCGTCATCGGTCACGCAAGAAGTGACTTGGCTTGTGCATGGACACAAAGGCATCGGCACAGAGATCCCAAGCTGGGACTACGCCGAGCGTCTGCGCTTTGATCTGGGATACCATGGGCTGGCGCTGTTGGCTCTTTGGGTGGTCTTCTTTCGGCGACTGACCAAAGCGGATGCGGTCCTGCTTCTGTTTGGAGTGACATTCTTCATCATCCTGACGATGAGTCGAAAGTAATCAGAACGTTATCTCCTGCCTATTAGTATGATCGCCCTTTACTATGTGGGCCTGCAGTTAGGAAATCTCGTAGCAATGGCGTATCAGTTAGGAGGACGTAGGATCTGGCTCGCTTGTCTGGTCGGGTGTGGACTGCTTGCCTTGGTCGTGGTGCCTTGGTATCCTTGGCTGGCCAAGCATCGGCTAGCGTTCGCGGAGGATAGCCGATCTGATCTTTGCTCGTATCTGGCTGAGCACGTGGGACCAGAGGCAGTGATCGTGACGGATGAAATGGTGCAGTTGGCCGCGGCTGGATCGGATCGGTCGGTGGATGCCGCGTTGTATGCGCCTCAGCTTGGCACCCTTACTGAGTTGAAAGCCGATGGCGTGACGCATGTGATCATTTGCTACGATTCCTACCATCGCTTCCTTGCAGAGGGCAAGGAAGCGATGGCGTCCCGTTCTGCAGAATGGGTCGCGGCCCGTGCATTTTACCAGCGTCTTCAGCAAGAAACCCCTCTGTGGTCGGCGGAAGCACGCGATCCGAAGCCGCTGCATCCAGGGCTTGAACTATACGCAATGCCCGCCAAGCTCTAGCCCCGCCCCAAACGCATGGAGACTCTTCTTGGCTACTACATTCACCGGATGGATCCGTTCATCTTCCATATCACGGAGACGTTCGGTCCGAGATGGTATGGAATGGCATATTTGTTAGCCTTCGTCGTCGGTATCCTCTTCCTGCGCTACTTGTCGCGTCGAGGCTACTGTCAGATCCCGGAAGAGAAGGTGACGGACTTTATTGTCTACACAGCGATCTTTGGTGTGATGATAGGAGGGCGGTTGGGGTTCTTTCTCTTGTATCGCCCTCACGAACTCATGGCCAATCCGCTGGTCTTCTTCCGATTCACCGAGGGAGGCATGGCAAGTCATGGCGGGATCTTGGGCGTGGTCGTCTTCGCCTACTATTACGCCTGGCGGCACAAGCACTCCTGGGCCCATCTGGGCGATTGTCTGGTGCCCGTGGCTGCCACAGGAATTGGGTTCGGACGCTTGGCAAACTTTGTGAATGGCGAACTCATCGGGCGGGCGGCTTCAGTGAAATGGGCCGTGCAATTTCCTGAAGAGTTGATTCTGCGACCTGAGCATGGGCTCTCGCCCGTCACGGTGCAAACGGTGATCGAGGAGGTGGATCGTGCATTGCCGGCGGTATCGATCGTGAACCCATCTCAAGTGATCGAAGCCGCGCGTCATGCCCCGGAGGTGTTGCCTATTCTTGCCAACTATCTCACCCCGAGGCACCCATCACAGTTGTATCAAGCGGCTCTGGAAGGGTTCTTGTTAGGCGGATTACTCATTGCCATCCGATTGCGTTGGAAGGACCTGCCTTACGGAATGCTCACCGGGATGTTCTTCGTTTCCTACGCGATCATGCGCATGATCGGTGAGAGTTTTCGCGAGCCTGATGCAGAACGGATCCTTGGCCTTAGTCGAGGACAGTTCTACTCGACCTTTATGATCCTGGTCGGGGTGTGCTTTCTCTCGTACGCCTGGCGGCTCACATCCAAGCGCGTGGCGCGTCCGTAGGATGGGGACGCACGCCATTGAGCGTCGGCATGAATGTTGCCATCGGTTCTGGCTCGTCGCGACCGGCGGTGATCTTGTGACGCTCTAGCATTTCACGTAGCATATTGAGATCGATGGGTTTGGGAAGGAAATCGACGGCTCCAGCATCAGAACACCGGACCTGGGGCAGGTTTATTCGGGTACCTATTTGAAAATCAATTGAAGATTTGTGTCAGGATATTCTGTCTCGGTCGTGTTGAGTTCAGCGCATAGATGCTTGAGGATCTCGTTGGCTTTCGGGGTGGCTAAGCTGTGGAGTTCCACCGTCAATGT
>JBLHHN010000138.1:0-14147 GCA_047616785.1 Verrucomicrobiales bacterium
AGCACTTAAACTGGTGTTCTAAGGGTTTCGTGACGCGTGTTGGCCCAGAACGCCTAAAGATTCGATCACACTTGCGCCTTTCCATCCCTTATATACCAAGAGATTTGGCGTATTCTCCCAGGCACTAACTAAAAAGCTCTCTTTCTATGTATTTACTTGCGAATGTTAGTCGAAGTGCTCCAATTGAATCATGGCTAAATGGGACAACCAACTGAATCCGCCCTTTTCCTAACAAGATTTATGAAACATTAGGGTTGACTATTCGCTGTAGCGCAAAGTGCCATTGACGTAGTCGAGGTAGCTCGCTGCGCCATTCTGTTCTTCAGACGACATTCCAGCGACCATGGCACCTCCGATATCGCCATCGACAAGAAATGAGATGGCAAGGCCCGTGCTCCCAGCCGCAGGAATGGCAGTGTCACCGTTGGCGATCGCGATGCTTGCGGCCCCCTCGAGCAGCTGTGCGTTCCATTGATCACGAGCAGTGTTCTCATCGCCGCCACCACCGCCGCCATCATCAACTTCGTCTGTAGGAATATCTGAAAAGACGAGCCCACCGCTGCCAGGATGATAGTTCAAAAATCGCGCTGCTGATGTGGCATCGTCTTGATGGAGACCGGTCAGGCTAATCGATCCAGCTCCCTCAGCACCCCCAAGCGCGAAATCCCCACCCGACAGGAAGCCAATGATTGCGGGTTTGCTGCGGAGACTTCGAAATGCAGGATCACCAGAAGCCTGCGCTGCTGCGGTCATGGACGCTAACTAACAACGGTGCATTCCGCTGCCCTACTACGTTTTCCGCCTTTGCCGTAAGCCCTGTGATCGCTGGTAGCACGATCAACGTTGTGATCCCAATGACCACCAACATCTCTTGAAGCGAGAAGGCGGAACATCGAGAAGGAACAGTGGACTTCATTAGGGAAACGGTAATATCAGAGCCTCGAATTGCATAATTTCAATCATAATCGTATCTTAACTAATTATTATAAATCATGCATAATCTGTTCTCATTCTTGCTAATACCTGAGCACCAGCAGGAAGTTGCAAACGTCTACTTCGCCGCTTCCTTCGCTCATGGCCGAACCGACGTCCCTTACGACCTTCGAGAAAGTCCTCTCGCTGAACTTAGACGAATCTAAATACGGGACATTTGCCGAGATTGGCGCGGGGCAGGAGGTTGCCAACTGGTTTTTCCGAACGAGCGCCACAGCAGGCACCGTCGCCAAAGCGATGTCCGCCTATGACATGACGTTCTCGGACAGTATCTATGGGGAGTGCAAACGCTACGTTTCTCGAGACAGGCTTATTCAGATGCTCGATCACGAGTATCAAATACTCCTTGAACGACTGGCGGTCCCACGCGGCGAGAATTGCACCTTCTTTGTTTTCGCGAACACCGTGCGGGCCATGCCTTTCGATGGAAAAGGCGAGTGCCATGGTTGGCTGGGCGTGCGTCTTCAGCTTGCCCCGCTCTCGGAACATCACGATATCTTAATTCATGTGCGGATGCTCGATCGAGAGAATTTCGATCAGATGGAAGCCTTGGGCATCGTCGGAGTGAATCTCATTTACGCAGCCTTCAACCATCGGGACAACCTTGGGTGTCTTACCCGTTCTCTTCTGGATGGATTGAGCAAGAAACGCCTTGAGATCGATATGTTGAAGTTCTCTGGCCCTGGCTTCCAGCACATTGACAACCGTCTATGCGCTCTGGAACTGGTCGCCAATGAGCTCACAGACGCTGCGTTATTCACGCCTAGCGGTGAGGTGGTCCAACCAGCCGAAGTCTTCTATAGGAAACCTGTCCTGCTCATTCGCGGTGCCTTCCATCCTGTGACCAAGATCCACCTGGACATGCTAGAGGGAGCGCGAGCCGAGTTCGCAAAGAGCCTGGATGATGATGCCCCTGAGTTTCTTGAAGTGATGGAGACAACGATGGATAATTTGTTAGAAACTGGCATCGTGGACAAAGAGGAGTTTCTCCAGCGTGCCGACGTCATGCAGGCACTTGGCAAGACCGTGCTCATCTCACGCTTCGCCGAGTTCCACCGATTGACATCCTACTTAGCGCGTTACACCAAATGCCCTACGGGAATTGCACTAGGCGTCGGGCTCCTCCGTGAGATCTTCGATGAGAAATGGTATGAAGATCTAGAAGGAGGAACATTGGAGGCCTTGGGTAAGCTCTTTAGAAAGCATGTGAAGCTTTGCGTTTACCCAGGAATGGAGAGGGGCGAGAGAATTGATTTGAGCAACCTGTCATTGCCTCATCATCTCCGCAGCATCTTTGATCATTTCAAGAGCCTTGAGCAGATCGTTAGTATTGAATGCAAGTGTGAAGACATCCTGGAGTACACTCCGAGTGATGTCCGCAAGATGAAAGAACGTGGAGATAACCGCTGGTTAGAACTGGTTCCGGACGAGGCTCATTAAGTCTCCCCTTCTAGGATCTATCACTGAGTTGCTGCATGGCCATGGTGGTGATGCCAGGACCTGGGCAGCTTGAGGCTGTGGACTCTACTTCACCATGAGCTGATAAAGATAACGGGCCTAGCTGAGCCCGCAAATAGGCAAGCAATTCATCGAGGGCTTGCCATTGCGCTAAACGAGGTCCGCTCTCTCGGAAGGATCCTATCAAACACACGCTTAGAGATTCCGCATTGAGTTCTTGAATCCCCATGGCAGCTCCCGGCTGCTGTTCAATCCAGCGTTGCCCCAGCTCGATCTCACCGTCTGCAGAATAGGAACCATTTCCTATGGTGAAGTGATAGGCTCCGTATTTGAGAGATGAACGGCGTCGTCGCTGATCTGCATCGAGCAAGGTTGCGTTGCCTGTCTCGCTCGCGCTGCTGTGCACGACCAAGCGCCGCCATTGCCGTCCGCCGACCTGTTGGAGCGCTCCACGAATCTCGCGGCGCATCTCTGCCGTCAAATAGTGCCATCGGGTGCGATCTGCTCTTAGCAGCAACTTTTCCGAGGAGTTCTTGCGCACAATGAGGGTTGGGGTCCTGGACTCTGCACGGACAGAATCTGGGAGTTCAGTCTGAAATCCCAGGGCCCCACGATCGAAGCTGAGAAACTCACTGACCCGATCCAACTCGTCGGCATCTTTGGAATCAATCGCTAGCCCTCCGAAAAGGAGTGGGTGGGTTGAAAGGGTGTCGTTTTTATCTGAAGCACGCATGACCGACCAAAGCAGGAATCCGCACGCGACTAAAAGTGGCGTGATACGATGGATCCAAGGATGTGTAGCATGGGGTTTCACGAAGAGCGCGTTTACCAAGATAGTTAATATAACTTAACTACTGGATACCTCAAATAGATATCCTGAACTCCCCCACATGTGAATGGAGGCAATATTCGCAATAGTGAATCGACTTCATTGTGGTGCGTCTAAAATATGATCGATTTGATTTGAAAAACCATGATTGAATCTTATGATGGCTTCAACCCGCTCATCAGTAACTCAAACGGACAAATCTGGAGTTTCGCGAGGCAGTCGCCCAGTTGCTTCAGAAAGAAACGTCCTCGACGGCGCAAGTCTTTGTCGAAGTGAGACTACCAGATTCAGAAGCACGGCGAGTCCTTGCTTGGGAGGGCGTGCGCATGGTGACCCCTGACATAAAGCAAACGGATCCTACGGTATTTCAGCGTGTCACTGACCAGATCGCGCAGCAATTGACCTCGGCACCACATGCGATGCCATTTCTCGACCAACTTTTGGAAAGTTGGAAGGATCATGTCGATTGCGGTGATCTTTCTATCATGAATTGGCTCAGGGCCGGAGGACTAGCAGGGCTGGTTTCCATGCATGCTGAAAACAAATTCAAGTCTCTCAAGCCACGGCTGCGTCGCCAGCTTGAATCTGTGATTGAGATCTTGGTGTCGTGGGACGAAGATCTCTCGCCTGCAGCCGCGACCGGTGCCCTACTCCAAGATTTAAGCTCTCGGCCATGAGGCCACGGAGCTTGTCAACGTGGTGATTTACGAGTGCATCCTCTATTTGACAGGGGAAGACACCAGCCGTGCCTATGTCTCCCTTACTCATCCGGAAGTGGTTTCTCAATGGAAACGGGCACGCAAGATTATTGAGAATAAGCGGCGGGATCTCGCTTCACGTCGATTCCTGGATGCCCAAGCCATACTTTGGGATTCCAATGGACGCCGCCCAGAAGATCGATGGCTCAAAGGTGAACTCGTTTCCACCGCTGAAACACTGCTGCGGTCCGACATATCCTCCTTGCCGTTGCTGACTCAAGAGTTTCTCAAGACGTTTGAGGCTGAGGCCATCCAGGAAAAGCCAAAGTTTGGCCGACTGAAACGGCTCGTAAAGCCGCTGACATTGATACTGTTCACTTCCGCATTGATTCGCATGGTTCCTGTAAACGCTGGAATGGATACGGCATCCACCGAGACTGCTTCTTCCGACATCAAAGAGGCGGCACAAGAAGAAGACGAAAGTGGTTCCATCCTCATCGAAGAAACTCCCGAAAGTTCTTTTGACGCTAATAATGCCTCTTTCAGTGCATTATTAGGAACCTAACCCTATCGGGCGGCCGAGCCGACGGCGTAGCCAATGAAGAAGGCTGCGATCAGAGACAGTAGGAAGAAGCCTACAATGTAAACCCAGCGGAACCGGTGTCCTTCGTGGTGGAAGCCCACCGGG
Source organism: Verrucomicrobiales bacterium (assembly GCA_047616785.1). Classification (GTDB taxonomy): domain Bacteria; phylum Verrucomicrobiota; class Verrucomicrobiia; order Verrucomicrobiales; family DEV007; genus JAACDM01. The sequence continues at coordinate 4,667 of JBLHHN010000138.1, forward strand.
ACCCAGCCGATCAACAGAGACGCTCCCAAGGCGCCGGCCAGCGCTTTGGGGAATGTCATGAGGGCGGCATTCAGGCCATCTGCAACGCCATAGCCTACCAGATAACCTAAGCCGGTCACACCGGCCGCCGTTCCAAGAAATCGGCGTGCGCGATGCCAGAAGGACATCGTCCTCAGCTTGCTGTCCTTACTCGCTCTTGCATTGGTTAGTGTCATATTGTGTTGGAGTTTTTACCTACATGATCACTCAAAAATCAAACGCACACTATTACAATGTGGCATCCCGTTTGTAGCACGGGCCCTTTACTGGGACACTTCGCCCAGGAGATACTTCTCCACGAAGAGGAGCGCTGTCGATCCGACGATCTTCAGGCTCTCAGCACTCACGTGCTCCATCGTGTCTTCTGCCGTGTGCCAGGTCCCGTAGTCGAGGTCGATTATGTCAATGGTAGGTATGCCTATGTGATTAAGCGGCACATGATCATCAAGAATGGCTGACCGGTACTTGCCAAAGTATTTCTGATAGTTCAAATCCTTCGCAGCCCGCATGAGTGATTGATAGAGCTTGTGAGGGCTGTCCGCAGGCGCGCCGATGTTGAGATCTTTGTCTCCGATCATGTCGAGGACAAGACCGACTGTCGGCATTAGCTCTGCTGGTCCTTTGCGGAGCACCTTCGCATAGAAACGGCTCCCATAGAGGCCATCGGAGTCGTTGATGTTTTGATTGAAGGCTTCTTCACCATCAAAGAAGACCAGCTCAAGCGCTTCTGCGAGGACGGAACGTTTGGCGGCCACTCGTGCGATCTCTAGCAGTGCGCCGGTGCTAGATCCCCCATCATTGGCTCCGACGAATTCGAAATCGGCATAGAATTTCGTATCGTAATGAGAGCCGATGACGATGGGGGTCGGGCGATTCCACACGGCACCAGGTTTTGTCGACCCGTGAAAGCGGGCGCGCAGATTGACGAAGGTGATAGGGCCTTTCGGGGTCTCATCTTCGAAGCTCTGGCGCGTAGTCGTCCATCCAAGATTCTTCAACTGCGCCTCCATGTATTTCCGTGAGGTTTCGAGATTCTTACTCCCAGCCGGACGTGGGCCAAAAGCCACGAGTTTCTCGATATGAGCGTAAGCGAGATCACCTGAGAATTGGTGATACACCGCTTCATCAGCCTTGTACTGATAACTCGCACGGCCACACCCCCACGACCACAAGATGAGAAGCAACGCTCCAACAGGCGCGATCCACTTGCGCATAAGGCTAGTATTCCTCCTGCTTCAATCCCATCACTTCCATAACCCGCTCGAGATCCTCGTCTCCATAGTACTCTATCTCAATCCGGCCCTTCTTGCTGCCGGGAATAACGCGGACGCTGGTGGCGAGATGATCTCGCAAACGATTCTGAACTTGAACCAAGGCTGGAGACAAGGCCGCTTCGGCTTGGCTAGGGGATGCTGATTTCGCCTTCGATGTTGCTTTGCTAGGATCCTGGAGTTGCTGCAGAAGCTTCTCCGTCGCTCGCACGGTCAGCCCTTGTTTGACCACTGTTTCCGCCGCATTCTTCTGCGATTCGGATTCTTTCAATGCTAGGAGCACCTTGGCGTGCCCTACGGACAAGCGCCCTTGAGCGAGATGCGTTTGCACTTCAGGATCGAGCTCTAGCAGGCGCATTGCATTCGCGACCGTGGCTCGGTTCTTGCCCACGCGCTTTGCGATGTCTTCCTGGCGCATGCCGAAATCTTTTGAAAGCCTCACATACGCATCTGCTTCTTCGATCGGATCGAGATCCGCACGCTGGATATTCTCAATGAGCGCCATCTCAAGGACATCCTTGTCACTGGCTTCTCGAATGATGACTGGCACTTTCGTCAGTCCGCCAATGCGCTGGCAAGCACGCCAACGACGCTCACCTGCGATGAGTTCAAGCTGATCGTCAGCAGCGGGCCGGACGATGAGTGGTTGGATGACCCCGTGCTCGCGGATAGATTCGACCAACTCTAGCAACTGATCTTCACGGAAATGTTTGCGAGGCTGAAGAGAGCTGGGCTGGATCCGAGTGAGGGCCACTTCGATCACGGCTTCGCCATCCGGAATCTCGGCAATGGGCTTCACACGTGCCGTCTGGCTGAACGGCGATTTCCCTGTGGACTCACCGCGCTTCTCCAATGAGCCGATGAGCGCTCCAAGACCCGTACCCAAACCTGACTTTGCCATGAATCTTTATTGCGTGTGCGCGTCCCTATTGGCAAGCGTTCTTGCTCGGTTTCCTATTCCACCGACAAAGGCGTTGCACCACCTAGGGAATCGGCTCAGGCTCTTTTCGATCTCACTGATGTCCACCGTCCAAACGAATCCGCCGGAAAGCGCCCTGTCGAATTTCGCCGCAGCGTTTCGCAGGACGCCGGTCTGGGCTGTTTCTGCTCCGGGTCGCGTGAATCTCATCGGTGAGCATCTAGACTACAACGACGGCTTTGTTCTCCCGGCGGCGATCAATCGCTACGTCACGATGATCGCCGCCCCTATCGAATCTCATGAGATCCGCATCCGCACGCATCATTATAAGGACGAAGCAGTGATCGACTTGGCCAATCCACCTTCCCCCAACGAGATGGTCGCTTCCTGGATGCGGTATCCGTTAGGAGTGCTTGCAGGGTTCCAGCGCACGGGGGCACAGGTGCCCGGCATGGCCGTGTGGATTGAAAGCTCGGTGCCCCTGGGTGGCGGGTTGAGCAGCAGCGCGGCCCTGGAGGTTGCCTTTGCCACGCTCATTGAAGAGGCGGCGGATTACCACCTGCCTCCGAAACAGAAGGCCTTGTTATGCCAGCGCGCGGAGCACGAATTTGTCGGTGTTCCCTGTGGTATCATGGACCAATTCACTTCGGTGCTAGGGCGACAGGATCATCTTCTGCGCATCGACTGCCGATCCATGGAAACCACGCCCGTCCCATTCCAAGATACGGACGTGACCCTTCTGATCGCGAACACCAATGTCAGACATTCATTGGCATCCGGTGAGTATGCGAAGCGCAAGGAAGAATGTGATCGTGCTCGCAAACGGCTTGGCGCACCGAGTTGGCGTCATGTCAGTGAAGATGATCTGGCGGATGCTCAAGTTCGCCTTGAAGACGTGCTCTTCCGTCGGGCACGGCATGTGGTGAGCGAGACAAAGCGTACCCTAGAAGCGGTGGAAGCGATCAGGAAAGGCGAGTGGGATCGATTGGGAGAGTTGATGTATGCTAGTCATGAGTCCCTCGCCAAGGACTATGAGGTCAGCTGTGAAGAGCTTGATACAGTTGTGGAGATTGCTCGGGAGATAGGTGCTGCTAGAGGTGTGCTGGGTGCACGTATGACGGGCGGAGGCTTTGGGGGAAGCACCGTCACCTTGGTTCGGGCCGAGCACGCCGAGACGGTCATGTCCCATTACATCGCGACTTATTCAGAGCGGACCAAGCATACGCTGGAAGCCTTTGTCACACGTCCAATGGGTGGTGCGCAATCTCACAAGCTGACCAATTACTAACGTTTTTATATGGACATCCCAGAGAACAGACAAAGCCTGACCAAGATTATCGCGACTCTCGGCCCTGCATCCGCAAATGAGGCCACCCTGGCGGAACTTATTCGTATGGGTGTCAGTGTCTTCCGTATCAACTTCTCTCACGGCACTTTTGAGGAATTTGAGCGCATGCTCAAACTGGTCCGTCGCGTTGCCGATGAACTCGGGCGGCACATTGGCATCATGGGTGATCTGTCAGGTCCCAAGGTGCGTATTGGCAAGGTCATCGACGGCGGGGTCGCCCTTGCGCCTGGTCAAGAGGTGCGATTCGTGAAACCCATCCGGATCACGGATGCGGCACAGCCTCTCACTTTCTCCACCACTTGCCCTGAGGTCTTGAATGAGATCCAGCCGAACGAGCCGATCTTGTTAGATGACGGTGCCTTGCGCCTGCGATGCGTTTCCACCACCGGCTCAGGTGTCGATAAGATGGTCACCGCAATGGTGGAGGTTGGTGGCATTCTGACATCGTCCAAAGGAATGAACCTACCGGAGACGACGCTCACCCTCCCAGCACTCACCAAGTATGATGTGACGTGCTTGAATTTCGTCGTCGCGCAGAGGTTCGACTTTGTATCCCTGAGCTTTGTAAAGAACGCTCAAGATGTAAGGGACCTCAAGGAGATGCTGCGGACGCTTGGAGCCCGTCCCCGAGCTTACTCCGTCTCGGATGGCGCCCCTACCAGTGCATTTACCAGTGACGGCGCCACTGTCTTCATCCCTGTCATTTCTAAAATCGAGAAACCCCAAGCCATCGATGCATTGGAAGAGATCGTACGTGAGACGGACGTCGTCATGGTCGCCCGAGGCGACCTTGGTGTGGAAATGGATCTAGCACAAGTGCCAGTGATCCAGAAGCGGATCATCTCCGAGTGCAACAATCAAGGCAAGCCTGTCATAGTGGCGACTCAGATGCTTCAGAGCATGATCGAATCGCCATCCGCGACTCGCGCTGAAGTCAGTGATGTCGCCAATGCCATCTTTGATGGCGCGGATGCGGTCATGCTTTCTGGGGAAACGGCCGTGGGCAAGTATCCTGTCGAAGCGGTAAAGATCCTGCGAAAGGTCGGTCTCTACACGCATCGCCAGCGCCGCGAGGACCCGGATCATTGGTCGCTGCCAGCCAAGCCACGCGCGTCCAAGTATCGCACGGCAGCGCTTGCGCGAGGCGTGGGTGCCGTGTTACGCGAACTTGACGCTCCGATCGTCGCTATCTGGTCTTCTCACGGCGGTGGCGCGAGCTACCTCTCACAATTACGTTTACCGCTCCCCGTGGTTGCCTTCAGCGAGGACCCTGCGGCCCTTCGGCGCATGTCGATCATGTTCGGAATCTGGCCCATTTGTAAACCTATGCCCGAGCTCACCACGACCTTTATTCGGGAGATCGATGAACTGCTTCTCGCTCAAGACTGGGCCAAAGCGGGTGATCCTATCGTGGTGGTCATGGGCCAACCCATCGGGCGTTCGGGCCTAACCAATGACCTACGCATTCACTACGTTGGAGACCAAATCGATACCGCTCTATGAAAACACCCTTTCTGATCACATTTCTAGTCCTCGGACCTCTCGCGATCCTTCACGCGGATCATCATCAATCTGCTAAGCCGAATGTTATCTTCATCATGGCTGATGATCTTGGCTATGGAGATCTGGGTTGTTTCGGGCAGACGAAGATTCAGACGCCAGAGCTCGATAAGATGGCCGCCGAGGGAATGAAGCTCACGCAGTTCTACGCCGGCACGACGGTCTGCGCGCCTTCCCGTTGTGTCCTCATGACAGGGCAACACACAGGACGTTGCTGGGTTCGAGGCAATGCTGGTGCAGGCAACATTGAGAGCCAGGCTTTGCGTGATGAGGACAAGACTATCGCTGAAGTATTCAAAGACGCGGGCTATGCCACCGCTCTCTTCGGCAAGTGGGGACTTGGTGAGGTGATGTCGCCAGGGCATCCGAACAATCAAGGATTCGATGTCTGCTATGGGCATCTCAATCAACATCACGCGCACAATTATTACCCGAGTTTTCTCTACAGAAACAAAGAGAAGGTTCAGCTGCGCAATGTCCCCGAGTGGGAGAATCCTATTCGCGGCGAAGGCTGGGCCATGGAGCGAGTCGACTACACGCATGACCTTGTCCATGCCGAAGCCACGAAATGGTTAGGCGAACACCACCAGGAGCCCTTCTTTCTCTACCTTTCATACACCATCCCGCATGCCAACAATGAAGGAACCCGCGGGACGGGGGACGGACAAGATGTGCCAGACTACGACATCTACGCGGATAAAGATTGGAGCCGTCCTAACAAAGGACAGGCCGCGATGATCAGTCGGATGGATCGCGATATAGGTCAATTGTTAGAAAAGCTGAAAGAGCACAAGATCGATGAGAAGACCCTCGTCATCTTCACCTCGGACAACGGACCTCACCGAGAAGGCGGCAATGATCCAGAATTCTTTGATGCCAATGGGCCCTTGCAAGGCTTGAAACGAACCTTAACCGAAGGCGGAATTCGGGTGCCCACAATCGCGTGCTGGCCTGGCCACATCAAGGCAGGGACTGTGTCCGATCACATCGGTTACTTCGGTGACGTCATGGCCACGATTTGTGAAATGACCAAGCAGCCCCTGCCCGAGAACACTCAGTCGATCAGTTTTCTTCCGGCCTTGTTAGGTCAGAAAGACAAGCAGAAGCAGCACGACTATCTCTATTGGGAATTCTATGAGCAAGGCAGCCGCCAGGCAGTGCGCTTCGGCTCATGGAAAGCGATACGTGAACCAATGTTCTCAGGGAATGTGGTGCTCTATGATCTCTCCAAAGACATTGCAGAGACGAACGATCTAGCGAAAGCGCATCCTGATCTCGTGAAGAAAGCTGTCGGCTACATGGAAGACGCCCATCGTCCCGATCCCAAGTGGACAGTCCGAGGCAAGCGCTAGGATCGGCTAGCTTGCTAGACGATTGCCATCACCGTCCACGTTCTCTGGCAGAAACTCAAGATCGACAAGAAATCGATCCATCGTGTTGATGGTCGATTCGAAATTCTGCATGCTAACATTAAAATTGAAGAAGCTGTGGCCTTCGCGTGCATAGGAATGCAGAGCACATTGATTCTTCTTCCGATTCATTGCCTTGGCAAAGCGCGTCGCAGCATCTGGAGACACGACACGGTCATTGGCTCCTTGGAAGATAACACTCGGCGGCAGTCCCTTACGGACATTCTGCGAGGGGCTGGTAAACTTCGCTTCTGCTGGGTCGCGAAATAGATCGAAGCCCACTCCTTTCTTCGTGGTATCAATCACCGGACTAAACAGTGCCAGTGCGTTTGGGGCACAAGAGATTTCCACAGGATCGCCAGGCTCATCATGCCCTTCTAGCATCGCCGCACAGAGGCAAAGATGCCCTCCGCCAGAGGCTCCTGATGAGACGATGCGATCAGGATGAATGCCGAGACCTTCGTGATTCATCCGCAACCAGCGCAGGGCGGAACGCCCATCGGCAATCGCTTCCACCGGTGTCGTGCCGTGCTTAGACAACTCTCGATACTCAAAGATGATCGAAGCAGCCCCGCGTTCACGGAAGTGAAGACAATGAGGAGCGAACTGACTGATCAACACATTGTCCCAAACGCCCGCTGAGAAAAACGCCACGGCAGTTCGCCTGTCGGTATCGCGATGTCCTTCAGGATAAAAGAGATAGGCTCGGAGTTCCGTGCCGCCCGTTACTTTGTATACAAGAGTGGATGCTCCATCCATGAGTCTTTCCGTCCTAGCCATAAGAAGTCATTCAGCGTAAGCGTGGTAACATACCAACGAGAGTAATCCAGAGGACATGGTGTTTGGGAGGATGGGAGGAACAAGCAGCATCAGAGCCATTAAGATTCAAGTGTCTTCACCCCTTTGGCAATCTCTTTCAAGTCGTTGAACAGTGTTTTTCAAAGCTTGCACGATCATGCTACTCCAAAGAAGCTGATCACTATGCATCGGCTTCTCATCATTGCTTTGTTCTCGTCTTTGATAATCTCACTTCATGCAAAAGAAGCACCCCCGGCTCTGCGTCAGAGCATGGAACAGGTGTACGAAACATGGCGAAATGCGATGCTAAAAAAAGACTACACTTCTTGGAAAAAAGTGACCGCCTATGCGCGACAGGTAGAAACTCGCAATGTGGTGGTCTCTCAAAAGAAGCAATTTCCGGGCGCGGTCTTTGCCGTACCGATGAAGCCTCCTTCTCTGATGAAGCTCAAGCCCCTAAGTGTGCAGTCCAATGGTCCCACGGCCACAGCCATCTATTTCGGCCAAGTTGATTTCGAAGTCGATGCTGCCGCTCCCACAAGCAGCTTGCTTGTGTTGCGTTACCTCAAGGAAGATACTTGGAAATTTCACAGTCTTGCTGTAATGGGAGGGTTACCAGTCGATGTGATAGAGGACATCGGCGCGAACCGGTTGGGGTTTCTCAAAGAGCCAGAGTTTCAACCTAGTGGTCGCAGTCCGAAGGTGCAGCAACCCTGCCCGAAACCAGATCATATCGCTGACCTCCATGTCATATCGTTAGGATTCGAAACGGAAGTTGTCATCAATGGCATCAGTGAGCACACCACCTCCGACGACTTTGGCACTCAGCTCGTCATTGGCGGATTGAAGAATGGCAAGAACACCATCAGCATCAAGAGTCGGAAGATGAGCAAATCAGTTTGGGGACAGAAGAATCTCAAAGTCACCGCGCACGTGAAAACGGGCAACCGCAAGAACCCGGCCGTGAACGTGTTCGAGTTCAAGCCTGACCCAGCGAAAGGCCCCTTTGCCTACAAGGGATCGTTCGTCATCGATAAGGCTGCACTCAGACGCTAACGCTCGGACTTCTCAAGTGGGTCAGAAAGGAGTCGCATCCCTTTCTCCAGACTTTATCGTCGAGTCATGAAGATACACGAAAGAGTTCTCATCGTTGGAATCGGCATGCTTCTCGCGGTGAGTTGCGTGGTCACTTCTAATAATATCACACCAGTAGTGGCAGGCGGCGGCGGTAGGTTGAATCGGCTTAGTGGTGTGTTAGAAGTCAGGAACGTCATCAACCAGTCGACCCTCGCCACGGTGCCTACCAAGCCAGGATCTCTGAACATGTTCGATCGTTATTCACCCACTGGGGACGCCCTCTGGGCTCGTGGCTGGCGGCGCCGGGTGAATATGACGGGAGTTTCCACGGACAGCGTGCGCACATGCACCTTGATCTCGCCCCGCCATGTCCTCATGGCATGGCACTATCAGCGGAACATTGGTGACACGGTGACTTTCCACGATGCGAGCGGACGGAGGATTGAACGTCTCATCGAGGAGAAGGCAGCACTCCTTGGCGGACTCTTGCCTGACATCGCCGTGGCACGGCTGGAGCGGGAGGTTCCCCTGCCGTTCTACCGTGTCCTACCACCACGATCGGACTATCAGACGTACCTGGCGGGGGCTTTGGCCATCGTCACAGACAAAGATCGGAATCTGCTGGTACGCCAGATTGGCGGGGTAGGGGGGCGTCGATTGCGCTTTTCCAAGGCCGTCCAATATCCTGATTCATGCGCAGATCCATTGATATCGGGTGATAGCGGGAACCCAAGTTTCGTCTTGATCCGCAGTGAACCTATCCTGATCGAGACCCACACTTTCGGTGGTTTGGGGCAAGGGGCGTTCGTTTCTGACCCCGAGAATTTCGCCGGGATCAATGCGCTGATGACCCAGGTCGGAGGAGGCTACCAGCTGACGACAATCGATGTCGGCTCTGACGTGCCGAATCCTATACAATAGGCAGGGCTTTTGGCTGGCACTATTTAAGTCGTTGATGCTGTATGATCTCAATCGCTTTGATAGGATTTCGAGCCATGGTTTCGATGGCCTCGGGGAGGTTGCCGTAGCCGGCACGGCTTAGGGGGGCCAGTAGGGAGCA